>NZ_CP035544.1:0-327500 GCF_004139715.1 Muriicola soli | reverse complement strand
CTGCTGTAATTTGCCTCCAGGGCATCTTCATAATTGGAAATGGCCAGATCCAATTGATTGTAATTGGCGTATACCCCGGCGAGCAGTTCAAGAGATTCGGCAAGTTCTTTTTTATTACCCCTTGTACCGAGTTCAGAAATGGCCTGAGCAATAAAATCTACACTTTTTTCAATTTGGGTGGATTGATATAATCTGGCAGAATCTAAAAAGGCTTTGTGTCTTACAAGATTATCGCTCGCAGTTGATGCCTCCCTCCTCTTGGTCTTATTCTCTCCATTTCCTGTTACCAAAACAATGATATTATCAGGGCCTTGAACGGTGTGTCTAACTGCTTCAAAGTCAGTGCTGTTAAAGGTAAGTACGTCTCCCTTCGCCACTTGGATTGAAAATTCTCCAAGGGCGTTAGTAGAAGTAAATCGTCCAAAGTTGGAAATAACCTCAACTCCAGATAATGTGGTATTGCTTTCTTTGACTTTTACCGTACCCGAAACTGTAAACTCCCGTCTTTGATTTTGTGTCTGAGAGTTTAGACCTGTAACGAACAAAAGTAGCGCCAAAGTGAAATGATATTTTATTAGTTTACTTCCCTTCATCAGGATAAACTTAGTCCATTTGAACGGTATTAAAAAATGGGCTCCCTTGCGAGAGCAGCTGTAAATCGGCAGTTTGTATCACTTCCCCAAAACAACCGTACCATTCACTCATTAAAGTGAGACGTTCCCTCATTGGTCATTTTTTAAGAAAAAGTTCCAAGCTACTTTTCAGCTGTAATAATCCTATAAATACAATAAAATGAAAAAGAAACTTCAAAACTTGACAATGCTTCTCCTCTTATTAATTATCGGGACTGGCTACGCCCACGAGGAGGGATCTCTTGAATATTTATCTTCAACAGCTCTTCAAATCAATTCTGAAACAATTCAGCCGTATAAGCAGCCAACAGTAAAAATTGCTTTGCTGTTAGATACCAGTAATAGTATGGACGGACTCATAAATCAGGCTAAATCTCAACTCTGGGACATCGTGAATCAATTTGCCTATGCCAAATGTGGCAACAACAGCAGGCCCGGACTGCAAATAGCCCTGTACCAGTATGGAAATGACAACCTACCTGCCAGGGAGGGGTATATCCAGCAAGTACTTGGATTCAGTAGTGATCTGGATAAAATTTCAGAAAAACTGTTTTCACTTACCACGAATGGAGGAGAAGAATTCTGCGGTCAGGTTATTCACCGGTCCTTACGTCAATTAGAATGGGGAAAAAACCCCGATGACCTCAAAATGATATTCATTGCAGGAAATGAACCTTTTACCCAGGGCAACAAAAGCTTCAGGGAATCAGCCTCAAATGCAAAAGAGAAAGATATAATAGTGAATACAATATTTTGCGGCAGCTATGCACAAGGGGTAAATACACACTGGCAGGAAGGAGCCTTGATCACCGGAGGCGAGTATATGGCGATTGACCACAACAGACAAGTGGTCCATATTAAAACCCCATACGATAACATTATTATAGATTTAAACGCACGTTTAAATAAAACTTATGTCTCCTACGGCCCAATGGGGGCGAGTCGGAAAGCTCGACAGGAAGTACAGGATGAAGAGGCGATGGCGCTGCAAGAGGTAGTTGTAGTTAAACGCGCGGTAAGCAAAAGCTCAGGGTACTACAACAATGCAGAGTGGGATCTTGTTGACGCTTCCTCCAAAGAGGATTTTGATTTGAAAAAGTATAAGCAAGAAATGCTGCCCGAGGCTATCAGAGGAAAGTCTGAGGAAGAAATAAACAAATTCCTCGAAGGAAAAAAAGCAGAAAGACGTAAAATCCAGGAGGAAATACAACAGGCAAATGCGAAGCGGGAAGCCTATATTGCCAAACAACAAAAGAGTGAAACGGGAGAACTGGAAAAGGCCATGTTAAATGCAATAAAAAAACAGGCTTCAACTAAAAACTTGTACTGGGAATAAGAAATAGAGAATTAAACTAAATAAAGGACTCTGAATGGAATTTCGGGGTCCTTTTTAGTTGGCAGCAGGACAAAAACAGTCGAACCTGTTCTGTCTCTCTGGTCCAAAATCGTATCCCAGGGTGATCTGGTGAAAACCACCATTGTCAAAACGGATATCTCCATTCTGATAGGAGTAATTATAAGAGAACATAAATCGGTTGTAATTAAAACCGACAATGGGGGTAAACAGTTGCAACCGCTGTTCCCCAAATTGGCCATTAGCCTGGTATTGCGCGCCGTCGAAGCTTCTTCTATAAGACAAACCTGCCCATACAGTACCAAAGGGAACATCGCGATATACCTTCGCATTGATGTCTATTGTTTCCTCCTCGGTAAATTCGGTCAGTTGGAATAAAATCGAGGGTTCCACCCTCCATTCAGTCTTCCCGAAAATATAGCCTACGGAGAAAAGGTATCTTCTCAAATTGTCAAATTCTATGGCTGTGTATAGATCACGGCCACTGCCCAAGGCGTTAAGCAATGTAGCGTGGGCGTAAAATTCCATATAATTGTATGACATCCCAAAATCCACATTAAAATATCCCACACTATTTCTGGCTCCTGAAATTATCGGGTCGGGGATCACCGACCTGAATTCGGTTTCATCAAGACTACTTAGTATCACCCCGGCGCTAAGACCAAAAGACAACTGATTGAGCAGCCTTATATCCTCTCCAAACTGCAGATGATGCGCATAGGTAGCTTTAAAGCCGGTTTGGGAATGATACCCGTTGGCATCATTAAACAGGATGGCTCCCACCCCACTGGGACTATCCCCCAGTCGGTAATTAACACTCAGGGTTTGCAAATTGGGTGCCTCATCAACATTAAACCATTGTTTACGTGCGGTAAGTCGTATCTTACCTCCTAATCCTATACCCGCCATAGAGGGGTGTACCAGGTAATAATTATCGGAGAGATAATCGAAATAAACCGGAATGCCTTCCTGTGCATTGGCGGCTCCAACACAACTGAGGTAGGCGAACAAAATAAATAGGATTTTTCTCATCTAAGATGGGGCAAGGTGTATAGCCAGGTGTTTAAATATAATGTATAACGGCTTAAATAGAACATTATTATATGTTTCGGGGCTTGAAAAATGGTTGTATTTTTGCAAAAAATCACAGACTATGGAAGAGTATGTAATTACGGTTAAAGAAACAAACAATAAGGCAATATTAAAGTTTGAGGCCAATCAGTTTCTAACCGTTTCAAAGAATTACGAATTCAAGAACATTGATGAGGCCAAAGCATCACCGCTTGCCCAGCAACTTTTTTACCTTCCTTTTATTAAAACCGTTTACATTTCCGGAAACTTTATCGCCCTTGAACGGTTTGACATTGTAGAATGGGAAGATGTCAAAGACGAGGTCGCTCAGCAACTTGTTGAATACCTCAACTCAGGAGCTCCTATACTTATAGAAGAAGCACCCAAATCTGCAGTCGCAGTTACTGTATATGCTGAGGTAACCCCAAATCCCGCAGTAATCAAATTTGTGGCCAATAAAAAGCTGGTGCCTGCCACCTTTGAGTTTAAAAATATAGATGAAGCCAAGGATTCTGAGCTCGCCAGGGCCTTGTTCCATTTTCCCTTTGTGAAAGAAGTCTTTATGGATGAAAATTACATTTCGGTAACCAAATTTGAAATGGCTGACTGGGATGAGATTACCATGGAACTACGTGAAATGATTCGAAATCATATCGCAGAAGGAAAGGAAATTGTATCGAACAAGGCCGAAAGTACACAGATTAAAAACCAGGAAAGTATAGTTAAAGTAAACCCGGATGATGAAACTTCACAGCAAATCATCCAAATCCTTGAAGAATACGTGAAACCGGCCGTAGCCATGGACGGAGGAAACATCCTTTTTCAATCCTATGATGAAGAGGACAAAACTGTGAATGTTATTCTTCAGGGAGCATGTAGTGGCTGTCCCTCTTCTACCTTTACTTTAAAAAACGGGATAGAAACCATGTTGAAAAATATGCTTGGCGACAAGGTTGCTGAAGTAGTGGCAATTAATGGTTAATACCCCCTTGGTTTATTTGTATTTGGCTCAAATTCTTTGTTCCTTTAAGAGAACTTAAAATTAATAAATCATGGCTATTTTAAAAGTTATAGAAGTATTGGCAAATTCCAGCGAAAGCTGGGAAGATGCTACCCAGAAAGCAGTGACTCAAGCGTCAAAATCGGTTAAAAACATCCGATCTGTCTACGTAAATGAACAGAGTGCAACGGTAAAGGACGGCAAGGTGGACGACTTCCGCGTAAATGTGAAGATCACCTTTGAAGTGAAATAGGTTGCCTTAAGAATTATAAAGCACCTTTCTGAGGTGCTTTTTTTTTGCCTGTAATAATCGAATTTAACTGTCTTGAAAACCAATCCTGAACACACTAACGCGCTGATCCATGAAACGAGTCCGTATTTATTGCAGCACGCTCATAATCCGGTAAACTGGTACGCATGGAAGCCTGAGGTACTCCTCGAGGCAAAAAAGGAAAACAAACTCCTTTTGATCAGCATCGGCTATGCCGCCTGTCATTGGTGCCACGTTATGGAAACTGAATGTTTTGAAGACGAAGAAGTGGCTGCAGTTATGAATCGGCACTTTGTCAATATAAAGATCGACAGGGAGGAACGCCCCGATATTGATCATATTTATATGGACGCCCTGCAGATGATGACCGGCAGTGGAGGATGGCCACTCAATATTGTAGCCTTGCCTGATGGGCGACCTTTCTGGGGCGCCACCTATGTTCGCAAAACGGATTGGACGAAGGTCCTGGAACAGCTTGCCACCTTGTATTCCACAGACAAGACAAAAGTACTGGAATACGCTGCCCAGATGGAGGAAGGACTGCATAGCATTAACATCATACCTGCCCCAGAGCGTGAAGGCAGTCTTTCCCAAAACGATCTAAAATCTGCGGTAAAAAATTGGTCACAGTACTTCGATACTTACCTCGGTGGCTATAAAAGAGCACCGAAATTTATGATGCCGGTTAATCTGAATTTCTTGCTGCATTTTACCTCCTTATTTAAAGATTCTGAAACAAATGAATACGTTCACACCACGCTTCGACGCATAGCATACGGCGGTATTTATGACCATCTTGGAGGCGGATTTTCGCGCTATGCCGTCGATACCAAATGGCACGTCCCACACTTTGAGAAAATGCTATATGACAACGCCCAGATGATCTCATTGTATGCCAAAGCCTATGCCTCCAATAAAAATCCTTTATATAAAAGGGTAGTTGAAGAATCCATTGTATTCGTAAATCGAGAATTGAAGTGCGCAAACGGGGGCTATTACGCTTCTTTAGATGCCGATAGCACAAATGAGCAAGGACATCTTAAGGAAGGAGCCTATTACGTCTGGACTGAAAAAGAACTGACAGAAATATTACAGGAAGATTTTCCGTTGTTCCGGGACTATTACAACATTAATTCTTACGGACATTGGGAAGAAGATTTCTACGTCTTGATCAGAGATCACGCCGACGAAGAGATCGCGCAGAAACACAATCTTAAAACGAGCGATTTCATATCTCGTTTAAAAAAATGTAAAAAGGCCCTTCTTTCAAAGAGAGAATTGCGTGCGAGACCAGGTCTGGACGATAAAATCCTCACCTCCTGGAATGCACTGATGATAAAAGCTCTGGCTGAAGCTTATCGATACCTGGGAGAACAAGAATACTTAGATCAGGCAACGGAAGCGCTTACATTTATTGAAAATTCTATCATGAAAGGGGATGGAAGTCTGTTCCACAACCACAAGGAAGGAAAGAGCTCAATTGAGGGTTTCCTGGAGGATTATGCAAATCTCATAGCAGCTTATTTAGAAATTTACGAATTGAGTTTTGAGGAGAGCTGGGCCAAAAAGGCTAAACAACTATCAGATTATTGTGTCCTCCATTTTTGGGATAAGAAGAGTGGTTTATTTTATTTTACTTCAGACACTGAAGAAATTACGGTAAGGAGATCCTTTGAAACCACAGACAATGTTATCCCCGCCTCTAATTCCGTTATGGCCCTAAATCTGTATAAGCTCGCTTTGCTATACCCTGAAGGAAAATACGGGGAGCTCGCTGAAAGAATGCTTCAGCAAATGAAAGAAAGTATTCTCGAGCATCCAAACAGCCATGCACATTGGATGCATTTTGCACTATTTCAGGTTTTCCCTTTTAAAGAGGTGGTCATCACCGGTGAATCTGCCCTGGAATACGCGAAAGTGATTGCGTCTGAATACCTGCCGAATACTTTATTCGCAGGAGCGGTCAAAGAAGGAGGCCTCAGCTTACTCAAAGGAAGAATTAAACATGATAAAACCCTGATCTACATCTGCCAAAACGGTGCCTGCCAGTTACCTGTTGCTACAGCTGAAGAAGCTTTAGCATCTCTGTAGTTCATTTAGACTTAACAAGACTTTAATGGTAAAAATTTGATATGACCGTGTATTTTTGCTTTTTTTGCACCAAAATTCAGGTATATGGCATCTTTTTCAGAATATCAGGAATATATTGACCAGGGAGTAGATTGGGTGGTGGAAATTCTTCCAAACCTTATTACGGCCGCTATTATACTCGTAGTAGGATGGTGGATTGTTAAATTTATCAACCGACTGGTTCACAAATTTTTCCAGAAAAAAGATTACGATCTGGCTCTGGAATCATTTCTGCAAAGTTTTATCAGCATTGCGCTAAAACTACTCTTGTTTGTTCTGGTCATCACTCAGCTAGGTGTTAAATCCTCCTCTCTGGTGGCATTAGTAGGTGCAGCCGGACTTGCAGTGGGTCTTGCTTTGCAGGGATCGCTGGCTAATTTCGCAGGCGGTGTTCTTATCCTGATTTTCAAACCCTTTAAAGTAGGGGATTTTATTTCTGCTCAGGGAGTAGACGGCACGGTTAAAGAAATCACCATTTTTACAACCAAACTCAACACCTTTGGCAATCAAGTTGCGATATTACCCAATGGGCAGCTCTCCAATAACAACATTATAAATTTTAATGCTGAAGACACCCGAAGGGACAAGATAGACATTGGCATCGGCTACTCTTCCAACATTAAGAAAGCCAAGGATATTTTGCTGGAGATATGCGCAGATCAGGCCGGGATACTGAAAGATCCTGCTCCTGCTGTTTACGTAGGTGAACTCGCAGACAGTTCAGTTAATCTTACCCTTAGATTCTGGGCAAAAAATGAAGACTTCTGGGAGGCTCATTTCAAAGTAATTGAAGAGACTAAATTGAGATTTGATAAGGCCGGAATAGAAATACCTTTCCCTCAGCTGGATGTACATCAGAAAGGTTAGGAAATCTCTACCTGCAACATCTTATGATTTAGTCTGTAGGATAAAATCTTTCAGATAATAAGGTTCAAAGTAGGCTACATCCTCAAAGGATTCACTTTTGAACTTTTCATACACTTCTTTACAAATCGATACGGAAGAAGGAATCACCGTATCGTCGAAGTGCAAATTTGGATGCTTTAATACTTCTTTACATTTAATTGCTCCGCTTCCAATAAGGTAAACAGGTCCTTTTTCAGCGTATTCAGAAAAAGCGTCGGGCGTAATAATCTGGGCTCTGGCAGGTTCTAACTCCTTATGTGATGCGTCAAAAACGGCCACATACACTTCCATACGCCGGGCATCCAGCATCGGAAGGATCACGCCTTTTTTTATGTTCTTTTGAAGGGCCATTCCCTTAAGTGTTCGAGTTGAAATAAGAGGAATGCCCAAAGCATAGCAAAGCCCTTTGGCTGCAGAAACTCCGATCCTTAGTCCCGTATAAGATCCGGGGCCCTTGCTCACCGAAATTGCATCTAATTGCTGCAGTGTTTTTCCCGCTTCTTCCACTACATCCTTAATAAAAAGATGGAGCTGTTCAGAATGAGAAAACGACGGACTATTGTGTTCTTTAGATGCCAAAAGCTCCCCTTCCCACGAGAGGGAAACGGAGCAATTGGTTGATGCTGTTTCTAACTGTAATATCAAGGCCATAGGGCCACAAAGATAGTTTAGTTCAGGACAATAGGAAGGCCGTAGAAAAATTCCAAAACCTTAATCCTGAAAATATAATTGTATTTATTTCTGACCACTTCAGCTGCGGCATTGTCCACTCTGGCCTGAGCCTGACTAAAGTCGAACGCATTCATCAACCCAACTTCAAAACGGTCTTTCGAATAGTCATAGGCCAACCTTCTTGCGTCCAGCGTTTTTTGAGAAGCCTCATAGGCTTTTGCCGAGTTTTGCACATCTACATATGCCTGATTGATGGTTGTTTCGAGATCGAGTTTCGTTTGCTCCAATTGCAATTTAGCCTGTTCAACCCCGATTTGAGAACGTCTGATATTATTCCTTGTACTCCATCCATTAAAGATTGGAATATTAAGTTGGGCCCCATAAGAGATACCGTCATTTATCCATAATTGGTCTACAAAGGCGATCTTCTCTCCAGTAAAGGGATCTCTTGTCTGATCTGAATATCTGGTGTTGTAATTGAAAAAGGCGCCAATAGTTGGATATACAGCTCCCTTTGCAATTTGCAGATCTTTCTCGGCAAGAGCCACTCCGGATTCGGAAAATTTAATATCGTTACGAAAAGATAAAGCCTTGTCAAAAATTACCTTGGGTGAGTATTTTAAAATATCCGAAGGGGGTACATTGAACTCCTCATCGGCTATGTCAAAATTTTCGTAATCTGTGATCTGTAATAGTTGCGCCAGGGCGATTCTCGACAGCAAGACCAAATTCTGGTTGTTGATGATCGTCTGTTCCTGAGTTGCTGCAGTAGCCTCAACTTCGAGGAGGTCTCCCCTGGGAACCACACCTGATTCTACCAATTCCCTTGTCCTTTTGAGATCCTCAACGGTAAAGGCATACTGAGCCTCCGCCACTTTCAGAGATTCCTTATTGGACAGAATGTTGAGATAACTGTTAGCCACGTTGAGCCTGATATCATCTACAAGGTCGTCTAATCGATACTGATTAGCGATTTCATTTAATTTAGCCCTGTTAAGTCGGTGTATATTCCTTAACCCGTCAAAGAGGGTAAGTCCCGAGGTAACATTGGCATTCGCTGAGAAAATGGTTGCGGAAACAAAACTGTTCGTTAGAGGATCCAGGATAAGACCCGTATTTCCGGAGGTGCTGGTTTGCGCATTTAGGTTGGGTAACATATTTCCTATCGCATCCGATTTGTCTATTCTGGCATTTTCCAGGTCCAGTTCAAACTGCTCAATAGTTAGATTATTATCAACCGCAAAGGTGACGCATTCCTCTAATGTCCATTTCCTCATCTGCGCTGTGAGTGTCCCAACGGTTAACAGGAATAAAATGATGGATATTCTAAATCTCATGATCTCGTTTTTTGATTGCTTATTTACTTGGTTATAGATTTGAGCTATTAGGATGTGGCTTCTTCCTCTTCTTCTTCACCCTTTTTGATTGGTTCCGTTTTATTCCAGATCTTAACCTTATCTTCTTCTGTAAGACCGGAAATGATCTCTACATTGACCCCGTCAGAGATACCTATCTCAATATCTCTTCGCTCAAATTGCTGTTCCCCTGTGGCAATCTCAACATAGGGCTTGTCGTCTTCTTTGTCAAATTGCAGCAGCGCTTCAGGTATAACCATAATACTGTCTTTCTTTTCAAGGACCAATGAGGCATTAGCACTGTATCCCGCCCTGATAAAGATGGAATCATTTATAGCCACATCTCCTTCAATCTTAAACTGAACTGCACCGGCTTCTTCCACACCCTTTGGTGCGATAAATTTCAAACGGGCTTCCAGTTTTTGGTTTTCGATTGCTCCGAGACTGATTTCCAATGGCATTCCTACCTTTAATTTCCCAACTTCACCTTCATCTACCTGCCCTTCGAAAATCATTCTTGTAAGGTCTGCTATTGTGGCAATAGTTGTTCCATCATTAAAATTATTACTCTGAATTACCTGGTCTCCTTCTTCAACGGGAATCTCGAGAATGGTCCCATTTACAGTAGCTCTGATATTGGTATTAGCACTGGAAGAACCTCCTGCAGAACCCATTCGGATGATCTGGTAATCTGCTTTGGAGTTTTCCAACTCCAGGACAGCCTGATCGTAACGCAATTTCAGGTTGTTAAAATCCTGACTGGAGATCACCCCTCTGTCAAACAATTGTTTATTTCTATCGTACTCAATCTTGATGTTGTTCAAGGCTGCTTCCGCGTTTTTAACTCTACCCTGTGAAGAATTCAAGGCTTGTTCGTTGGGCACAACTTTGATGACTGCGATAAGGTCTCCGGCCTTAACATCATCCCCTTCTTCCATATAAATTTTATCAATGATCCCGGAAATCTGTGGTTTGATCTCAACTTCATCCTGCGGAATCACCTTCCCTGTAGCCACGGTTTTCTTTTCAATATTGGCTATAAAAGGGGTTTTCGTATCGTATTCGATCGCTCCTTTGCTGTTCGACTTGATAAAGAAAGCCGCGGCCCATAAAGCCCCTAAGACAAGAACTGCGATCAGCCCGTATTTTACATATTTGTTCATCTTCTTTGTATGTTATTAAAGTTGTTAGTTATTATTCTTCTCTTAATGCATCAATAGGTTTGATACTTACCGCTCTTTGTGCAGGGATCAGCCCAATCAGGGTTCCCAAAATAACCATAACCAGCAACGCTCCTATAACCAGTGGAATAGGGACTGTGGGGTTAGTATAGGGAAAGTCTGAATCCTGTGTCAGGTTGTTAATTAGATTGAGCACCCCGGCACCCATAATGATTCCGATTACACCTGCAATTACAGTTAAGAAAACAGATTCTAGAATGATCAGAGACCGTACTTCCCGGGGAGTGGCCCCAAGTGCCCTTCTAATTCCGAGTTCCTTGGTTCTTTCCTTAACGGAGATCAAAAGTATATTTCCAATTCCAATTACTCCGGCGAGAATGGTGGCCAGTCCTACAATTAGTGAGACAAAGGTGAGTCCATTGGCGAAGCCCATAATTTTTCCGAATATCTCTCCCAGGTTGAAGGCCCCGAAGGCGCGTTCATCATCCGGGTGCACACTATGAATACTCTTCAGTACAGACTTTATATCCTTTTCCACCTGCACCACATCGGCATCATCATACGCGGCAATGGTGAAATATTGAGCGTTGTCTCCTGTGTTATATAACTTTTTAAATGTACTAAAGGGGATGAATATGTCACCATCCGTAGCAAAAGGAGTATTCTGGGTTAATTTAGCAACTCCGACCACCTGAAAATAAATACCATCCAATCGAACATAAGACCCAATAGGATCTTCATCCTTTTCAAATAGTTCCTGTTCAGTTCGCTCTCCGATTACACAAACTTTTCTAGCCTGAATTATATCTTCATCATTGATAAACCGTCCGTTGTCATAGATCCTTTGGGTTGCCATTTTAGCTATGACAGGGAAGTAACCATAAACAGGGTAGCTGTTAGATTTCAAACCCCTGACACCCAGGGCAGACTGCCCGCCAAAAACACCTTTGGTATTTACCGGTGCTATATATTCAATTTCAGGAACTCTGTTTTGCAGGGTAATAGCATCCTGCACTTTTAAATTCAACCTTCTTCCCGTTTTATATCCGGCGTAGGGCATACTCGTAGACTGAGACCAGGTAAAAATGCTATTCTTTGCTACCGTCTCAAAATTCCTTTCAAAGCCATTGTCTAATCCTTTAGAAGCTCCTGCGAGGACGATGTAAATAAAAATTCCCCACAAAACACCGATCACTGTAATGATGGTCCTCGTTTTGTTCTTTCCGATAGAACCGAAGATCTCCTGCCAGGTATTTTTATCAAATAAAAATTGCATACTATTCGTCGTTTAGAGCTACAATAGGTTTAATTCTCGCCGCTCGTTTTGCCGGAACATATCCTGCAAGGGAACCAAAAACGATAAGCAATAAGGTGGCAAAAATGGCCAAACCTGTTCCAATACCCGGATTGAGGATAAAATAGTCGTCCATCAGCTTATCACCCAGCGTACTCAGCAGGGCTATTCCGAGGAACATCCCCAAGAATCCCGAAATTGTAGTAATAAAAATTGATTCGAGCAATATGACAGAGATCACAGATCTGGGTGTTGCACCTATCGCTTTGCGAATACCAATTTCTTTAGTCCGCTCCTTTACTACATAGACCATGATGTTGCTGATCCCAATAATTCCCGCGATGATGGTTCCAAAGGCCACAAGGGCTGCAATAATGGCCAGAACTCCTGCAAAATCCTGATTCTGCTTGAGTTGATCCGCCACATTACGAACAAAAAAGCCATTCTCATCTTCCGGGTTGATGAATTTTTTCTGCTTCAGATACTTTTCCAAACTGCGCTGGAAGGCCATCGCTCCGGTATATCCTAATTCTTCTTTAAACCCGATGACAATCTGCCCGATTTCATCAGTATTCTTCTCGATGAGCTGTCTTGTAGTGTAGGGCATGTAGAGTTGACGTTCTTCGTTGTCTCCCCCATCATCCTGGAAAACACCAACAACCCTGAACATACTTCCTCCAACATCTATGAATTCACCAATGGAATTACTCTTACCAAATAGATCCTGTTCCACCAATCTTCCAATGGCAACATTTTTGGTTCTATTTTTAACATCTTCCTGGTTAATATAGCGACCCTTCATCATGATGGTCTTCTCGGCAAATTGCTGCCCCCAGTCAACACCAATGGTAGTGTAGTTATTTGATTCTTCTTTGTACTTTACCAGGGCGCTCCTGAAAATCCTCGGTGAGATATATTCAAGGAACATAGGGAAGTCCTTTTTGATATCCGCGAGATCGCTGTTGTCAAGTTCTATGCGCCGAAGTGATTTGTACCCCTTGTACGGCATGGAAGTCCGACCCGGGAAAATGTACATCACATTGGTAGCGTCTTGTGAGAAAAAATATTCAAAAGTATTCTGTAAGCCGTTGGTCAATCCAACCAGACATACAAAAATTAAGATCCCCAGCGATACCGTAAATCCGGAGAGAATGGTCCGGAGTTTGTTTTTCCGGATAGTGAGAAATATTTCCTGCCAGGTATCCCTGCTAAACATTGGCTAGGGCTTTTACTTGTTTTACTTTTTCGTCTTTGACGATCACTCCATCCTTCAGATGAACGATGCGCTTACACATCCGGGCGATATCGGGTTCGTGAGTGACCACGAGAATGGTGTTCCCCTGGTCATTGATCTTCTGGATCAAATCCATGACCTCATAAGAGGTTTTACTATCCAATGCTCCTGTAAGCTCATCTGCCAATAAAACCTTGGGTTCTGCAACCATGGCTCTTGCAACAGCCACACGTTGTTTTTGCCCCCCTGAGAGTTCGCTGGGTAAATGATGTGACCACTCTTTTAGGCCTACCTGTTCTAAGTACTTTAATGCCTTTTCCTGTCTTTGCTTTCGGGGCATTTTCTGGTAGTAAAGCGGAAGGGCGACATTTTCTAATGCGGTCTTGTAATTAATGAGGTTAAATGACTGAAAAATAAATCCTAAAAATTTATTCCTGTAGTTTGCCGCCTTGGTCTCATTGAGATTTTTAATTGGAATGCCATCCAGCAGATATTCACCTTCATCGGCTTCGTCTAACATCCCTAGAATATTCAGTAGCGTAGACTTCCCCGAGCCTGAAGAACCCATAATGGCCACTAATTCCCCATCTTCAACGGAAAAGTTTATTCCTTTGAGAACATGGAGGGAATTGCTTCCCATTTTATACGATTTGTGAAGATTCTTAATTTCAATCATGGTTGGTGAATTTTCTTTATTGGATTCCAATCCTGTGATAGGACTAGCAAGATTTGAATTTGTTACAAAAATTGTTGAAAAATTATGTTAAAAAATCATCCCCCGAAGGAATCAGTCTGAAGCGCATTCCAAACCTTGATCTTGTCTTCTTCTGAAAGTCCTGACAGAACTTCAACATAAATGCCGTCACTAACTCCCAACTGGATGTCTTTGCGGGTAAACTGCTGGTCTCCGGTAGCTACTTCCACGAAGGGTGTTTTTGTCTCAGAATCAAATTGCACCAAAGCCTCCTTGATTGACAATACGCTGTCTGCTCTGGCTAAAATAATAGATGCATTGGCGCTCAGCCCTGCCCGGATAAATACAGTATCGCCTTTGTTTAGAGTTCCCTTGATCTCAAACTGAATGGCACCGTTCTCTGCTTTTCCTTTTGGGGCGATATAATCAAGAACAGCGTCAAATACCTTGTTCTCTATAGCCCCTACCGTAATTTCAAGAGGGAGATTCTCCTTAATTTTACCAACCTCAGATTCGTCAACCTTCCCTTCAAATATCATCTTGTTGACGTCAGCAATAGCCGCTATGGTTGTCCCTTCATTAAATGTATTACTTTCTATGACCTGGTTTCCAACTTCCACGGGAACTTCCAGTACCATTCCGCTTACGGTTGCTCGTATAAGAGTATTGGCCGAACTACTCAGACCTTTCGTAGTCCCGGTTTGCACAATGTCGTACCGTTTGTTAGCTGCAGAATACGCCTGTTTGGCCTGATCGTATGTCACCTGGGCCCTTTCCAGATCTACTTTTGAAACCACTCCTTTGGAGTAGAGTTCGCTTTGACGGTCAAAATTTCGCCTCTGATCCTCCAGGTTGATTCGTGCATCTTCTATGGCGTTCTTAGAATCATTAAGTGCGTTGAGGTTGGGTACTACTTTAATCCTGGCTATAAGATCTCCCGATTTCACGTAATCACCACCTTCCACGTAGATTTCTTCTATCACACCTGAGATATTTGGCTTTATCAGAACCTCTTCCAAAGGCAAAATGCTCCCTGTAGCTACAGTCTTCTTAATAATGGTACGCTTTTCCGCCTGTTCTGTTTCATAGATCACAGGGTCTTCTGCATTTTTTTGATACAGATACACCATGGCCACCCCAAAAGTGATCACGATAAGTAAGAGGATAATAACGGTTACTGATTTTTTCATTTCTAATTGTGTTTGATCGATTTATTTTATTCGGTTCTCAGGGCATCAATCGGACGTACTTTTATTGCGCTTTGTGCAGGAATAAAGCCAGCCAGCAGACCTGAAATAATAAGAATGACAAGGGCGGCTGAGACGACCCCGAGATTGACACTTGGATTCATAAACATGTCTACAGGTCCGTTCGCTTCCAACAAAGCATTTACCCCGTATATGAACAAGGCACCAATGACAATGCCTGCCATGCCTGAGATAATCGTAAGAAAGATAGATTCGAGCAGGATCTGTTTCCTGATCGACCAGGGATCTTCTCCCAGGGCACGCCTAATTCCAATCTCTTTAGTGCGTTCCTTAACAACGATAAGCATGATGTTGCTCACGCCAATGATCCCGGATAAGAGGACCAGGATTCCTACAAAATATCCAATAAAACTCATGGCCCCGAACAGGCTTTCCACCCGGTTAAACTCTTCGTAAAGATCAAAAAATCCAACGGCCCTTGTATCTTCCGGATGGACCTTGTGAGCAGTTTTCATTTCATTTACAATACCTTCTTTTAATCCGGTGATGGGGTAGTCATCTTTTGCCGTGATCGCCATCCAACCCACATTGTTCCCCTGATTAAAGGCCTGGGAAAATGCAGTAAAGGGCACATAAATTTCTTTCTGACCTTCCTCCCCGTCTCCGTTGCTGGATCTTTTCTTGTAGGTCCCCACCACCATAAAATTTACCCCCTGGATTTTGATGTATGTACCTATTACATCTTCTCCCGGATCGTACAATTCATTGCGGACACCCAAGCCTATAACGGCCACTTTCCGATTATTGTTGATGTCGTTGTGATTGATAAATCGGCCTGCAGTGATGGCCATGGGCTCCTGCTGAATAATCTCGGGATAATCACCGTAAACGTTATAAGCTCCCGTTTTGATTCCCCGGACAACATTATTGCTTCCACGGAAACCACCGAGCTGGTTTCTTGGAGAAATAAATCTCAATTGAGGGAATTTTTCTCTCAGGGTTTCTACATCTTCTGTTTTAAATCTGAAATTCCGTCCAATGGGCAGACCCATATGCGCTTTTGTTGTACTGCGAGTCCACATAAACATCGTATTGGTGGCGATATCCCCAAAATCGGCGCGGATACCATTCTCAAGTCCCTTCCCGGCAGAAAGCAGTATGATCAGGATCAAAATACCCCAAAATACCCCAAAGGCCGTAAGCACCGTACGAAACCAATTCGTGGTGAGTACTTCCAATATCTCTTTCCAACGATCTCTGTTGAACATAGTGTTACTTCTTAATACTTATTCGTCCCGCAATGCGTCAATGGTATGAATATGTGCAGCCCGCCAGGCAGGAAAAAACCCTGCAATTGTCCCGGCGACAATCAAAACAAAAACCGTAGCCAGGGCTACATTAAAATTCACGGATGGATTTAAAACGTAATCTACTTCGATGTAAGGGCCAACTATTTCGAGTAGTCCCATACTAAAAATCAGCCCGGCAAAGCCTGAAATTGCGGTGACGAAAATCGCCTCATGCAAGATCATTCCTATGATAGACAAGGGTTTCGCCCCAAGGGCTTTTCGTATTCCGATTTCCCTTGTGCGTTCCTTAACCACAATAAGCATGATATTGCTCACTCCAACCACGCCTGCAATGATGGTGCATATGCCTACAAACCAAAAGAAAAATTTGATGTTGCCAATCAGGCTAAAATATCGCTTCGCCTCTTCCAATGCACTCCACACCTGTATGGCGCTTGTGTCATCAGGAGCCACCGTGTGGACCTGCTGAAGATAAGACTGCAAATTGTCTTTAAATACAACGGCTTGGGCAACAGCTTCATCAAAGTTGTCCACCTTGGGAAGGGTGTAAGAAATATTGTTGATATAGTCTGCCCCGTTGAATACCTTTTGGGCGGTGGTCACCGGAATGTAGATACGTTCTTCTTCTCTCTGTTCCCGCTCATCAAAGACTCCGATGATTTTAAATAGGATTCCTGAAATATTGATGAATTCTCCTATCGGACTTTCAACACTCTTAAAGACGTCCTCTTTGATTTTTTTTCCAATGAGGGCCACCTTAGCCGTGCTTGCAATATCCTGGTAATTCAGGAACCGTCCTTCGTGTAATTTGGCATTATCTATAAACTGGTAATCATATGAAACACCCCTAACGCCATAGACTAAGGCTTCTTTTCCGTAATTGACGTTGACATTTCTGACAAAAATCAAGGGTGATTTATATTCGATCTCTTCGCCAAGGAGGGAATTCGCAGCTTCGTAGTTCTCATTGCGCAATTGAATCCTTCTGCCCGGATTCAATCCTTTGTACTCTTTTGTGGTAACGCCTGGCCAGACCTCAACGATGGTGGTAGCATCCTGTTCAAATTCGTAGCTGATCCCGTTTTGCATACCCTGGCCAAAGCCCAGAAGGATAACCAAAATAAAGATCCCTGACGCCACAGAGACACCGGTTAAAAAAGTACGTAATTTGTTTTTTCTGATGGTATCAAAAATCTCTTGCCATCTCTCAAGATCGAACATTGGGTCAGTGTTATAGCCTTGCAGTGTTATATAGACTTCCCAAGATGAGTATTGTTACAAGAATATACCTTAAATCAATGTTAAATTTATCGTTTCAGGTCTTTACCTTGCGGTAAATAAAGAAAAGAAGAGCACCTACCAGGATGTAAGGAATGGCCATAAGGTAAACAATTCCGTTATTGATCCCTTCGGCAACTGAAGTGTTGCCTTCACTTTCCAGAACAGCTCTGCACATGGCACATTGCGCTTCAGCCAGGAAAGGGAATAATACTGCAAACCCCAATAGGATCATGCGTTTATTGAATATTTTAAAGCGTGATTTTTTGATCATCAACAGTGCTTTAATAAGAGTAATAGGGCGAAATCATCAGATACACAATCACTCCCGTTACGGCAACGTATAACCAGATGGGAAAGGTAATTCTCGCCAGTTTTTTATGTCTCTCAAAATTTTTTAAGTACGCTCGGGCATAGGTATGCAGAACAAGCGGAATAATGGCTATGGAGAGTAAGATATGGGTAATCAGAATAAAATAGTAGACGTATCTCACCCAACCTTCTCCACCAAAGGGTGTTGAATCAGAGGTCATATGATAGGCCACATACATGATCAGGAAGACCAATGATAGCGCTATACAAGTGGTCATCAATCGCTGGTGCAGCTGTCTTTTTTCGTTTTTGATAGCCCAGACAGCAGCTACCAGCAGAACTGCTGTAAGACCATTTATTGACGCATAAATGGGAGGCAGAAAACTAAGGGGTTCCACATCCGGTATCCGCACGCCAAACAGGACTGCTACTACAATTGGGATTACGATAGAAATAACCGTAATTCCCCTATTGACTTGCTTTTCATTTAAGCTTACCGTACTCATCTTATTCTTCCAATAATTTTTTGATGTCTTCTTTTAAAATACTGATTTGCTCCTGCTCCCCTTCAAAATTTTCGCCCAGCGATTCCCTGATAGTACCGCGGTAATATATCAGAGGATTGCCAAAAGCGTCTTTTCTGGAACGCAGGTAACCGTTTTTATCGATCAGGGCAAAAAGCCCTGAATGTTCAAATCCTCCCGGCACGTCCGGAGAGCTGGCAGCAAAAATGTTAAAGCCTTCGTTGGCCAGTTTCATAACTTCCTGGGAGTCGCCCGTAAGCAGGTTCCAGTCCATGTCCGTAATACCGTATTTCTCTGCGTATTCCTTTAAAACCATCGGAGTATCATAGTCGGGGTTAATGGTGAAAGAAGCTATTCCAAAATTTTCAAACTCTCTGAATTCGTTCTGAATCTCCACCAAGTTTTGATTCATAATCGGGCAGATGGTAGGACATGTTGTAAAAAAGAATTCAACCACGTAGACCTTCCCTTTATAATCTTCATTGGTTATTAAAAGGCTATCCTGATTTAGAAAACTAAAGGCCGGAACACGGCGCTTTTTGTCATTCAAGGTAATGTATTCGAGAGGTCGACCCGCTCCTTCAGCGACATTCATTCTTGTATTTTCAACGATACTTCCCGACTTAATTCGGTCAATGATCCTTGGAATAAAGATGATACCGAAGATCAGCACAATCAGAGAAACCCAGATATAAGTGTATTTCTTGTTCATTAATTGCTTCTTTCGGCGTTATTTTTCTTCAGGGCTAAGCGGTATTCCGCCAGGATGATCTTTACATCATCCTCCATCTTATTATTGAGTTCGGCAACAGAATTTGTATTGAAACCGTATTTGGTACCAACGTCCTCATCTTCTTTTCTGCCCCTCAGGTTTCTATCCTTGTCCACTATAAATACATAGGGCGTGCCCATTTCATTATTCAGGCTAATATCCGTTTTGAGGGAGGAAAAAATACGTTCTATTTCTGAGTCGTCGGCATAGATAAAGATCCAATTGGATGCATCGGTAAGCTGATTGAGTTCCTGTTTGATATCTTCAACCACCTCCTCCGTTCCATAGGGCATAACCATTACCAACTGGAAATCGTGAAACTCATAAAAGCGTTTATAGATCTTTTGATTAAGGTTAAATGCGTTGCCTTTCCTGAGGTCGGCGTCTTTTCCCAAAAAGCCCAAAATAGTGATCTTATCCTGCAGGCTTACTTCCGGATCAATATCAGTGAGATCTTGTACCTGTTCGGTAAGTATTGGGAGCCTTCCAAAATTATTTACCCCCGATGCAAAAAAGAGATATGCAACCAGCGGCAGGATAAATAAAACGATAAGGACAAAGGTCTTTTTCATTGTCATCTTAAAACAAGACAAAAATAAAAAAGACGGCTGTTATACCGTCTTTTTTAGTTGTTAATTCCGTGTTAGAAATCCCATTGTATAAAGCCGTCTTTAAAGACGTTATAAATGTAATCAGCTTCGAAAAGCAGGATAAATATCAGGTAACTCACCAGAAAGATAGGGGTCCAGACGATGGCCCTTCTCAAGGAACTTTTTTCGTCGCGAAGGTGCATAAAATCCCAGGCGATATAATAAGCCTTTACCAGGGTTAAAATGATGAATATCCAGTTGAGCAATTTCATCCCTATAAAGGTATTGGCAACGAATATTTCAGGTTTTGTTATACCTAAGGCAACCTCAATGGTTGTAACGATGGATAAGAAAATCAAGACGCCCCATATTTTCTGGGTATTCGACTTGAATTTCAAGGTCCCTCTGAAGATCGCTAATTTATGTTCGTGTGACATATGTTAAGTCGTGTTTTTTCTATTAATCTGACAATTAAACAAGGTAAAAGAAGGTGAAGACAAATACCCAGACCAAGTCAACAAAGTGCCAGTAAAGCCCGACCTTTTCGACCATTTCGTAATGCCCTCTTCTTTCGTATGTGCCCAGGATGATATTAAAGAAGATGATCACGTTAATTACAACTCCTGAAAAAACGTGAAATCCGTGAAACCCGGTAATAAAGAAAAAGAAATCGGCAAAAAGACGGCTACCGTATTCATTCCTGATCAGGTTGGCGCCTTCAACCACTAATTTCGCGTCCTTTATTTTAGCCAGGGATTCTTCCCGTGTTAAGAGGGTTTTTTCTCCTTCCTCATTTATCGTTTCTGTACGGATCAGAATATTTGGGTTTGATAAAAAGCCTTGAGTAACCTCATTGAGTGAGTAGGTAGGCAGGGCAGTCTCTCCTGAATACCAGACCCCTTCACTCTTCTGTTGTGTCACTCGCTCAGATTCTATCGATTGGGCAAAATCTGCGAGAGCAGCTCGCTCCCCCGTATCGGCCTTGACAAACTGAAGGATCCGACCTCCATTGGTCTCAACCGCACCGTAGTCACCTTTGATAAAAGTGGCCCATTCCCAGGCCTGAGACCCAACGAATATTGCTCCTCCGATGATGGTGAGGAACATATAGATGATCACCTTGTTCTTCATCATCCTGTGACCTGCATCCACCGCCAATACCATGGTTACAGAAGACATGATCAGAATAAAGGTCATAAATGCCACGTAGTACATGGGGAAATTCCCGTGAATAAATGGTACGTGAGTAAACACCTCATCGGCGATCGGCCAGGTTTCTATAAACTTAAATCTGGAAAATCCATAGGAGGCCAAAAATCCGGAAAAAGTAAGGGCATCAGAGACAATAAAGAACCACATCATCAATTTACCGTAACTAGCACCTAAAGGCTGGTTACCGCCACCCCATACGCTTTCTTCTTCTGCTCCTGTTGAGATCGTCGAATCCATATACTTGTAATCTAATTAAGATAATATTAGCAAAAATACATTTTTTTAGGCTAAAGAAAAGCGATTCCCCCTGGAATGGGAGAGATTTTTTCAGCTGTTTTAAAAGAAAAAGAAAAACAGCATTAAATAGACCCATAAAAGATCCAGAAAATGCCAAAATGTAGCTCCCAGTTCAATTCCGAGCATATCATCTGAACTGTATTTGCCTTGACGTTGTCTTACCAAAACCACAATTAAAGAAATCATACCTGCGATGACGTGCAGAATGTGCACTGTTGCAATTAAGAAGATATAAGACATGGTAATGTTGCTCGTAGGGCCTGTAAAATAATACCCCTGAGCAATTATTTCATTAAAACCTGAAAATTGCAGAATAATAAAAATGACCCCTAATAGCAGAGTTCCGAACAACCAATTAGATGCCGCTTTCTGAGCATTACTTCTAACCAGCTGTTTAGCTTTGATATAGGTTAGACTACTCAGAATAATAACCGCCGTACTGTAGAAAAAGGCAGTGGGCAACTGGAAGTCGTTTAGCCAGTCTTCCCTGGCACTACTCACAATAAAGGCACTGGTCCACCCTGCAAAGCCCATCAGCAGACTAACGATCCCAAACCACAGCATCATCTTTTTTGCCCTGGCATTTTTCTCCTTTTGAGTCCCCTGTGTTAAATCCATATTTGCGAAATATATTTATCTGCCACGTAAACTACCTGCATTAGGCTGATGTAGATTACACTTGCCAGCATCAGTTTTCTGGCAGTAGCATTGTTTCTTTTTTCAAATAGCAACATGGCAAAAACCAGCATGGCCATGCCCATTAAAAAGATGATAATTCCTCCGGCAAGAGAAAGCTGAAGGCGGCCTGTAATTCCAAGAACCGGTATTACAGAAATGATAATCATCCAGACCGTATACATAATAATCTGTACAACGGTACCTTTATCTTTTTTCCCGGTGGGCAACATTTTAAAGCCTGCCTTTTTATAGTCCTCATCGAGCATCCAGGCCAAAGCCCAGAAA
The DNA here is from genome assembly GCF_004139715.1 of Muriicola soli. Taxonomy (GTDB): domain Bacteria; phylum Bacteroidota; class Bacteroidia; order Flavobacteriales; family Flavobacteriaceae; genus Muriicola; species Muriicola soli. Next base: position 305,240 of record NZ_CP035544.1, on the reverse strand, counting down.
TGAGGGAATTGCCAGAAAAACTGAATCATAAAAAGGGTGCCCGGTTCTATTCCGAAATCATTTGTAGCCGCAACCCATCCCAACATAAAAGGAATAGCACCCGGAATGGCGCCAACAAAAACAGATAGAGGGGTAACGGTTTTCAATGGAGTATAAACACTTGTATATAAAAAGATGGCAATGGCCCCGAACATGGCTGTTTTGGGATTCAGAAGGTAGAGAATGCCAATTCCCAAAAGGGTCATAATCACTGCTATGGTTAGCGCAGTTGCGGAAGACATTCTCCCGGAAGGAACAGGTCGGTTAGCCGTCCTGGACATCAGGGCATCCAGATCTTTCTCTATCACCTGATTATAGGCATTGGACGCCCCTACCATACAGTATCCCCCGATTGCCAGCATTAAAACTGAAGTCCATTCAATTTGATAGGCACCCAAAAAATATCCGGCAATTGAGGAAAACACCACACTGAGGGCGAGCCTTGCTTTGGTGATCTCTTTAAAGTCAGAAAATATCAATGTCCAGGAATATGTATTTAAGGTGCCGACCGCCGACTTCATCTTCAAAATTATAAGGGTGCAAAGATACGGCCCGCGGTATATTTTTGCAACGAATTGATACTGTTTATGCTAAGTTTAGGAATTGTTTAAAGTCACTTCTTCATTTCAGTTTAAGCAGTTAGCAGCAGTTTTTAAATTTTCCCTGGCATTTCAATTTCCGACAGCTGGTCAAGAGAGGTGCCTGGGATAAAATTAAATCGTCGAAAAACGAAAGAAAACAAATACATTTTGAATAAAAATCCTCAGGTGTTACCACAAAAAAACCCCGTCTTTTCAGACGGGGTTTTATTATTTTTTTAGAAAAGCTTATTGCAATTTGAATACAATCGGAATACTGAAAGGAACCCGTACGGCTCTTCCCCTTTGTTTACCCGGAGTCATTTTGGGCAACTTCTGGATAATTCTCAAGGCTTCAGCTTCAAGATTTTTATCCGGACCTCGGTAACGGATATTTCCGATGCTTCCGTCTTTCTGTATGGTAAACATTACGCTTACTCTTCCCTGCACTCCCATTTCCTGTGCGATTTCGGGATAACGGAAATTCTTAATGATGTGCTTTTGCATCATTTCATTAAAACAAGCTCTTTTATCACTTGCTCCCTCACAACCTGGGAAAACAGGTACATCTTCAATTACTGCAAAAGGAACATCCACGTCAATATCATCCTCCTCTACTTCTACATCTTCCACTTCGATAATCTCTTCTTCCTGACTGGTCTCTGTTGACTCAATTACAGTTTCCTCTACCTCTTCTTCGTCTTCTACCACTTCGATGACCTCTGGAGCGGCTGGTGGTGGTGGTGGCGGAGGTGTTTTAATCTGTTCCGTCATTGGAACTTCTTCATCCAAAGCATCCTCTACATTAAGGGAGATGTCATAGTCTGCAACCTTATCATAAGTTTTCCACTCAAAGGCGATAAATACCAACAGCATTACAACAAATAACCCAAGAACAAAATAGAGTGCACTATTCTTTCTTAAATCGGCTTTAGGATTCTTTTTAGGTTCCATATTTTTTGATTTAAACGTTTGCTAATTTAACTATTAATTTATAAAAACCGTAATTAATTTTCCCATTTTGATTCGGTTTTACCAGAAAATATCGCCCTCATCAGCAAAGTCCCCAATAGTGCGCCGGCTGAATTTGCCAGAACATCTGTGATTTCCCCACTTCTGTAAGTCGTAAAGGTACTCTGTAATACCTCAATTATTATACCATACACTATTAGTCCGCCTAAGAAAATCAGAGTTTTCTTAAAGTTGGCTATTGTACGCTGCTTCAAGGTCCTGTAAAAGAATATGCCCAAAACAGCTGCGATAAAATAAAAGGTGAAATGAACGATTTTATCTAGATAGGGAATCTCAAGATCCAGGGATGTGTCATCTTCAAAAGAAACCAGACTCAGGATTGTGATCCCAATCATCCATCCAATAAAACCAGTCCCGGCGACATAGCGTTTAAGCACCTACGAGTTCCTTATAGGCAACATCACTCATTAATTCTTCTAATTCAGCTTTATCGCTGAATTTAATTTTGATCATCCACCCTTCGCCGTAAGGATCGGAATTCACTTTTTCAGGCTCATCCTCAAGGGATTCATTAAAAGCAATGATCTCTCCACTTAAGGGAAGAAAAAGGTCGGATACCGTTTTAACAGCCTCCACGGTGCCAAAAACCTCTTCTTTTTCGAGGGTTTCGTCAAGCGTCTCTACTTCCACGTAGACGATATCTCCCAACTCTCCCTGGGCAAAATCGGTGATCCCAACAGTGGCGGTATCGCCCTCAATTCTGACCCATTCATGGTCTTTGGTATATTTTAACTCGGATGGAATGTTCATGTTTTTTGAATTAGTTACGTAGGCAAATGTAACGGATTCCGATAAGGTTTTCAAAAAACAATTTCTGGCTTAATTGCCAAAATTATATCGCAGGGTAAACCCTGTATTTATGGTGGTCTGAGGAAAGGCAGTTGAGACTGCAAATTGCGAGAAAGAATGATCGTAGAAGAAAAGCGCATTCAAACTCTTACTCAGCGCATAATCTGCCGTGAACTTAACCGACAAAAGATTTTGTCCCGAGGTAATCTGATTGTTGTCCAGATCCAGGTTTCGGATAATCGTGATATTATCTCTCAGGCTCACATCCGCCTTCAGGTTAAGATCGCCCTTTAGCCTTTGTTTTTCGCCCCCAATGTTAGTGACAAAGGTGACATCCTTAAAGCGGTATCCCAAACCTATGGTATATTCCTTCCCGTTGATCTCTGTAAGCAGATTATTGTCAAAACTCAGGGACAAGGTACGATCGGCCCTTACCTCAGCCACCACACTCATCGAATTCTTCATTTCAAAATCTACCCGCATCAAAGGATTGAACTGGTCTGTCAGAACTACGTTGTTGATAATATTCTCAGGAAGTAAGTCCTGGTTCTCCGGATCAATCTGTCCGTTCTGACGCTCCAAATTGGTCTGGAAATTATTGATGCTGTAGGCTGCCCGGTATCCGTGACTGAGAGAAAATCTTTTGAACTTTTTCTTAAACCACTTGTTCCGCATCAAGCCGGTGTATTTTATATTCCAGTTGGGAATGGGGATGTCTCTGAAAGCATCCAGATTCACCCTATTTACATCCTGACCTGTATAAGCCGCAAAGAAGGCAGGAAGCAATACGTCCTGGCTCGTATTTCCGTACCGGATTGGAAAACCATTTCCGTCAACACCTTCGTCTGCCCCTCCCCGATCTGATAGGATTCGATTTGCGATAACAATACGATTCTCCTTAAACGTCTCAAAATTATCAGAGGTAAACTCATCACTTTTGGAAAAGAAAGTCCCCAACATCATTGTAGAGATACTGAAATTGCCAAAAGTATTTGGCGTCTGAACAATATACTCTCCATCCTCAACTTTAAAATTTTCCTGCAAGCTGCTCGAAAACTGACGATCGGCAACCAAGTCAATAGTAAGATCCTGAACAGGTTGCGCTGTAGCAGTTAAATTGAGTTGTTTGTTTGTCCTCTTTATAAATTGCTGATTGAATTCGGGAAAAACGGTTAGCCATCCATTTCTAGCCGCCTCAAAACGAACATCTGCCTGGCTCCCAAACACAAAGCCAAGGGTGGGCCTTGTTGTCCCGATAAAACCTATGGACTGTGTATATCCAGGTAAAACCTGACCATTATTCTCGTTGTAATTTACATTGAGGCGCTTCACCATGGTGATGATGTCTACGGCCGTATTCCAAAGACCGGATGTTTTTTTAGGGGCATTGGCTTCGGCTCCTGTAGGTAAATTACCTGCCTTATCCCTTCTCACCGGGCTCACTGTACCTTTACCTGTCACTTTTTTCAGCCCTACCTGATCGTAAAAACGCTGCATATTGAAAGTAGCCGTAAGATTGTGAGTATTCGCATTTTGGATGGTGTTGATATCCTCCCCGGTTACCTCCCTGATGGCATCACCCCCGCGTTGCCAGTCGAAATTACTGGTATAAGTGTATTGCGCATTGATAAAATCGAGTACAGGGATCTTGTTCAGCGGCAACTCATAATTCAACTGCATCTGCTGGGCATGGCGATTGGGTTCACCGATATCAAAAAATCCGTCCCAGACATTTAATTCCTGATTGATCAGAGAATTGGGGTTTCCTTCTTCTTCAAAATAATTTCTTACGATGTTGTTGTTTGAGGATGTCAGATTGAGTCGGAGCGACTTAGTAATACTGTAATTAAGGGCGTATTGCCAATTGAAAAGATAGTTTCGCTGTTGCAGCAGAGGAAGTTCCAATCGCTCAACGCCAGGCTCCAGAACATCGCGGAAGCGCTGCTGGTTAAATTGTCGATTAATGTCCGATTGAAGTGAAATACTCGTAGGCAGTAGATTGAAATTCAGATCCTTCAGCCACTTCCAGTAGTCGCCTGTAAACAGCGAGTCTTTTTTTGCAAACGGAGCAACTGATACCGGTTTAAAGTTGTGATTGTAAACAAACCCCGCTCTCACATTCTGATCCCTCAAACTGGCTACTTCAAAATCCCGATGTTCCGTTTCGTTATAGGAATAATTGAAGGTGAAATTTTCCACATCATAGAAATTCGCATCTGCGTCTTCTCCTCTGTTTTTTCGAACGCCGATAAAGTTTATGCTCGTCCTTTTGGTGTAATCCTCTGCCTGCTCCCGGATCTCGTCAGCCTCCTGGGCTGTGCCTGCAGTTGCGATTCGGTCTTCGAGCTTCAGGTCGTCGTAGACAGGGTCAAATTCCGGGGTGATCAATTGTTCGGATATTCCATAGTTGAATGGGATCTGCAAATTCCACTTTTGCGGGAGCAATTGCCCCAGTTCTACATTTGTCACCACGTCATACGATATTGCATCTTCCCGAGCCCTTTCATTGGGCATCTGATCAATGGCGCCAAAGCCTGATGTGCTTTTACTTCCGGTTGCAGAAACATTGGCAAAATCGGCCATGTTCCCATCAAAAGCTGCAATTGCTGCCCATCCGCCCTGGTTATCGAGCCCAGCCAATCTCAATTCGTTAAACCAGACTTCTCCTCTGGCAGGAGTATTGTCAATGTTCTTTACCCCAACCATCATGCTCCGGATACTTCCCAAAGAAGGATTTCCCCTGATTCCTATCCTGATTTGCCCAAGTGTCCTGGGGGCAAATTCGGGAACAATAGTGATCTCCCCATTCACAATTTCATAATAAGTGACATCACTAAGTGTCTGATCTGAGATCCCCTGGGATTTAACCCTTTTGAGATCATCCAGGGCAATGTCTAATTCATTCACTGCCGGCCAGATATCCTCTGCCGCACTGGCACCAAAAGAAGTAAATTGTAATGGCACTTCAATTTGATAGTAATTTTCTGAAAAGTCGGTTCCGATCCGCAAGAAACCTACTAAAGGAACATCGTCATCGAGATAGTCTGAATTTAGAAGCTTCTCAGCATGCATGAACATTTTTAATCGCTCGTACTGTCTTACATCTATGTTCACATTTTTAAATACCCCCCGGGAATCTTCAGGTTCAAGATTTTCAATCAAGAAAGATAAAGACTGTTCATTCTGCCTGATGATGGTGTTGTTGTTATTCAGCTGCTCCCTGATTACTCCCGGAGGAAGAACATAAGGAATAGGGATTCTTGAATTGTTCTCCTCTATGTTTACCGTATTTACATCAACAACTGTCGCGTCATCAGAGGGGTCGTCATTATCAGCCTCAAGACTTTTGGTATAGTTCCGCCAATCACCCCGAACCAGATCCAGAGTAGCAAACCTGAGCACTACATTATCCGTGAAGCCTGTGAGGTACATCCGCATAAAACTGATGGACCTGAAATCAGAGATCCCGCCTATGGCGTCGGTAAAATCGCTTAATGGGATCTTATACTGTATCCACCTCCGATTTAATTGAGTACCATTGGGCAGGTCCGGAGTAACTCCTTCTTTGATATCGGTTACGTAGAGATCGTTCACCGTGGTATTGGGTTTTATCTGAATGCGGTATTCATAATAACTGTTGATCGTGTTCATCGTCAGGTCGCGATCTATGTCTTCCACATCCGGGAGCGTTGTTGACCCTCGGTTGGTATTGGTAACGGTTACAGGCGAATTTCCATCTACGTTATTAAAGTCGAAATAACGCTCCAGGATATTTCCCTCCCGGTTGAGGTAATATTGATAGTTGTCTAAAGCGGGATCCTCTGCCGGACCATTATAGCCCTGTGCAGCCTCTTCATTATCGGGTAAACCGTCAAATCCAAGATCCTGTAATCCCCTGTTCGTTTCATCGGCATCAAATGCGTAGACCAGTGATTGGGTAGCCGGAACCCTTCCCCAGATCGTGTTGGTGGTAAGGTCGTTGCTGTCTACTCCGGGAAGGCCATTCTCGTACTGCTTCCTGCCATCCGCAAGAATGTCTTCAGATATGTTTCCAAGGTTGATCACAAGTTCGCCGGTGCCAGTGGCTATACCGTCTACATAGGGATCCATCACCCAGAATTGTACGAATTCGACATTCGACTGTTCAAAATTTGTACTACTCAGGGAACGCATGATTCCACCCCATTTTTCGGTAGGCAGTTCGGAGCCAAAATCAGGATTTGCATTATAGGGTCCTTTTTGAGAAGGATAATAGGCAATATCGAGAGTGTTCTGAACTGTGGTCTGTCCCTGGGCAATATCAATCTGAGGGAAAACCTCGTCAATAAATACCCTTCGAGTTTCATTGGTAGATAAGTCATTATCTGATATCCCCGTAGGTCTCTGATTCGTGAAGAAGATCGGGTCAATGGTATACCAGGCCATTTTAGCACGTTCGTATCCTACTTCGAGATCTGACTCTCCTTCATCCAGGAACTCAAGAGGCGTACTTGCCAGGGACCAGCCCAAAGAGGAACGAATGTCTATCAGTGCCTGAGCACCTTCAAAATCGTCCAGATATGTGGTAGTCTCTCCGCGGAAATCGGCGTTCTTTGGTGAATTTGGGATAAGATAGGCCACTTCTCCCCTAAGTGAAATATTCGAGGGCACATCCGTATCGATATTGGGTAACTTATTAGCCAGTCTGGTGAGAAAAGGAACCTCGGTTGAGAAGTTACCATTGAGGCCGAAGATGGTATTGTTTACCGGTTCTATCCCGTAATTCGATTTTTGCGTCAGCGGGCGCTCGTTTAAGTTGAGTAAAGTTCCCCCGAGCACAAAATTCTCATTGAACTGGTGTTCTATATTTACGCCTGTGAATCTTCGGGTTTGCTGTCCGAAAACCGCATTGTTCTCTACAGAAATATTGATAGGCGTGTTGGAGGCCTGCAAGCTAGGATCAAGTATTTGAACGGTTCCTGCCTGGTAGTTTACGGTATAGTCGATTCCTTCCTGCAATTGTCTCCCTCCTGCAGTGACACGTACGGATCCTCTGGGAACGTTGAATGCTCCAATCGGGATACCATTACTGCCCTCTGATTTATAACGCCCTTTAAGCCTGAATCTGTTTTTCTCTGCATCCTGCAGAGATGCTGCCTTTGTATTGGCATACATATTCCTGAAGACATACTTCTGTTGATTCACGTTGTATCCCTGATCATTATCCACCTCGTATGTTCCTCCGCCGAGGAGGTCAAAAAGGTATTCCCCAAAGGGTTCAACTTTTGTAAAAATGATCTGTCCGCCCTGGGTATTGACCGTAATCCCGGGAACAAAATCAAAGAAGCCGTCACCTCCGGGCTGCACATCCCTGTATACGTTAAGTCGGTCCAGGTTAAATACATCCAGAAGTATCCTATCCTCAAGTGGCTTCGGGACTGAAGGCCATCCGGCATTGGGATCTACGGGAGTGATATAATTTCTGGGGGTAGGGTCAGAATACAGAATATTCAGTTTAAAATCTTCTTCACTTAGCTGAAAAGCCCCAGTGGCATAGATGTTTTTCATCATCAGATCCCAAATAGGATCGTTGACATTGGTGATGTTACTTTTTAATAATTTTAAAACCAGGGTGTTGTTTGTGATTTCCGGGGTTACTCCACCAGCCACGGTTGTTGCATCCAACCCGCCATTGGCAAATTCCCCTACCTGAAAAACCTCCCCATTAAAAGTATATTGAAAGGCCACGGCGAGAACTTCGTCATTGCTCAAACGTTGATTCAGGGAAATATATCCGAGCTGCGAGTTGAACTGATAGTCACGTGTAATTTCTAATTTCCTGGCATTCTCAAGGATGGCGTAATCAAATCCCTGATTGATTTGGTAACCCCCTGTAATATTAAATCCGTTGTCCACGGTGGCGATATCCCTGATTTCTGTGGTTAAGGCCCCGCCGTTGCCGATCAAAGCCGGATCAAAGTCATTTGCCCCGTTCCTGGGTAATTCAGGGTTTGTTGCTGAAATATTAAAAAATCCTGCAGGATCACCATTGGCTTGTCCAATTCTTGTTTTCTCCTCCAAAGCTTCTCCCAGATCCTGCAGAGCGACAACGTTTCTCACATTGAGCGTTTGCTGACTGCGGTTGGTGACCCATACTTCAAGTCGGGTAATCTGCACCTGACTACGAATAAAGGGGTAATTGGACAGGGCTTCATCATACTGATCCCTGAAATACTGGGCCAGAAAGAAGTGCCGGTCCTCGTCGTAGTCGAGGGCAGTGAGTTCAAAATCGTTAATCGTTCCCCCACCCTGTGCAACTACGGTATTATTTTGTGATCGTTGTTCGGAAAAAACAGCCGTAACCGTAGTTTTACCAAACTGCAGCTGGGTTTTAACCCCAAAAAGGCTTTGTGCACCGGTTACCAGGGAGCTGTTCAGGGGCATATTGACATTACCAACTTCAATTTTCTGGATGATATCATCTTCGGTTGGCGTATAATCGAGCTTTACCAAATTCTGAAAATCAAAGGTCGCTTCCGTATCGTAATTTGCCGTGACCTGTAGCCTTTCCCCTACTTTTCCCAACATGCTCAGGCTGATGCGCTGATCGAAATCGAAGGATAGGTTAGTCCTGTTCCTGGGCGAGAGGGCAGGATTGTCATTCTTTTGCCAGATGACTCCAAGATCCATGGCCACGGATCCCTGAGGAATAACTTCGATGGTATTACCCCCAAAAACCGATTCGAAGAAATTGCTATTGACATAGAAGTTCGGGAGCAAATTCCGCCGTGCCTCTTCGCTCCCTTCCTTCTTCCCGGAAAACGCATCTATCTTATCCTTGAAATAGGATTTGATACTCTCTTTTCGAATCAATTCGAGATACTGTTCGGGGGTAAGAATTACCGGATAATTGATATTGTATTCCCCGACGGTTTCAGTGTAAATATATCTGTCTAGTTGCGGATCGTAGATGTACTTGGAAACAATGCTGTCTGGGTTGGGCATCTTAATTTTACCAAGGGCCACCCCGGTCTGAACAGAGTCGGTGACTTGTTCTTCCGTTTCCTGAGACCAGGTAAGTCCGGTCCAAAAGAAAATGAAGGATAGGAAAAATAGCTTAAATGAAGATTTAAGTAACGTTTTTGCCCCTGTTTTCAAACTTTTTACAAATTTTTCAGCGCATGTTTGATAATGTTCTCTACGCTTAGTGAAGCATCCTGGCTTAAAACCTTCTCAACCGCCTTTTCGGCTTGCTTTCGTTGAAAGCCAAGAACCTCTAAAGCAGATAACGCTTCATCCTTCTTTGTATTGTTTGAATCCGGGTAAACTTCGTCCAGATCGTAAATTTTTAAAACTTTGTCTTTCAGGTCAAGGATAACCCTTTGAGCTGTCTTTGCTCCAATGCCCTTAATTGCCTGTATTGCCGGTACATCTCCTTTGGCGATAGCATCTCTTGTCTGATGGGGGGTCATTGAGGAAAGCATGGTCCTTGCCGTACTGGAACCAATACCTGAAACCGAGAGCAATAAACGGAATATTTCACGTTCTGAGGCCTCCATAAATCCAAAGAGGGTGTGTGAATCTTCTTTGATCTGCAAATGAGTAAAAAGCTGGACATTTTCTGTTTCGGGTAACTTCGAATAAGTATGGAGAGAAATATTGACAAAATACCCAATCCCGCCACAATCAATAACGACATGGGTAGGGTGTTTTTCAACCAATCTGCCCTTCAGATGAGTGATCATTCCTTAATTTTTTGATTAGATAGATTGTTGAATCTCAACTATTGTTCGCCTTTCTTTTGGCCTTTCTTCTTTTCTCCCTTTCCTGCGCGTCAATAACCGCCACCGCTGTGATGTTTACCATCTCTTCTACGCTGGCACCTAATTGCAGAATATGAACAGGTCGTTTTAAGCCCAGCATAATAGGGCCAATAGTATCTGCAGCGTGTAATTCCTTGAGTAACTTATAAGTGATATTCGCGGCTTCCAGGTTTGGAAAAATCAAAGTGTTGACTTTCTTTCCGGCTATCTTAGAGAAAGGGAACTGACTTTGATGTAAATCTTTATTCAGGGCAAAATCGGTTTGAATTTCACCGTCGACCACAAGTTCAGGATGGTTCTCATGCAGTATCCTAACGGCCTCTTTTACTTTCCTGGCATGCGGATGGTTTGATGATCCGAAATTGGAATAGGACAAGAGGGCCATCACCGGATTAAAACCAAAGGCTTTTGCAAGGTTAGCTGTCATAACTGAAATTTCAGCCAGTTCTTCTGCGGTTGGATCGATATTGATTGAAGTATCCGCCAGAAAAATAGGGCCCCGATTTGTAATCATGATGTGGACTGTAGCGGCTTTTGACACATTGGCCGCTCTACCTATAACCTCAAAAACCGGTTTTATAGAGGATGCATAGGATCTGGAATATCCGGAAATCATTCCATCGGCATCTCCTTCTAAGATCATCATCGACCCAAAATAATTTCTTTGACGCATTCTGCTTTTGGCGCTGTAGAGTGTGGCACCATTTCGCCTTCTGGCTTCAAAGTATTTCTGGGCGTAATGCATCCTTTTTTCGATCGAATTCTTTGTATGGTGATCAATAATAGGCACGTCTGCATCAAATTCCAGTTCCTTTTTTAGTTCCTGGATTACTTCTGCATTTCCCAGCAGGATGGGATGGGCAATACCCTCTTCATAGGCTATCTGAGCCGCTTTTAATACATCCAGCTGATCTGCCTCAACAAATACGATCTTTTTTGGGTTGCTCTTCGCCCGGTTCATCAAGAGTCGCATTACCTTATTGTCTTCACCGGAACGTTGCAACAATTCCTCTTTATACTTTTCCCAATCTGTGATCGGAAGCTTTGCCACTCCACTTTCAATAGCCGCTTTGGCCACTGCAGGCGGTATTTCGGAAATTAGTCGGGGATCAAAAGGCTTTGGGATGATGTATTCCTTACCAAAGGTCAATCTGGTTTCGCCATAGGCAATATTTACCTGTTCAGGTACGGGCTGCTTGGCCAGTTTGGCCAGGGCCTTTACGGCAGCCATCTTCATCTCTTCATTGATCTTGGTTGCCCGAACGTCTAATGCTCCCCTGAAAATAAAAGGAAATCCAAGCACATTATTCACCTGGTTGGGATGGTCAGACCTGCCCGTAGCCATAATTACATCATTCCTTGTTTTCACGGCAAGGTTATACTTGATCTCAGGATCGGGATTGGCCATCGCAAAAACGATAGGATTTTCTGCCATGGATTTTAGCATGGCGGGTGTCATTGTATCTGCGATTGAAAGACCAATAAAAACATCAGCATCTTTCAGGGCGTCCTTCAAGGTATGGAAATCACGGCCTGTAGCAAATTCTTGTTTTTCAGCAGTTAGTGATTCCCGGTCTTTACGAATTACTCCCTTGCTGTCTACCATGATAATATTGTCGGCCTTTGCCCCAAAAGCCTTGTACAGTCGGGTGCATGAAATTGCGGCAGCACCAGCCCCACTGATCACGATCCTCACGTCTCCGATCTTTTTCTCTGCGAGTTCAAGTGCATTGATCAAGGCAGCAGAGGAAATAATAGCCGTACCATGCTGATCGTCATGCATCACCGGAATGTTGAGCTCTTCTTTTAAACGACGCTCTATTTCAAAGGCTTCAGGAGCCTTGATATCTTCCAAATTGATTCCTCCAAAAGAGGGGGAGATGGTTTTAACTGTCTCAACGAACTTATCGATATCCTTGGTATCGAGCTCAATGTCAATTCCGTCTATGTCTGCAAATATTTTAAATAAAAGACATTTTCCCTCCATCACGGGTTTTGAAGCTTCCGGGCCAATATCCCCCAGTCCTAAAACTGCCGTACCATTAGAGACAACGGCCACAAGATTTCCCTTTGCCGTGTACTTGTAAACATTTTCGATGTCCCTGGCGATTTCCAGACAAGGCTCCGCTACACCCGGTGAATAAGCAAGGGCTAAATCTCTTTGCGAAGCATAGGGTTTGGTGGGGACAATCTTGATTTTACCCGGAGTAGGTTTTGCGTGGTAAATAAGTGCTTCCCGTTTTTTCTTGTCTTTGGCCATGTAGTCAATTTAAATTTCAAATTTAAGAGTATTTCCTTGGAAACGAACCTATCAGGGAATACAAAATCACAGCATCTTTATCGTGCAGAGATCGTATTGGAATTCATCCCGTCTGTCAATTTATCTTTTGCTTTTAGCCTCAGCTACATTAAGTCGCAAGGCCAATACTGCTGCAATCACAAAGAATACGCCGCCAAAAAGAATGGCGTTTACAGCACTGCCTCCCAACAAGTATTTATAAATTGGTCCAAAAGTTAAGGTTTCTATCCCCATGGGGATCACTATCATCATATTCAAAATCCCCATATAAACCCCTCGTCTTTCCTGAGGAACTACCTTTGAAACCATGGTATATGGAATACCCATCATCGCTGCCCAACCAATCCCAAATAAGACCATTGGAGCTAAAACAAGTATCATATTATTAATAAATGGAATTGAAAATAAGGCGATTGCTGTACCTACTAAACTAAAGGCATATACTTTCTTACTACCGTATTTAAGCGTTAACGGGACTAATCCCAAGGCTACCACCATAGTGACGATATTATATGTTAAACTCATTTGAGCCGATTGGGATGCAGCTTCAGAAATACCAAAACCCATTGTTTTCATAAATAATGGGGTTATATACTGCCAATACACAAATAGCGCATACCACTGAAAAAGATACACCAGGGAAAGCTTCCACATAAATTTTGGCATTTCTTTTATGGCATTAGCAATTTCATTAAAAGGCTGAGCCAATTTTTTTATAAAAGGTCTGTTTTTAGCTTCATTAATTTCTGCTAATTCTTCTTCTGATGGTGGTATTTCGGGAGTCTTTAAAACCGACCACAGAACTGTAGCCACGGACAAAATTCCTCCCAGGCTAAAAGAATAATACATCCAGGTGGGGATCACCCCGTCTTCAGAAACGGTTTCAGCCCCAAATAATTTTTGAAATAAAACTATTGAGCCCATCGCTAATAAGATACCCGCACCTACAAAAAGACTTTGCATCTGATAGCCTAAACTCAATTGCTTTTCCGGAAGCTTATCCCCAACAAAAGCCCTGTAAGGCTCCATGGCCATATTGTTTCCTACATCTAGGATCCACAGTAAACCGACGGCAAACCACAAAACCGGACTTGTAGGGAAAGCAAAGAGGCAGATACTACCAATTATTGCTCCTATCAAAAAGAAGGGTTTCCTCCTACCCCATTTAGGTGACCAGGTTTTATCTGATATTGCCCCAATAATGGGTTGAATTACCAATCCGGTAACCGGGCCGGCGATATTTAAAATAGGCAGCATATCTTCAGGTGCGCCCAAATAAAGAAATATGGGGTTGATAGCAGTTTGCTGTAATCCAAAACTGTATTGAATTCCTAAGAATCCAACGTTCATATTAAAGATCTGCCAAAAACTTAACTCCGGTTTACTAATTCTCATCGTGTTTCCTCTTTATGAATTAGAAGATTGAACTATTTTATTCCTCAAATAACAAGTTCTCAATATAGGGTTTTATCATTGTTCTTGTTAAGGTCTTGGTAGTAAAAATGAGCTTTTTAAAGCAAAATCGATGTAGTTGCCGTAGAATTATTTAAGAAATTCGATATTTCGTTTCAGTCCGGTAAACTTTGTTCGTTTTACCGCCGAACCACGAAAAACCTTCTTGAAAACCTCTTCGGTAATCTCTTCCCAATCTTTTCTGTTCATCTCTAAAATGTCAGGATGGGGATTAAAAAGAGGTTCAGCGTGTGCTTTTGAAAACCGGTTCCAGGGGCATACATCCTGACAAACGTCGCAACCAAAAATCCAGTCGTCCATCAACCCTTTAAAGGAAGTTGGAATTTCATTTTTAAGTTCAATCGTAAGGTAAGAGATACATTTGCTGCCATCTACTACGTAGGGTTGAATTATAGCTTCTGTAGGGCAGGCATCAATACACGCGGTACAACTTCCACAATGATCGGTAACGGGCGAGTCATAATCGAGTTCGAGGTCCACGATCAATTCTGCTATAAAATAGAATGAACCCACTTGCTGTGTTAGTAAGTTACTGTGTTTGCCAATCCAACCCAGTCCGCTTCTCGCAGCCCAGGCCTTGTCTAATACAGGCGCAGAATCTACAAAAGCCCTACCGTGGACATCACCAATCTCTTCCTCAATAAAGTTGAGCAGGTCTTTGAGTTTGGCTTTTATCACGTGGTGATAGTCCTTGCCATAAGCGTATTTTGAGACCTTTAAAGTGTCTTCTTTTTGTACAGCAGCGGGATAGTAATTGAGGATAAGAGAAATTACAGATTTCGAGCCTTCCACCAATTTTGTGGGATCGAGTCTTTTGTCGAAATGATTCTCCATATAGGCCATTTCCCCGTGCATACTTTCCTTAAGCCAACGTTCTAATCTCGGGGCTTCCTCTTCCAGGAATTCAGATTTTGAAATTCCGCAGGAGAGAAATCCAAGTCTTTTGGCTTCCTCCTTGATCAGGCGAGTATTTTTGCTTTGGGAACTCAAATATTATTGACGTTTTTCAAATCTTATGCTCACTGCCTTTGGTTTGAGCGAGATCAATGGAACCACCTCTACCTCGGGGTAAGGAGTAGAAATCTTGTACTTCTTTACAATTTCACTAATGGTTATAACCATTTCATACATGGCGAAATTGTTGCCTATACACATTCGGGGGCCGGCTCCAAAAGGATAATAATACGGTCCCATCTCTTTTTTCTTTTCTTTCTCGAATCGTTCCGGCTGAAAAGATTCCGGGGATTCCCAAAATGCCTTGTACCTGTGTAATTCGTAGACCGACATAAGGAGCATACTCCCTTTTTTAAAACGATATCCGGATATTTCGATGTCTTCTTTGGCCATTCGATCGATCACATAGACAGGCGGATACAATCTCATAGCCTCTTCGATGCACTGCTGTGTAAGATTAAATTTAGACAACCAGGACAGGTAATCATCGTGAGTGATCTCATTTGACGACACCTCTTCATAGACCTGTTCTTGTATTTCCGGATGTTTGGCCAGCAGAAAAAGAGCAAAACTCAGTGCATTGGCCGTGGTTTCATGTCCTGCGGTAAAAAGGATCAGCACTTCATCTATTAGCTGCTTTCTCTCCATATGAGTGCCGTCCTCATAGGTGGCATTGAGAAGCATATCGAGCAGATCGTCTTCTTCTCCTCCCCGGCGAACCCTATCCTCAATGAGTTCATTAAGCAAAACCCGACTGTCTTCCGAATAGTTGAGATGTTTTCTCAATTGTCCGCTCAGCTTAAACCACCAAACTAGGTAAGGTTGCCTCATTTCCCGGATCAACATTTTTTGATTGGTCTCTGTGATATGCTGGAGTTCCCGCATTTTCTCACGGATATCCGACTTACTGAACAGCGATTTTGCCACCACCTGAAACGCAAGGTCTCCCATTAAGGAAAAGATATCTTGCTCTTCATTTAGCCGGATTCGACCCAATTCTTCCTTAATAGCCTCGTGCATGGTAGAGATCAACCCGACCAGTTTTTTCTTGTGAAAAGCAGGCTGAATCATCCTGCGCTGTGTCTTCCAATGATCCCCTTCTGCTGTTAATAAGCCCTGTCCTATATATTTGGCCAGGTCTTTGGTTTGAAGAGTAGACTTTCTGAATTTTTTTTGCTGCTTTTGCAGCACTTGTTGAACAATTTCGGGATCGCGGGTGAAAACAATGGTTTGGTGAGGCCCGACTTTTACCCTGAAGGTGTCACCGTATTTCTGAAAATTTTCTGAGTGGAAGGGCAAAGGATTTGCCAGAATCCGCTTCCGATTCCTGATCACTTCCCATTGTGAAACCGTAGTGAGTTGTCGCATTTAAAAAAGTCCGGGCTGTGTGCCTCCTTTTATCCTGCCTAAATGCTGATACGCAAGTTCAGTGACTTCTCTCCCTCTCGGGGTCCTCATGACAAAGCCTTGCTGGATAAGAAAAGGCTCGTAAACTTCTTCAATAGTCTCTGCACTTTCAGAAACTGCAGTGGCCAGGGTGGAGATACCCACCGGACCTCCTTTAAATTTATCGATGATGGTCAATAGTATTTTGTTGTCCATCTCATCCAAGCCATGGGTATCTACGTTTAGTGCTTTAAGACCGTATCTAGAGATATTCATATCGATCTTTCCATTGCCTTTGATCTGTGCAAAATCGCGAATTCGCCTCAACAAGGCATTACAGATTCTGGGGGTTCCTCTGCTTCTCCCGGCGATCTCGATTGCTGCCTCGTGACTGATTGGAACTTTGAGGATTTCGGCGCTACGCTCAACGATGGTAGATAAGAGTTCAGTGCTGTAGTATTGCAATCGGCTTTGTATCCCGAACCGAGCTCGCATAGGAGCAGTCAATAATCCTGATCTCGTAGTTGCACCAATGAGGGTAAAGGGATGTAGATTGATTTGGACCGACCTCGCATTGGGCCCGGTTTCAATCATTATGTCGATCTTGTAATCCTCCATTGCCGAGTAGAGATACTCTTCAACGATAGGACTTAATCGGTGTATTTCGTCAATAAATAAAACATCGCGCTCTTCAAGATTGGTCAAAAGTCCGGCAAGATCTCCGGGCTTGTCCAATACGGGGCCCGATGTAACCTTAATCCCAACGCCAAGCTCATTAGCCAGGATATGAGCCAAAGTGGTTTTTCCCAGGCCGGGTGGCCCGTGAAACAGTGTATGATCGAGGGCTTCATCTCTCAAATTGGCAGCCTGTACAAAGATCTGTAAGTTCTCCAGAACCGATTCCTGCCCTGTAAAATCATCAAAAGTAACAGGCCTTAATGCACGTTCAATATCGAGCTCCTCCTGAGAGAAATTTTCGGCTGTGGGATCGAGATTCTCGTTCATAAAATCAAAGATAGTGAAAATCAATTCGGATATTCAGGCTAGAGAGAAGACAACATTTTATTAATTAATAAATCCTTATCATGACAAAAATCATCTTTTTCCATTATTTAAATCCTCTACTTTGCAATAGAAATTCAACCAATTAGATAAATTAGAATCCATGGGAACATTTGATTTAAAAAAGTACGGAATTGAAGTAGAAGAGATATACAGGAATAGTAGTGTTCCTGTACTATACGAATTAGGTTTACGCCAGGAAAAAGGTACTGCCATCTCGGATGTGGGTGCCCTTTTGGTCTATTCCGGAGAGAAAACGGGAAGGAGCCCAAAGGACAAGCGAATCGTAAGAAATCCTGATTCAGAAAATAATATCGACTGGGGTGCCATCAATATCGGTTTGGATGAACACACCTATATGGTCAACCGGGAAAGAGCTTTGGACTACTTAAATACGCGGCCAAGGATATACGTTGTTGACGCCTTCGCGGGTTGGGATCCCAAGTACCGCCTTAAAGTTAGAATTATTTGTACCCGGGCATATCACGCCTTATTTATGCAGAATATGCTGATCATGCCAACAGCAGATGAACTGGCTAATTTTGGCGAACCGGATTATGTGATCTTCAACGGTGGCGGATTCCCTGCAAACCGATACACTTCGGAAATGACCTCCAAAACCAGTGTTGACCTCAACCTGGAAGAAAAAGAAGTGGTCATCCTGGGAACACAGTACGCAGGAGAAATGAAAAAGGGGATTTTCTCCATTATGAATTATCTAATGCCTTTGGAAGAGGTACTCCCTATGCACTGCTCTGCTAATGTGGGCAATGCGGGCGATGTAACTATCCTCTTTGGACTTTCGGGAACCGGTAAAACCACTCTAAGTGCGGATCCAAAGCGAAAACTCATAGGGGACGACGAGCACTGCTGGACAGACGATGGCACTTTTAATATTGAAGGCGGATGCTATGCGAAAGCGATCAATCTTTCTGCAGATAATGAACCTGATATTTTTAATGCTATCCGATTTGGAACTGTGCTGGAGAACGTCGTTTACGACAAGGCAACCCGTGCGGTTGATTATACTGACACATCCATCACCCAGAACACCAGGGCATCGTATCCGATCGATTTTATCGAGAACGTGCAAATCCCATGTGTGGCAGGACACCCGGAAAATATCATCTTCCTTACCTGTGATGCTTTTGGTGTTTTACCTCCTGTGAGCAAACTCACTCCTGAACAAGCCAGTTATCACTTTATTTCAGGATATACGGCAAAGGTTGCGGGTACAGAAATGGGTGTTACCGAACCTCAGGCCACTTTTAGCGCCTGTTTTGGAGCAGCATTTATGATGTGGCATCCCAACAAGTACGCCGAACTCCTCGCGAAGAAAATTAAAGAGCACAAGGCCACAGCGTGGCTGGTAAATACGGGTTGGACCGGAGGTGCTCATGGAGTAGGGTCGAGAATTAAACTCAAGTATACAAGGGCCATGATTGACGCCATTCATCACAAGGAATTTGAGAACGTAAATTATTTGAAAGACGAAGAATTCGGCTTTATGATTCCGGAATCTTGTCCGGGAGTTCCTTCAGAAGTACTGATCCCCAAAAACACTTGGGAAGACAAAGCCAAGTACGACGAGGTAAAAGATAAGTTAGTCACCCTCTTTAATGAGAATTTCAAACAATTTGAAGAGAATGTAAATAGCGATATCGTGAATGCAGGACCTAAGAGTTCTATGTCTATGCAGTCATAAGGAACTAATCAACCCTTCTTTCAAGGTCCTCTTTCCGCTGTGGAAAGGGGACCTTATTTATTTCTTTTAAAAAGTTCTGCATTGTCTTTAAAAGTTAGCAGCTTAATTTCCGGTTCCCCGAAAAGATAGCATCTGGCCTTTTCTAAAAGACTTAGCTCTGCTTCTCCATTAACCAGAACCCTTGTATCGGAGGAACCTGCAAGGTTAGCTGTAAGTTGATCAGCCTCGAGGTCCTGGGCTCTTATTCGGGCATTGTCTTTGCTGCTCAATTTGAGCGTATTTGAGGTTCCTTCTATTAGTAAGAGAGCATTGTCCCTTATTTGAATTGAACTTGAGAAGGAGTTGATGTATACCTGAGCATCCGATTTGTGTTTTAATTGGAGGGACAGGCTATCGGCAGTAACATTAAAGTTGCCCTTACTATTATCTTTCATGTTTAGCTTGAGCTGTCCCACATCAGCGTCAACTTCTATTCGCGAAATCCCCTGGGTGTCGACAATTAGTTCTTCTGAACTGATCCTCTCCCCATCCGCAGTTGAAATTCTTCCCTCCAAGAGACTTATGGCGTTGAGTTGGGTATAAGACACTTCAATAGACAATTCTTTTTTTGCGGTGATTTGGTAAAACGAGGAGACTACCAGGACTCCATTCTCTACTTCAAACTTAAGGACATCAATAAGGTTGTCGTCGGCTGTGATTCGATACGATTCTTCGGGGGCCCTTCTCAATACAATGTCCAGATCATCTCTGATCTCTATGGATGAAAAGGGAGGAAGTGGTTTTATAACTTCTGTAAGCTCCCTGTTTCCCTTGATTTTCGGTTTGCGCTGTGCTTGTATCCCTATACTGTGACATAGAAAAAAAAGGGTAAGTATTCTGAGTGTCATTTTCATAAGAAGAAGAATTTTCGCTTTTTAATTCCTATTAAAGATATTACAAATTGTACAACCGGAACATCATCCGCTACAAATCAAAAAACCCATCCTATGAAGTTTCAAAGGATGGGTTTGATTTAATGCCTAAAAAGATCGTCAATGATGTAATTCCTCTTCATCTTCCTGGATAGGAACATCCTGTGGAACAAAATCCTGGTCTTTGATAATGTATTCCCCGTTAGGCAAGGTCTTACTGTAATCGTAGGCCCAGCGATGTACGTGAGGAATTTCACCTTCCCAGTTCCCGTGGATATGCTCTATAGGAGCGGTCCATTCGAGAGTATTGGATTTCCATGGATTCTGTTCAGTAGGTTTCCCGTAGAACATACTATGGATAAAATTGTAAAGGAATACCAATTGTGCAGCTCCGGCGATAAGGGCGAATACGGTAATCAGAATATTGACATCCGTAAGTTCGTCAAACATTGGGAACGCTGTATTTTGATAATACCTTCTCGGTACTCCGGCCATTCCGACGAAATGCATGGGGAAGAAAACTCCATAAGCACAGATAGCAGTTACCCAGAAATGCACGTACCCCAGATTTTTGTTCATCATGCGTTTATACATCTTAGGGAACCAGTGGTAGACTCCGGCAAATAGACCGTACAAGGCCGATATTCCCATCACGAGGTGAAAGTGGGCTACAACAAAATAGGTGTCGTGAACATTGATATCCAAAGTACTGTCTCCAAGGATAATACCTGTTAATCCTCCGGTAATGAAGGTAGATACCAAGCCTATGGAAAAGAGCATCGCAGGGTTGAGTTGCAGATTTCCTTTCCAAAGGGTAGTGATATAATTAAATGCCTTAACTGCTGATGGAATTGCAATAAGAAGGGTTGTAAACGTAAAGACGGATCCCAGGAAAGGATTCATTCCTGAAATAAACATATGGTGCCCCCAAACGATAGTAGAAAGGAAAGCGATGGCAAGGATTGATGCTACCATGGCCCTGTAACCAAAAATCGGTTTTCTGGCATTTGTAGACATTACTTCAGATGTAATCCCAAGTGCCGGTAAGAGTACGATATATACTTCCGGGTGTCCAAGGAACCAAAACAAGTGTTCGTAAAGTACCGGGGAACCTCCCTGGTAATGCAATACTTCTCCCTGAATAAAGATGTCTGACAGAAAGAATGACGTTCCAAAACTCCTATCCATGATCAGCAATAGAGCTGCTGATAATAGAACCGGGAAAGATACCACACCAATAATGGCAGTAACAAAAAATGCCCAGATCGTCAATGGAAGTCGGGTCATCGACATTCCCTTAGTCCTCAAATTGATTACTGTTACAATATAATTCAGTGATCCCAACAAGGAAGAAGCGATGAAAATGGCCATTGAAACTAACCAGAGGGTCATCCCCATCCCAGATCCCGGTTGTGCCATTGGCAAGGCACTAAGGGGAGGATAAATAGTCCATCCGGCTGCCGCAGGGCCCGCTTCAACAAAAAGGGAAATCACCATCACTACACTGGAAGTAAAAAACATCCAATAGGATAGCATATTCAAGAAGCCTGAAGCCATATCCCGAGCGCCAATCTGCAGCGGAATTAATAGGTTACTAAACGTACCACTGAGGCCTGCGGTTAATACAAAAAATACCATAATTGTACCGTGTATGGTAACGAGGGCGAGATAAACGTCAGCGTCCATTACCCCGTCAGGTGCCCACTTTCCGAGTAAAGCTTCAAATATCGGAAAAGATTCTCCCGGCCATGCCAATTGCATCCTGAACAGGAGCGACATGGCAATACCGATGATCCCCATGATCAAACCGGTTACCAGGTACTGTTTAGAGATCATTTTATGATCCTGACTAAAGATATATTTGGTAACAAAAGTTTCTTTGTGATGATGTCCATGATCGTGTGCGTGATCATCAACTGGTGCATGTGCTGTAGCAGACATAATCTAATTTAATTTTATATTAATTTTCTTTTCTAGCCTTAATTTTTAATTTAATTCATGGAAGCCATTAACTGCGAAAATGTTTGCTGACTTTCTATCCATGCATTGTATTCCTCTTCGGTCTCCACTATGATCTTCATCTGCATATTGTAATGCGATTTTCCACATATCTTGTTGCAAAGCAAGATATAGTCGAATTCCCATGGTTCCGAATTAGGTTCGCCTTTTTGTGCCCTTTCGGCCCTGATGGCGTTTGTCCTTTTTACTTTATCAACCACGTCAGGGTTCAGACGCATCTCCTCTGTTGTGATGGTAGGGGTGAACGAGAATTCCGTAATCATCCCCGGAACACAGTTCATCTGCGCTCTGAAGTGGGGCATGTAAGCAGAATGCAATACGTCCTGAGAACGAAATCTAAAGTTTACTTTTCGCCCAACGGGTAAGTGTAACTCCTTTACAATTACGTCATCGTTAGAATAAGGGTCTGATTCGTCTAAACCTAGGACATTTGCCCGGTTAATATCAATCATCCTGACGTTTGCGCCTCCCAGTACATTATCACCACCACCGTATCTGGCGGTCCAGTTAAATTGCTGAGCGTATAATTCTACAATAAGAGGGTCATCATCGTCATTGACGTCCATGATATTGGTCCATGTGTACAGCCCCCAGAGGATTAGTCCGGCCAAAACGACAACCGGAATAATGGTCCATATAAATTCCAGGCGGTCATTATCAGCATAGAAAAGGGCTTTCTTCCCTTTTTCTCCTTTGTACTTATACGAAAAGTAATGCAGCAATGCCTGTGTTACGGTTTGAACAAAAAAGATAATCACAAAGGACCAGAGCATCAAGCTGTCGTATTCTGAACCATGCTCTGAAGCCGCCTCGGGAAGTAACACCTTGGTGTATTTCCAGAAACTGAAAATCGTGATTGCGTAAATAAAGATCAAGAAGGCAAACATAAGGTACCCATTGTACTTATTGTCCTTATCATTCGCCACTTGAGAGGTCTCCGCTTTAATCTGGGACAATTCAAAGATCTTGGTCATCTGCCAGATCGCAATTGCCACTAGAATTAAAACAAGAATCGTAAGTAATGTCGTCATTATCTAAACTAATAAGTTTCTGTAATCATTAATAGTGAAAATGTCTGCTTTCCTCAATAAACGGATTTCTCTTGGGCTGCAAAGGCACTTTGGTAAGTGCTCTGAAAACCCAAAGAATAAATATCCCGGCAAAGAAACAAACTGCTCCAAACTCAGGTATGCCAATAGACCACTGATCTCCTACTGTTCCCGGCATAACCATGTTAAAGACATCTACATAGTGTCCTGCGAGGATCACGATACCCGCCATTACCACAAACCAGTTAATCCTCTTGTAATCGCTGTTCATTAAGAGGAGTAGCGGGAAAACAAAATTCATGGCAACCATTCCAAAGAAGGGCAAGTTATAATCCTCTATTCTGGTCACAAAATAGGTCACTTCCTCAGGAATATTGGCGTACCAGATCAACATAAACTGACTGAACCAAAGGTACGTCCAGAAAATGCTGAAACCAAACATGAATTTCGCCAAATCGTGGATATGGCTGTCATTCACATCGGGCAGATAGCCTTTAGATTTAAGGTAGATGGTAATTATAGCGATAACTGTGATCCCTGAAACCATCATTCCTGCAAATATATACCAGCCAAACAATGTACTAAACCAGTGTGGATCGATACTCATTATCCAATCCCATGACATCATCGATTCTGTAACCAGATAAAAAACCAGGAAGCCTGCTGCCCATCTGAAATTCTTTACAAAATTACGGTTGTCATCGGCTTCATCCTGAGCCAGGGACAACCTTCTCGACACTTCCCTGTACAGAATCCATCCGCCCAGAAAAATAGCGGCTCTTATCAGGAAAAAGGTGGGATCAAGATATCCTGCTTTTCCTTGCAACAATGCATCCTCTGCAACAACCTCAGAGTCCATCCATACAAACATATGATTGAAATGCATTACAGATAGGATCAAGAGTACAAACATTATAATACCTCCGGGAACCAGATATGCCGTAATGCCTTCCATGACTCTAAAGAGTAAGGGCGACCATCCTGCCTGTGCAGCACGCTGAATGGCGTAAAATGCCAGCACGCCCAGGGCGATCATAAAGAAGAAGAAAGCGGCCACATACACTGCAGACCAGGGTCTGTTTTGTAGTTGGTGCATCAGGTGTTCATCGTGAGCAGCATCATGACCGGAAGCAGCAGCATGACCTGCATCTTCTGCCGGGTGTTCACTTGCAGCCGCCGGATGCTCCCCTTCTTCTGCATGAGAATCTCCATGGCCGTCATCATGAGCCGCAACCATGTTCCTGGCTTCTTCCGGAGTAGAAGGAACAGTGACAAATCCAACACCCATCCCAACAACCCCGAGGGCCATAAGAACAATTGCTCCGATTTTTAATCTGTTAGAAAACGTATACATAGTTTATGTCTGTGTCTTATTTAGTTAGGTCCTGCTTCAATTTCATCACGTATTCGGCCACTTGCCAACGCTCGGTATAATCCAGTTGCCCTGCGTAAGATCCCATGGAATTAAGTCCGTAATAAATGGTGTGATAGGTTGAGCCCACGTTGATATTCCTTGCAGCATCTGCATAAGAAGGAACACCCAGAATTTTCTCCCTTTTTACCAAAGTACCCTGTCCTGCACCTTTTGCTCCATGACAAATAGCACAGTATATATCGTATAACTCTTTCCCAACAGCGAGGTTTTCCTCGGCGTTAAGGGAATCGAGCGGACTTGGTTGCAACCTAGCCAGGTCTTTTCCTTCCAGGTCGTTAGCAAATTCATAGGGAAGCCAACCTCTTGAAATTGAATTCTCAGCCGGTTTCATCGCTTCCGTACCGCTTGGCAGAAAATCTACTTCCTGATAGGTTTCATAACCTACAGGGAAATACATATTGGGCATGTACTGATAGTTTCGGCTATCCTTGTCGGCGCAGGAAACCATCGCTATTACAGCCGCGAATAAAATTCCTATTTTCAGTATTTTCTTCATATGTCCAGTACTACTTTTCTACCTGATTTATTTCTACAGCGCCTGATTCCTGCAACATCGTCATCAATCCTTTTTCATCGCCGGAATAAACTTCTATTTCCATTACAAAATGATCATCCGTGGTTCTCACATCCGGATTTTCTGCCTTTTTAAATGGCCACAATCTACTTCGTAGGTAGAAGGTGATCACCATAAGGTGTGCCGCAAAGAAGACCGTAAGCTCAAACATGATAGGCACAAAGGCCGGCATGTTTTGGATATAGGTAAAACTAGGTTTCCCTCCTATGTCCTGAGGCCAGTCTTCAATCATGATGTAATTCATCATCACTATAGCCACAATCAAGCCCAGGCAGCCATACATAAATGATGTAATCGCAATCCTGGTTGGCGCCAGTCCCATCGCTTTGTCCAGTCCGTGAACCGGAAAAGGGCAATACACTTCCTCAATATGATGCTTGGTGGTTTTCACCTTTTTAACAGCCTGCATGAGGATGTCATCATCGTTGTAATAAGCATGTATAACTTTAGAGGCCATAATTACGATTTCTTATTTAGTTTCATTGCCTGTCCTGCCCAGTCGTCTCGTTGTGCCCTTCCGGGGAATGCCCCGGTAATTTCATCCAGCATACGATATTCCGTATCCGTCATCCTACTCACCTGAGCAAAGGTGTAAATCCCGATCTGGTTAAGGGTCTGTTCCATTTTTGGACCAATCCCCTTCACTTTCTTCAGGTCATCGGCTTTGTCAGTATCAGGGTCAAAGGTTCCCAGTTTTGAAAGCAGGTCACCCACTTTTGCTGTTTCTTCGGGTTTGGTAACCTCGGCGACCTCAACTTCCCTTGCAGGAGCAATTTCGGTCGGCATTTGATATAAAGGCTGACCCGCATCTCTAAGTTTCTTGTATTTTGAACCTGATGATTTCAAGATGGATTTGACCTCAGCCTGTGCGATTACCGGGAATGTTCGGGCGTAAAGCAGGAAGAGGACAAAGAAAAATCCTATTGTTCCTATAAAAATACCAATATCGACAAATGTTGGAGAGAACATCGTCCATGAAGACGGAAGGTAATCCCTGTGCAAGGAGGTTACGATAATTACAAATCGCTCAAACCACATTCCAATGTTTACCACGATGGAAATCACAAAGGAGATCACAATACTCGTTCTGATCTTTTTAAACCACATCACCTGCGGTGATACAACATTACAACTCATCATGAGCAGATACGCCCACCAATAAGGTCCTGTTGCACGGTTTAAGAAGGCGTATTGTTCATATTCCACACCTGAATACCAGGCGATAAACAATTCCGTGATATAAGCACATCCTACGATAGACCCGGTTACCATGATCACGATATTCATCAACTCTATGTGTTGTACCGTGATATATGCTTCCAGGCTACAAACTTTCCTCATTATGATAAGCAAGGTCTGAACCATTGCAAAGCCGGAAAATATCGCCCCGGCAACAAAGTATGGCGGAAAGATGGTGGTATGCCATCCCGGAATAACGGAAGTGGCAAAGTCGAATGATACGATGGTATGCACTGAAAGTACAAGTGGTGTTGCCAAACCGGCAAGAACCAGGGATACTTCTTCAAATCGTTGCCAGTCTTTTGCTCTTCCGGTCCAGCCAAAACTAACAAGGCCGTAGATCTTTTTCTGGAAGGGTTTAACTGCCCTGTCGCGAATCATGGCAAAATCGGGAAGAAGTCCTGTCCACCAGAATACGAGTGATACAGATAAATACGTTGAGATCGCAAAAACGTCCCACAGTAAGGGAGAGTTGAAATTCACCCATAGGGATCCAAACTGATTTGGAATTGGAACCACCCAGTAAGCTAACCATGGTCTTCCCATGTGAATGATCGGGAAGAGTCCCGCCTGGATCACAGAAAAGATGGTCATGGCCTCGGCCGACCTGTTGATCGCCATTCTCCACTTTTGGCGGAAGAGTAATAGTACAGCGGAAATCAGGGTTCCTGCATGCCCGATACCTACCCACCATACGAAGTTGGTGATATCCCAGGCCCAGTTAACCGTCTTGTTTAGCCCCCAAGTACCAATACCCGTGGAAATGGTATAAATAATAGCACCAATTCCCCATAGGAGTGCAGCCAGGGCTATGGAAAAGACAATCCACCACTGCCTGTTGGCCCTTCCTTCTATTGGAGCTGCGATATCTACCGAAACGTCGTGGTAGTTCTTGTCTCCAATAACAAGGGGTTTTCTAATAGGTGCTTCGTAATGCGACGCCATAGATTTTTGTTATAGTTAGGTTCTTTATTTCTTAATTACGCTTCGTTTGTATTTCTCACCTTCACGTGGTAAAATACGTTGGGTTTAGTTCCTACTGCCTCCAGCAAATGGTACATCCTGTCTTCCTTCTTCAACTCGGCTACCTGACTTGCTTTATCATTAATATCCCCAAAGACAATGGCTCCATTACTACATGCATTTGAACAAGCGGTCTGGAATTCTCCATCTTTAATCATACGTCCTTCGCGCTTGGCATCGAGTATGGTTTTCTGAGTCATCTGAATACAGAGCGAACATTTCTCAATTACACCTCTCGACCTTACCGTTACGTCAGGGTTGATCACCATTTTCCCAAGATCGTTGTTCATATGGTAATCAAACTCATCATTATTGTTATAGAGGAACCAGTTAAATCGTCTTACTTTATAAGGACAGTTGTTTGCACAATACCTTGTTCCCACACATCTGTTGTAGGCCATATGGTTTTGTCCTTGACGGCTGTGCGATGTTGCCGCCACCGGACAAACAGTTTCACAGGGAGCGTGATTACAATGCTGGCACATTACAGGCTGAAATGCCACCTGTGGGTTTTCAGCAGCTCGCTCCATTTCTTCAAAGCCTGATTTTGATTCGAAGGCCCCGGAGAATTCGTCTTTCTTTGTATTGTCATCTGCAAAAGTATCTTCTGAAGAATAGTATCTGTCGATTCGCAACCAATGCATATCCCTGGACTTGCGTACTTCGCTTTTCCCAACTACAGGAATATTGTTCTCGGCATGACAGGCGATCACACATGCCCCGCAACCTGTACATGCGTTCAGGTCTATTGACATATTAAAGTGATGCCCGATGGATCGGTCAAAAGATTCCCACAGATCGACAGTTGTAGCCGGAACTTCCTGGTGATTCAAGGAAACTTCAGGGACATGGTTCCACTCGTGAGCGTCTTCAGTATTGTATTTTTCAAGGGTGGTCTCTTTGATGATCTCACCTCTACCCATCAGGGTATTTTGCAATTGGATACATGCAAATTCGTGCATTCCGCTCGCCTTTTCAATCTGAACAGATTGAGTAGAATTAAAATTATTGTAGACCGAGAATGCGTTAACACCGGTTTGCATCTCCTCTTTCATACCTACCATCCTGCCATAACCAAAGGAAAGGCCTGCCGTATTGCGAGCCTGCCCCGGTTGAATGATCACAGGGACGTTGTTCAGGGTTACTCCGTTGACTGTGACGTTGGCATAGCTACCGTCTAACCCGCCGTTAGCTACCGTCTCATTGACGATTCCTAATTGATTAGCATCAGCTTTGGATAGAGTAAGGTAATTATCCCAGGAAACCCTGGTAATGGGATCAGGGAATTCCTGAAGCCAGGGGTTGTTGGCCTGTTGACCGTCGCCCATACCCACTTTGGAATACAATATAAGTTCCATTCCTTCTGAGGTGGTAGATGCTAGATTTTGTATTGCCTGAGATAAGACATCGTTCATTGAACTGGTCTCCTCAGAGGCCTCTCCTACGGTTGCTTCTTCAGCAGACGACGCAGAGTAAATCCCATCGTGCAAAGCCTTATTCCAGGAATCAGTACCGAGAACAGACTCGGTCCAATGTGCTTTGATATAATCGTAATAAGTTTGATCGCTACCCATCCAGATCAGCAGAGCCTGCTGGAATTGACGAGTATCAAATAATTCTTTGATCGTAGGCTGCATCAGGCTGTAATGTCCCTTTTTCATCTGAACATCACCCCACGATTCGAGGTAGTGATTAGCGGCAGCGGTAAACTGACTGCGCTCAGTAGTTTCGTTCCAATTGGTAGAAAAAGTAACTGAAAGTTCAACTTTCTCCATGCCCGCAGCAAATTCTTCGGCATTGGGCAAAGTATACATCGGGTTTACCCCGTCCATCACAAGCAAACCTACGTTTCCGGCGTTCATATCAGCAATCAGTTGCTGTACTTCTGTATTCTTTCCTTTTCTGATGTATTTTGGAGCCTGAGGATCAAAAGCTTCACTTCCCAACATCTCATTGATTGCCAGGACTACGCGTTGCACATTTACATCATCCAAACCACTGACGACAACTGCTTTGTTGCCTTTACTCCTGATTTCAGCAGCAACATTATTTACCATTGCCAGGGTTCCTTCGCTCAGGTCTGTACTTACTCTGCTGTTGTTCAACGTCCCGTATAAAGCAGCCAGGGCCTTTTTCTGTTCTGAAGGTTTCAGCGGTACTCTTTGATCGGCATTAGCGCCGCTCAGCGACATATTCGCTTCAAACTGTATATGCCTTGACATCTTCCCGTTTTTGGGGACACGACCTCTGGAATATCCGGCATCATAACCTCCACCCTGCCAATCAGAAAGAATATCAGCGCCGAAAGAGACGATAAGATCTGCTTTTTCAAAATGATAATCAGCCAGTGCTCTTTCCCCATAAGCCATTTCAAAAGCATCTAATGCAGCATCCTCGGATATCGCATCATAAGTGATGTGCTTCGCATTGGGATTGGCAGCAATAAAGTCGGCTATAAGTTTTTCTGTTGAAGGACTTGCATAGGTCTGGGTGAGTAAAACAGCTTGTTTTCCAGAACCGTTCAGCGATCCGAGCCTTGCCTTAACGGAGGCATCGAGAACAGCCCATTCCGCAGGCTCCCCATTTGAAAGGGGCCCCTGAAGTCTTGTGCTATCGTATAAAGAAAGGACAGAAGCCTGCACTCTGGCATTGGCTCCTCCATTGGTCGCTGCTTCTTTGTTGTTTTCAACTTTTATGGGTCGTCCTTCCCTGGTCTTGATCAGGATGCTGGCAAAATCAAATCCATTGGCCATGGTGGTGGCATAGTAGTTGGCCACGCCGGGAATAATCTGCTCTGGCTGGACCACGTAAGGAATCGATTTAATTACAGGACCTTCACAAGCGGCAAGAGAAGCTGCTGCGGTACTGAAGCCAACGTATTTAAGAAAGTCTCTCCTGTTGGTTTTCGAATCTGACAGACGTTGCTTGTCTCCCAGAAATTCATCTACCGGAATTTCTTCAGGAAACTCATTATCTCTTAGCTTCTGAATATTGGAATCAGCAGGAGTAAGGTCCGCCTCGTTTTTCCAGTATATTTTATTTGATGCCATACGATCTATCTGTAATTAGCTTCTTTGATTTGTTCTTAATAGTGACACTTCCCACATTCGAGTCCGCCGAGTTGTGCAGCAGTCAGGCTCTCAACCCCGTATTTCTCAGACAAAGCCTCGTGAATTTTTTCATAGTACGCATTGTCTTCCACGTTGACATTGGTCTCCCTGTGACAATTAATACACCAGCCCATGGTAAGTGGGGAGTATTGATACATGATCTCCATTTCTTCCACCGGGCCGTGACAGGTCTGACATTCGATTCCTGCAACAGTCACGTGCTGTGAATGATTGAAATACGCGAGATCCGGTAAATTGTGGATCCTAACCCATTCCACAGGTTTAGATTCCCCTGTATACCTTTGTTCTTCTTCATTCCACCCTACGGCTTTATAGAGCTTTTTAATCTCCGCCGTATAGAATTCGTTGGTGTAGCCATTAGCCAGATCTTCAGGTGTTGGACCTTCGGGATTCCCTTTGTATTCGTAAATCGACTTGTGACAATTCATACACACGTTGAGGGAAGGGATACCCGAATGCTTGGAAACCCTTGCAGAAGAATGACAATATTTACATTCAATCTTGTTGTCTCCGGCGTGGATCTTGTGCGAATAGTGGATAGGCTGAATTGGCTGATACCCTTGGTCTACTCCAATCTGCATCATCCAGCCATATGCGTAATAAGCACTAGCCAGTAGGAGGAAAATGGTCGAAACTAAAACCAGGAATTGATTTTGCGCAAATGCCTTCCAGATTGGCGTTCTCTTTTCGGCCTTAGCTTTTTCTACTACTACTCCATTGGCCTCTGCTATTCTTCTCAAAGTAGTATTGACCAGGATCAGCATCATGACCAGGAGTCCGAAAACCAGGACAAGTGCTCCGAGGATCACTTCGTTCGTAATACCTGATGTAGGTGCACCTCCGGCAGGAGCTGCCACTGTAGCTACGGCTTGAGCAGGAGCAGGTGGAGGAGCTGCGGTGTAAGCCAGAATGTTATCGATATCCTCATTGCTGAGAGTGGGAAATGCGGTCATTGCCGCCTGGTTGTACTCCTCGTATATTTTGTTCGCGTAGGCATCACCGGAGGCAATCATTCCTGCACTGTTCTTAATCCAGGCGTACATCCATTCTTTGTCAAGTCCTTCTTCTTCAGCCAGCCTTGCTTCCACATTGGCCAGGGCAGGACCCGTCATCTTCCGGTTTAACGCGTGGCAGGCAGCACAATTCTGATTAAAGAGCTGTTTTCCCTTCACTGCATCGCCTCCCGCAGTTGTTTCAGCCGACGCTTCAGCAGTCTCTGCTGCGGCAACCGCCTGATCTTGAGCGAATGAAAAGTTAGAAGTAAGTAGTAGAACTACTGCGAAAATCCCGAAAAATGTAGAAATCTGAGTGCGGTACGGAACCTTTTTCATATTGAAATTATTTCTATCGAAACATTGGCACGATAATTTCTTTATGCTAGTAAAAATATAAGCTTATCGCCAATTTTATTGGGGTCAAAAATACGACATAGACTTTATTTGGGAAATCCTTAACTATCGATAATTCATAATTTATACCTATTCTAAATAAGCTTTCCCTATTCTGTCTAAGCCCTAATGAATTACCTTTGTCAATAGCTTTTAATTTCAATCATCACACCCTATGAAAAACGCCTTATACACCTTACTTTTGGTCTTAATCCCTTTCTTGGGTCATGCACAAAACGGGGTAGTCACAGTTGAACAAGATCCTGAGATAACAGAGCTCCTAGAAATCTATAAAAAATCAATTCCAAAACTGCTTATTACACAATTCAGATTGGTTTTGGATCTTATGCCGAGGCAACCATTCTTCAAGATGATGCTTCCGTAGATTTTCCTCAATTTGGCACTAAAATTATTTTTGATTCCCCCACCTACAGAGTGCATTTGGGCAGGTTTAAAAACAAACTAGACGTGGAGCGGACTTTCGCCGAAGTTCGAAAGAAATATCCGCAATCCATTATCCTCAAACCCATTTCCAATAATTGAGACGAGCCACGTAATACCATAAAAAAACCCTTGCCGAAAGCAAGGGTTTTTTATTTAAATTCCTCTTTTTTACAGGGTCTTTTTAACGGCGACTTCCTGAAAGGCTTCAACGATGTCATTCTCTTTGATATCGTTGTAATTCTTAATCTGAAGTCCGCAGTCATAACCTTTACTAACTTCCTTCACGTCGTCTTTAAAACGTTTCAGAGACGCGAGTACTCCCGTATAGATCACTACCCCATCTCTGATGAGTCGGATATTGGAGTTTCTGAAAATCTTTCCACTGGTCACCATACACCCTGCAATAGTACCGATCTTGGAGATCTTAAAGGTTTCCCTGATCTCAGCAGTTCCGGTAATCTCTTCTTTAATCTCGGGTGATAACATCCCTTCCATCGCATCTTTGAGATCGTTGATGGCATCGTAAATGATGGAGTACATCCTGATATCGATCTCTTCTTTATCTGCAATATCCCGTGCATTGCCCATAGGTCTTACATTAAACCCGATGACAATGGCATCAGAAGCAGAAGCCAGAAGCACATCCGATTCAGTGATCGCACCCACACCTTTGTGGATAATGTTTACTTGTATCTCGTCAGTAGACAGTTTTTGGAAACTATCTGTTAAGGCTTCCACAGAACCATCTACATCCCCTTTAAGGATGATGTTCAGTTCTTTGAAATCACCTAACGCAATTCTACGTCCAATCTCATCAAGAGTGATATGTCGCTGTGTTCTAACAGATTGCTCTCTGAGTAACTGACTTCTCTTGGCAGCAATTTGTTTTGCTTCACGCTCGTCATCCAGGACGTTAAATTTATCACCGGCTTGCGGAGCTCCGTCTAATCCCAAAATAGAAATAGGGGTGGACGGACCTGCTTCATCAACTGATTTACCGCGTTCGTCCTGCATTGCTTTTACTTTCCCACTACAGGTTCCTGCCAGGACATAATCTCCAATTTTCAATGTTCCTGCAAGGACCAGGACGGTAGATACATACCCTCTTCCCTTATCGAGAAAGGCTTCTACAACCGTTCCTGTTGCGAGTTTATCCGGATTGGCCTTCAGCTCGAGCAATTCGGCTTCCAGAATTACCTTCTCAAGCAATTCCTTTACCCCTTCTCCCGTCTTGGCCGAAATATCATGTGATTGTATTTTACCTCCCCAGTCTTCAACCAGAAGATTCATTGCAGCCAAGCCTTCCTTGATCTTCTCTGGATTGGCGTTGGGCCTGTCTATTTTGTTGATAGCGAAAACAATGGGTACACTAGCTGCCTGGGCATGACTAATCGCCTCCTTGGTCTGAGGCATAATGTCGTCATCAGCGGCTATCACGATAATAGCAATATCTGTTACCTGTGCTCCCCTTGCCCGCATCGCGGTAAAGGCTTCGTGACCGGGAGTATCGAGGAATGCGATCTTTTGACCGTTCTCCAATTGCACTCCATAGGCACCTATATGCTGGGTAATCCCACCACTCTCGCCGGCAATTACATTTTCCTGTCTTACATAATCCAGAAGTGAAGTCTTTCCGTGATCCACATGTCCCATTACGGTAACGATAGGGGCTCTTGGTTTGAGATCCTCCGGCGCATCAACTTCTTCTTCAATAGACTCCTCAATATCGGCTGTAACGAATTCGACCTCATAGCCAAATTCCTCTGCAACTATTGAAAGCGTTTCCGCGTCGAGGCGCTGATTCATGGTTACCATGATCCCCAGTGACATACAGGCCGAGATAATCTGAGTAGTAGGAACGTCCATCATAGTGGCCACTTCACCTACCGTTACAAACTCGGTAACCTTCAGGACTTTGTTGTCCAATTCGAGTTGCTCGAGATCCTTTTCAGATTGTTGCCTGTGCTGGTCTCTTTTGTCTCTTCTGTATTTTGCCCCTTTGCCTTTTTTGGACTTCCCCTGTAATTTTTCCAGGGTTTCCCTAACCTGTTTTTGTACTTCTTCCTCTGTGGGCTCTACCTTAGATGTAACTCCTGCTCTTGATCCTCTT
This sequence comes from Muriicola soli, assembly GCF_004139715.1. Lineage (GTDB taxonomy): Bacteria > Bacteroidota > Bacteroidia > Flavobacteriales > Flavobacteriaceae > Muriicola > Muriicola soli. The sequence goes on along the minus strand of NZ_CP035544.1, from coordinate 270,798 downwards.
TTATCACCGGGTTTGCCTCGTCTTCCGCCACGAGGTCCTGAATCACTTATGATTCGTTTCCTTCTTTTCTTCCTGTCCTGTGGATCTGGCTTAGAAGCAGCCTCCTTTTTCTTTTTGGGCTTTTCAAACTTGGTGAGGTCTATCTTATCCCCCATGATTTTGGGGCCCGAGAGTTTTTGATAATTTGTTTCTATCGCCTCCGGCTTCTCCTCTTTCTCCTCTTCTTCAACCTTTTTCTCAGCAGGTTTAGCTGCTTTCGCTTTTTTCTTTTCAGGTTTAGCGGCCGGAGCTGCCTCCTTTATAGCCTCTGTTTCAACAGGAGCTTCAGGCTCAGCTACTTCTTCTTTCGCTTTGGATTTTTTATCTTTTTCAAGATCGATCTTACCCACCATTTTCGGGCCTGAAAGATCAGCCTTGGCTTTAACTACTTCAGAGGCTGCAGCTCTCTTTTCACGAGCCAGACGCCTTTCTTCCTGTTCTTGTTCGAGTTGTAGTCTTATAGCCTCCTTCTCTTTACGCTTTTCCTCCCCAACTTCGATAGAAGCAACCTTCTTGCTCATGTCGGTTTGGAATTCATCCAAGAGAACCTGATGCACCTCCTCCGAAATTTTCGTAGTAGGGCGCGCGTCAATTTCATGCCCTTTGGAGGCAAGAAAATCAACCGCCCTATCCAGGGAGATGTTAAGTTCTCTCAGAACTTTGTTAAGCCTTATTGTCGCACTGTCTGCCATAAATACTGTTTACTCTCTTATTTTTTTTCGCTAATATATAGCTTAATCTTCAAACTCGGCCTTTAGGATACGTACCACATCGAGTATGGTTTCTTCCTCGAGATCTGTCCTTTTTACAAGATCTTCCACATCCTGTTCCAAAACACTTCTGGCTGTATCCAGACCTATTTTCTTTAATTCTTCAATAATCCAGGCTTCAATTTCGTCAGAGAATTCCGTGAGTTCCACATCTTCTTCAACGCCTTCTCTAAAGACGTCAATCTCGTAACCGGTCAACTGACCAGCTAAACGTATATTGTGCCCCCCGCGACCTATCGCCTTGGAAACTTCTTCGGGCTTTAGATAAACCTGGGCCGTCATGTTTTCATCATTCAATTTTACCGTTGACACCCTAGCAGGACTCAGGGATCGGGTAACCATTAGTTGAGGGTTATTCGTCCAGTTGATCACATCGATATTCTCATTGCCCAGTTCTCTTACAATCCCGTGAATACGAGATCCTTTCATTCCCACGCAAGCTCCAACAGGATCAATTCGGTCATCGTAGGAATCTACGGCCACTTTCGCCTTTTCACCTGGAATCCGAACCGCCTTCTTAATAGTAATTAGGCCGTCAAATACTTCCGGAATTTCCTGAAAAAACAACTGTTCCAGAAAGGTGGGGGAAGTTCTAGACATAATAATCATAGGCTTGTTCCCTTTTAACTCCACACTTTCGATAATTCCCCTCACATTATCCCCTTTTCTGAAGAAGTCAGAAGGAATCTGCTTGTCCTTGGGAAGAATAATTTCGTTGCCCTCATCATCGAGCAAAATAATTGCCTTATGTCTGATGTGGTGAACCTCAGCGGTGTATATCTCGCCTTCCAGATCCTTAAATTGCTTGTATATAGTTGTGTTGTCGTGCTCGTGTATTTTAGAGATCAGATTTTGTCTGAGGGCCAGAATGGCTCGCCTTCCCAGATCGATTAGTTTCACTTCTTCAGAAACGTCTTCCCCAACTTCAAAATCGGGTTCAATTTTCCTGGCTTCTGATAGAGATATTTGTTCGTTAGGTTCTTCTACCTCACCATCTTCAACAACGACCCGGTTTCTCCAAATCTCCAAATCCCCTTTATCCGGATTGATAATGATATCAAAGTTGTCATCCGATCCAAATTTCTTTTTTAGGGCATTTCTGAACACATCTTCTAAAATTGCCATAAGGGTTACCCGGTCGATGAATTTGTCATCTTTGAATTCCGAGAATGATTCGATCAATGCGATATTTTCCATTCTGATCTAAAATTAAAATTTAAGTACTACGTTCGCTTTTATAATTTCTGAAAACGGGACCATCACGCTTTTTAAAACTGTGGTTTTTCCCTTCCCGATAGGTTTGGGTTCCCTCGCTTTCCATTCCAGTGTTATTCCTTCTTCTTCTGCAGAAACCAAAGTTCCTTTTACAGTAGTCTCCGAAGTCTTCACCTCCAGTGTTCTCCCGATATTTTTTCCGTACTGCCGTGGCATGGTCAGTGGTTCAGTGGCCCCCGGAGAGGTCACTTCCAATGAAAAATCAATGGCTTCTCTGTCCAGGTTATGTTCAATGGCCCTGCTTACCGTCATACAATCTTCCAGGTTCACCCCTTTATCTCCGTCAATCACTATTTTAATCTGATTGGCCGAACTCACCGTAAAATCGATAAGAAAAAGTTCCGGATGCTCCTTTAAAACCTCGTCCAATAAAGCCTCTGCTTGTTCCTTCAACATAAATATAAGTAACAAAAGAGGGGACTAAATTGTCCCCTCATGAATACTTTACTATCCTTTCAGTGGTGCAAATATACATAATTTTTATTAATATTTTAAACTCAAAAAGCAGTCGTTGGGAATTATAAATAAAGTGTACAGTGCCTTTGTATTCTGGATTTAGTTGTACTTTTATTTTACATATTAACTCCCTAATCAACTTCCTCACATGGATGTTTTCTCTTCTTACAATATTATAATTGAGGCGTCTGTAATCCTCATCCTCTCGTTTATTTTCAATGGAATTTCAAAAAGGACAAATATTCCTTCTGTCCTCTTACTGATTTTCCTAGGGGTGATCTTGCAATTTGTCCTCTCCTATTTCACCTCTGACAAGGTCGATTTTTTTCCGGCTCTTGAGGTCCTTGGGATCATCGGACTTATAATGATCGTTCTGGAAGCAGCGCTAGAACTCGAATTAAAAAAGGAAAAACTGGTCCCTATTCTCAAGTCGATGGCTGTTGCGCTTATCGGACTTCTGGGCTCGGCATACCTCGCAGCTCTAATTCTACATCAGTTCGTCCCTGACATGAGCATGCAGTCGGCCTGGCTTTACGCAACTCCTTTGTCGATTCTGTCAAGCGCCATCATAATTCCCAGTGTAAGCGGACTGGTACCGTCCAAAAAGGAATTTCACATCTATGAAAGCACCTTTTCAGATATCATGGGGATCATGATGTTCTATTTTCTGGTAGGTGAGATGAATCCGGCCTCACAAGGCGGTGCAGGTGGTTTTGCCCTCAATATTCTTTTAACTATTGTTATTTCGATCATAGCCAGTTATGCCATCATCCTGGTATTCCAAACTATTAAGAGTCAGGCCAAACTATTTCTCCTGATCGCGGTTTTACTCCTATTATATGCCATAGGTAAACAATTGCACTTGTCCTCCCTCTTGATCATTTTGATCTTTGGTCTGGTCATTGCAAATATGAAATTGTTCTTCAGGGGCAAATTCGCTACTTTTCTGGATCATGAGAAGGCACATCGCATATATCACGAGTTGCATATCGTAACCCTGGAAACGGCATTTGTGGTCAGGACATTTTTCTTTGTCATTTTTGGTCTCACTATAGCTATCGCTTCGCTTTTTAGCTTTACCGTTGCGTTGATCAGCTTGCTGATTATCCTATCTATATATGTGGTACGCTTCGTAATTCTTCGGACCTTCTACGGCAGTGATATTCTACCTCAGCTTTTTATCGCCCCAAGGGGTTTAATAACTGTCCTGCTTTTCTATGCGATTCCGGCGGAAGCCCAAATTGCCACCTTTGAACCCGGAATCCTTCTCTTTGTAATTATCGGTACCAGCCTAATCATGACCTGGGCAATGATAAAGGATAAAAAGAAAACAAAAACGCTAGTGGACCTGGCCGATGAGGAAAAGGACATTCTGGATAAGGAAAAAGCTACAGTCGTACTTGAAGGATCAGATACTGCCCCTGAAGTAGATAGAATAGATCCCATTGAAGAAGATCCTGAAACGTAAAAACCCATCGCTTTCACGATGGGTCTTCGAGCTCAGCTGTTGGCCTACTAGGACTCGAACCTAGAACGACTGGACCAAAACCAGCTGTGTTGCCAATTACACCATAGGCCAATGATGTTTAAGAGCGTGCAAATTTAAGACAAAGTTTCGTTTGCACAAATATTTTTATTTACAATCCTCCCGATTTTATGCTGTGCCACGCGTTAAAGGTTTAACAAATATTGATCCCAATAAATTTTTTAATTAGTAATTTCGCTCCTATTGGTAAAAGTAAGACCTGATGGTATCGAAAAATTTTAATAAATGGGACTCTCTAATGGGATGGGGAGTCTTTTTTATAGCCCTAATAGTTTACGGCCTTACGGTTGAACCTACCGGTAGTTGGTGGGATGCCGGAGAATACATTACAACTTCCGCAAAATTACAAGTTGCCCACCCCCCGGGAGCCCCTTTATTTCAGATTATCGGAGCCTTCTTTGCCATGTTTGCCATGGAAGCCGATCAGGTGGCCAGAATGGTAAATTATATGTCCGCTTTTTCGAGTGCATTTACCATCCTTTTTATGTTCTGGACCATCACCAATCTCACCAGAAAATTGATTTCAAAATCTGAAGCCTTGACTGACACAAAGGCCATTGCCGTATTGGGCAGCGGTCTGGTAGGTTCTATGGCACTTACCTTTTCCGATAGTTTTTGGTTTAATGCTGTGGAAACAGAGGTCTATGCCATGGCCAGTTTTATCATGTCCCTCCTACTTTGGCTGGGTCTGAAATGGACCGATAACCTGGACCATCCCAGAGGAAACAAGTATCTCGTACTGATATCATATGTAGTCGGACTTACATTTGGGATACAGTTTATGGGATTTTTGGCTATCCCTTCTATAGGCTTGCTCTATTATTTTAAAAAATACAAAAAGACAACCATCAAGAATTTTTTACTTGCCAATATCGCGGTCATAGCTGTACTCATGCTTGTCTATAAATTCTCCCTTACCTATGTGCTTAAACTATTTGGATGGAGTGAGGTTTTCTTTATCAACAGCATAGGTCTTCCTTTTAATTCAGGTACCCTTATTATGGGGCTGATCTTTATCGGAGTGTTTTATTACGCCTTGCGATATACACGGAAAAATAATTACATAAGAGCGAATACCCTCGTGCTTTGCGGGATGTTTCTATTCCTCGGATTTTCTTCCTGGCTGATGCTGCCCATCCGGGCCAATGCCAATGTGGTGATCAATGAAAATAATCCGTCAGATGCCAGGTCGCTGTTAGCCTATTACAACCGGGAGCAATATCCCGGGGTAGATAGCCCCGTCTACGGCACATATTACTCTGATGCCTTTGCCCCTCCAGGCGAGGACCGGGACGACAAACCCAAATACGAAAAAGATGAAGCCCTTGGGAAGTACATCATAGTGAACAAATACAAGGGTGCCATCCAGGGACCAAATGAAGCTCATCAAGGCTTGCTCCCAAGATTGTGGAGTGATCAGCACGCCGAGAATTACATGAAGTTTTTTGGTCCGCTCGAGTTTCGTATGACCACGAGTAATGAGGAATTACAAAAAGCGGTCAACCAGGTTAAAGTAGGATATGCCAATGGTGAAATTGACGAGGCCCAATACATCAGTTTCCTGAGACAATTTGGAGAATACCTGGAAGTGCAACCACCATCCCTCTGGATGAATATAAAGTACATGGTACAGTTTCAATTCGGATATATGTACTGGCGCTATTTTATGTGGAATTTCGTGGGCAAACAAGACGATGTACAGGGACGATATAACGGAAATGGAGAATGGTTAAGTGGCATTGGATTTATCGATAGCCTGAGACTGGGCAGCCAGGAAAACCTCCCTAAGGATGTACTGGAGAACAAAGGGAGAAATACCTACTTTTTCCTTCCCTTGCTTCTGGGGATCATTGGTCTTGTTTTTCAGATCTCCAAGGACCCCAAACAATTCTGGGTGCTATTCGTCTTTTTTATTTTTACAGGAATTGCCATCCAGTTTTATACCAACCCCTATATCTTCCAGCCCCGGGAAAGGGATTATTCGCTGGTAGGCTCATTTTATATTTTTGCAATTTGGATCGGCATTGGTGTATATGGCCTCTACGAGGAGTTCAGCAAGCTGATAAAGCCCAAAGTGTGGGCACCTCTAATCACCCTGATATGCCTGCTTAGTGTTCCTGGAGTGATGGCCTACCAGAATTGGGACGACCATGACCGTTCGGGTAAGTACACGGCCAGGGCGGCTGCCAAAGCCTATCTCGATTCTTGTCAGGAAGAGGCAGGGGCAATGTTGTTTACCATTGGTGATAACGACACCTTCCCGCTGTGGTATGTTCAGGAAATTGAAGGGTACCGAAATGACGTACGGGTCATATGCACCAGCCTTTTTGCCACAGACTGGTACGTAGATCAAATGAAGAGGAAGGCCTACAGAAGTGACCCTATTCCTTCCCAACTTACGCACGACCTGTATCGATATGGCAACAGGGATGTTATTTATTATCAGGGCATTACTGATAAACGATGGGACATCAAAGACTTTATGAACTGGATTGGGAGTAACAACCCCCAGACAAAACTCGGTTCTCTGCTGGAGAAACAAGGTGCAGACCTCAGTGGTTATTCAGAAAGCACCCTGGATCTTGTTTACTACCCAACGAACAAAATCAGGATTCCGGTGAACAAGAAGAATGTTTTGGAGTCCGGGCTCGTAAAGGAAAAAGATTCTGCACTTATTGTAGATTACATTGATATCGACCTGCCCCAGGCATTGCCTAAGAATCGAATTATGATGTTGGATATTATGGCCAACAACGATTGGAAAAGGCCTATCTATTTTTCAGGGGGAGCTTTGACAAAGCCGAGTATATCTGGATGAAGGACTATTTGCAACTCGAAGGAATGGCCTATAAACTCGTGCCCATCAAAACACAAAATCCAAGTTCTTATGAAATGGGGCGCATTGATACTGATGAGATGTACAGGATTGTAAAAGGATGGGAATGGGGAAATTCAGGCAGCTCAGAAATTTACCACGATACCCAGACCCGGACACAGGGACTTTCCCTTAGGAGCAATCTGGCTCGTTTGGTGGAGGCACTGATCAACGAAAACAAGATCGATAAAGCTAAGGAGATCATCGACCTTACCATGAAAAATCTCCCTGTAGAGTATTATGGTTTTTACACTTTTGTGGAACCTTTCTTCGACGGATATTACAAGGTAGGCGAAACTCAGAAAGCCAGGGGTCTTTTCGAAAAATTAAAAGCGATCTACCAGAGCAGACTCAATTATTACCAGGGTACACCTCTGGATGAACAGTACAATAATTTGGAAGATATCATAGGAGATATGGAAGGCTACAGGAGGATCATTGACATCCTGATAGAAAATAACGACCGGGAAATGGCCGAAAAAGAAACTGCTATCTTCAATGATCACATCGACCAGTTTAGTCATTTCTACCAGGAGGATATCCTCGAGGATTTACCAGAAGAAAATGGACCGGAAGGAGACCTGATAGACACTATGCCTGTATCGGATACTATTATGGAAGACGCCACTCAGGTAGGAGATGTAGCAGATCCCGGAAATTGAATTTTTCCTGTTGAGATTTCTTTAAATCAGAGGGAAGTCTAGATATACTCGTTGAGAATACCGATCAAGGTATTCGCGTCCTGTTCTCCACTTTGACGCCATACCATTTCGCCCTTCTTGTAGATCATCAAGGTTGGAAGGCCTTTAACACGCAGGGCCTGCGAAAGCTCCTTGTTTTTGTCAACGTCAATTTTGATCACCTTGCCCTTGTCGCCCAAAGCGGCTGCAACATCCCTGAGCACCGGGTGCATCGAAGTAGACTGTTCGTTCCATTCAGCATAGAAATCAAGTAGGACCGGAACATTGAGATCTATGAGTTCACCGAATTTAGACATAGTTTCAAGTTGGGTTATAAATCAAAAGTAAGAAAAATAGTTAAAAAGCTAATAAAAGCGGAAGTTTTGTATTTGTGCTGATCGAGTAAGTTTTAAGCCATACCTTTCTTTTTAAGCCGGATCACGGAAATTTCAGGCCAGATCCCCACTCGTCCTGGGTATCCCAAAAAGCCAAAACCCCGGTTAACATTGATATACTGCCCAAGCTCTTCATAAATTCCTGCCCAGTATTTATAGCGCCATTTTACCGGACTCCATTTAACCCACCCGGGAATTTCAATTCCGAACTGCATCCCGTGGGTATGGCCACTCAGGGTTAAATGATAATGATAGTCATGATGGATGACCACGTCTTCCCAATGTGATGGGTCATGACTCATAAGGATCTTGAAATCATTCTCATGGATACCACTCACTGCTTTGTTTAAATCTCCAGCCTTTTTAAAACCTCCTCTACCCCAGTTCTCTACCCCAACCAGAGCCAGTTTGTCCTTCCCTTTCTGTAGATAGCGGTGATCGTTCAGCAGAAGATCAAAACCCATTTCCGCTTGTATGCCCTTGAGATCATCGAGATTCTGTTTTTGTAAAGCAGTCGTTTCCCATTTTACATAATCCCCATAATCGTGATTACCAAGAATAGAAAATTTTCCATCTTTTGCATTAAGGGTTGAAAACAGGGCCTTCCATGGTTCCATTTCAAGAGCCACGTTATTCACCATATCGCCGGTAAACAGGATCACATCACTTTGCTGCTCGTTGATGAGGTTTACGGCGTATTCAATTTTTTTACGATTGTCAAAACTACCACTGTGAAGGTCAGATATCTGAGTGATCTGATAATTGTGAAAGGCATCGGGTAAGTCCTCAAATTCGAGATCATAGCTCAGTACCTGAAAATTGTACTTGCCGCGATACATGCCGTAGAGCAAAGCACCAAAGGGGACAGCTGCAATGCCCATAGCCATAATGCTTAAAAACCGTCTGCGCGCCGGAAGGCTGAATTCGGAAGAAGAGCCAAATACCCTTTGAATTCCGCCAGAAATGAGTCTGAAAATATCTTCGGAAAACAGGAAGATGATGGTGATGATCTGAAAGGTCATCATGGCGATCAGAAAACCAAAGGCATAACTCCTCGGCCTGCTGAGAACTCTACCATCATTAATACCAAAAGTAAATTGATAAACAAAGTTACCCAGGACCAAAAGGCTCAGTGCCATAAAGGCAAAATAGACCCACGGAAATCGGGACGCAGTTTTTATAGCCTGAAGAGAATAATATCCCATCATAAAATAAATGGCTATAAATACGATCCATCGAAGCATAACTTTTTTTACAAATATATTTACTTACCCCAGTCCCGGGTTGCTGTTTTAGACTTAATTAACGATTTCAATTACTTTTTTCAATAATTCCGGGTCGGTGAGCAGCACTTCATTCTCTTTCATTGTTCTGGGAGACAACATAGATAAAGCAGGTATAGATGGAGTATTCGTGATGATACTTGTAGCAGATAGGTGGATGGCTTTAAAATCCCTGCTTTTGAAAATAAGTGCATTCTTATCGTTGATACCGGATCCGGGCATAATCACACATTCGGCTGCCTGTGCATTGAGCTCGCCTAATAAATCAATCCCCTCTATCGCCGTATGTGCCTGTCCCGAGGAGAGTATGTTATTGACGCCCATTTCTTGCAAACGCAGGTGGGTTTCCATAGGATGAGTCGCCCAGTCGAATGCGCGGTGAAAGGTAAAAGACAATTTACCACTCTGATCAATAAGCCTTTGTGTTCGCTCCCAATCTACTTCAGCATCTGAACTTAAAATACCTGAGACTATCCCATCAACTTGTAGGTCGCGGCAGACAGCAATATCTTCAAGCATGGTCTTGAATTCTGCCCGGGAATAGGTAAAGTCGCCACTCCTGGGTCTTATAAGAACATGTATCGGGATATTAAGCTCTTCCTTTACACTTTTGATTAGGCCAAAGGAGGGCGTAATACCCCCGGCAGGAAGTTCGGCACAAAGCTCAATTCTCTGAGCTCCTGCTCGTTCTGCGTTGAGGGCCGACTCCAGTGAATTTGCGCAGACTTCTACTATCATTTTCCCTATCTTTAAGCTTATAAAAGTAATCAACCTCAATCTATGAAAAGAAGAAAGTTCTTAAAAAACTCGGGGCTTGGAGGGGCTGCTCTTATAGGTGGAACTTTGGCCGCTTCATGTGGGCCTGAAAGTAAAACCAAGACAGTAATATCAAATCAAAGCATAACAAAGCCGATTGTGATTGCCACCTGGGATGTTCCTAATGCCACAGCCAAGGCCTTTGAGGTTCTGGCAGGCAAAGGAAATTCACTGGATTCTGTTGAGCAAGGAGTCATGGTGGAAGAAGCAGATGTGACCAATCAATCGGTGGGCAAAGGAGGCCGCCCAGACAGGGATGGGAAAGTAACTCTTGATTCCTGTATTATGGATAAGGATAGCCGATGCGGTGCGGTGGTATACCTTCAGGATGTTGTCCATGCTGTTTCAGTGGCACGTAAGGTCATGGAAGAAACGCCTCATGTGATACTTGCCGGTGACGGAGCGAGACAATTTGCCCTTGAAATGGGTTTTCCACAAGATGATCTACTCACGGAAAAGTCAAAAAAGGAATGGCTGGAATGGAAAAAAACTTCCAAATACGAACCCGTTATCAATATTGAAAACCACGATACTATTGGTATGCTGGCAATCGATTCTAACGGAGATATTGCAGGTGCCTGCACCACCAGCGGGATGGCCTATAAAATGGCAGGACGGGTAGGAGATTCTCCTATTATCGGCGCAGGGCTTTTCGTGGATAATGAAATCGGTGGGGCCACAGCCACTGGTATGGGGGAAGAAGTGGTACGCACTGTAGGTAGCTTTCTTATTGTGGAATTAATGCGGCAAGGCAAATCTCCACAGGAAGCCTGTGAGGAAGGGGTAAAACGAATTATTGCCAAAAAGGAGAATTACAGGGATATCCAGATTGGTTTCATTGCCGTAAACAAGGCAGGGGAGACGGGTGCATATTGCATACATCCAGGATTTTCCTATCGCAAATACACGGAAGAGGGACATCAAAACATCCCGGCCGAGAGTTATATTAAAAGCTGATCCTTTAAGATGGGTTATATTCTTTGTAGCTTTGAATTCTTGTCTAAAAATTGATTTATGTCCGATCAGAAACGACTTTTTTTACTCGATGCCTACGCGCTAATTTTCAGGGGATATTACGCTTTGATCAAAAACCCCAGGATCAATTCCAAAGGGATGGACACCTCGGCCATCATGGGCTTTATGAACTCCCTTTTCGATGTCATCAAAAGGGAAAAACCCGATCATCTGGCTGTGTGTTTCGACAAGGATGGCAGCACGGAACGCACCGAACTGTATCCCGAATACAAGGCCAACAGGGATGAGACTCCCGACGCTATAAAAATAGCAGTGCCTTATATTCAGAAGATCTTAAAAGCGATGCATATACCCAGTGTGGAAGTGTCAGGGCTTGAGGCGGATGATATAATAGGCACCCTGGCCAAACAAGCCGAAAAAGAAGGGTACAAAGTATTTATGGTGACTCCTGACAAGGATTTCGGGCAACTGGTATCGGAAAATATTTTTATGTATCGTCCCTCGAGAATGGGTAATGGTATTGAGATCTGGGGAATTCCCGAAGTTCAAAAAAGATTTGGGGTGGAGCGGCCCGAACAGGTCACAGACTACCTGGGAATGATGGGCGATGCAAGTGATAACATTCCCGGACTGCCCGGGGTCGGTGAAAAAACCGCTAAGAAATTTATTCAGCAATTTGGCACCATGGAAACTTTGCTGGATAGCACAGACCAGCTGAAAGGCAAAATGAAGGAGAAAGTTGAAGAAAATGCAGAATTAGGTCGACTCTCAAAACAACTGGCGACCATTTGTATTACCTGCGATGTAAGCTTTGATGCCAAAGACTACGAACTCTCCATGCCCGACAATGAAAAGGTACAGGAGATATTTGAGGAGCTCGAATTTCGTAGGCTAAGGGAGCAATTCATCAAAATATTTTCCGGCGAGACCGAAGGAACGCCAACCATGGTAACCAGCACGGAAACAGCAAAACAAGAAGCAAAAGCTGCCGGGAGCGGACAGTTTACCCTCTTTGGCAACAATGGTTCGGATGCAGCCACCCTGGATGTGGTTTCGGGAAGAAAAACCATAAAAGATGTTCCGCATGTCTATCAGAGTATACAGCCGGGAATGGCTCTTGACTTATTTCTATCGAATCTTATTAAGCAAAACAAAGTGTGTTTCGACACTGAAACCACTTCGCTAAACCCATTGCAGGCCGAATTGGTTGGTATTGCATTTTCCTGGGAGGCTGGCAAAGGATTCTACCTGCCTTTTCCCGAGGATAGAAAAGAAGCCGATGACTTGCTGGAAAAGCTCCATCCTTTCTTCTCTTCCACCGAAATTGAAAAAGTAGGACAGAATCTGAAATACGATATCAAAGTATTGCGGAAATACGGCGTAGAGGTTAAAGGCCCGCTTTTTGACACCATGCTCGCCCATTACCTCATCAATCCGGATATGCGCCATAATATGGACGTACTCTCCGAAACCTATCTTAATTACACTCCCGTTTCAATCACCGAATTAATAGGCAAGAAAGGTAAAAATCAACTTAGCATGCGGGACGTTCCTTTGGAACAGCAGACAGAATACGCCGTGGAAGATGCCGATATTACCCTGCAGCTGGCTCAGCATTTTCAGAAGGAATTAAAGGAGGCTAAAACCATGGAACTTTTCAAGGATATCGAGATTCCGCTTTTACGGGTATTAGCCGATATGGAAATGGAAGGCATCAATCTGGATCAAGAGTTCCTCAATAGTTTATCTGAGCAATTGGACACAGATATCAAGACGCTTGAAGAAAAGATCTATCAAGAGGCAGGAGAAACTTTTAATATCGGTTCTCCTAAACAATTGGGAGAAATTCTCTTCGACAAGTTAAAATTGGTAGATAAGCCTAAAAAGACCAAAACCGGGCAGTATTCAACGGCAGAGGATGTTTTATCCTATCTGGCCAAAGACCACCAAATCATAAGAGATGTACTCGAGTACCGTGGGTTAGCCAAATTAAAAAGCACCTATGTAGACGCCCTGCCCAACCAAGTTGAAGCAAGTACGGGCAGAGTTCATACAGATTATATGCAGACCGTGGCCGCCACGGGCCGACTTAGCAGTAACAATCCCAATTTGCAGAATATCCCGATTCGCACAGAACGCGGGAGGCAGGTAAGGAAGGCATTTGTGCCCAGAGATGAGAATTATACCCTGCTTGCCGCGGATTACTCCCAGATAGAATTGAGGATCATCGCAGCCCTCAGCGACGAGGACACTATGATTGAAGCGTTTAAAAACGGAGAGGATATCCATGCTTCAACCGCATCTAAGGTTTTTAATATTCCTTTAAAAGAAGTTACCCGAGAGCAAAGGGGAAATGCAAAAACAGTGAATTTCGGTATTATATATGGTGTATCGGCTTTTGGGTTGAGTAATCAGACAGATCTCTCGAGGACAGAAGCCAAAGAACTCATAGATACTTATTATAAGACCTATCCCAAATTACGAAGGTATATGGCGGATCAGGTCGATTTTGCCCGGGAACACGGCTATGTGCAAACCGTGCTGGGCCGGCGCCGATACCTCAAGGATATCAATGGCAGCAATGCCGTTGTCAGGGGCGCAGCAGAAAGGAATGCAATCAATGCCCCAATTCAGGGTAGTGCGGCAGACATTATAAAGATTGCGATGATTGATATCCACAAGAAATTAGAGGAAGGGAACTACAAAACTAAAATGTTACTACAGGTACACGATGAATTGGTTTTTGATGTCTTTAAACCTGAATTGGAGAAAGTGAAAAAGATGATCAAGTCTTCCATGGAATCGGCTTATAAACTCAAAGTTCCTCTTGATGTAGAATTGGGTGTTGGCGAAAACTGGCTCGAAGCCCATTAATCATTGCCTTTGTTTAAAATACAAAAGCCCTTCGCATCTACGAAGGGCTTTTTTTATGTTTTATATTGGTTTATCTTTTTGAAAAGATCAATTCGCCGCCTGCGTTGAAATTTTCCACATCGAGTTCCTGAGCGGAGATTATCATTGTCCTACCATCGATGGTAACATTTAAAGATACTGTGGCCTGGTTTTCATCCACAAAGGTCAAGACCCCGTCAGCATAAGTGTAAGTAGTAGTTTCCGTATCCCTTTGAGAAGGACAGGGCACTTCTAATCCTGTGCCTCCTGCATTGACTCCGATTTCGAGATAATTGGAGGCGTCCTCAGTAATCAGGCTGGAATCCTGATTGAAGGTAAGGCTCACCAAATAACAATTCTCAGCAGAGAGTTCACTAAGGATTACCTGTCCGAATTCTTCTTCGTCACTAGCTGTTTGCTGATCAATATCAAGGGCGGTAAGGTCCCAGGTTCCAAGAATGGCATCAGGAGAGGTTCCGTCCACCTTATCCGTTGAACAGGAGCTAATAATTAATCCGCCTAATAAGAAAAGTACAAGAGTATTTCTCATAATCATATGGTTTTATCTACTCCTAAAAACGAACATTTTAGGGGAAAAGTATATTAAATGGGCCCAACTCTTTATAGATGTAGAATTGCGCTTGGGATTTTTCTTTTATAAATGCCATTAAAAAGTCAGAAAAAAATGAAAAAGTAGAAAACAACCATTTGTAATTCAACTTAATAATTGTACATTTGCAGCCCGTTATTCGGGAAGGAAAAGTTTAAATCTTAAATTAAATCGTAGTGGATACATTGAGCTACAAGACTGTTTCAGCTAATAAAGCTACCGTGCAAAAGCAATGGTTGCTGGTAGATGCGGATGGACAAACGCTCGGAAGACTAGCTTCTAAAGTGGCTATTATTCTGAGAGGAAAGAACAAACCCAACTTCACTCCTCACGTAGATTGTGGGGATAATGTGATTATCATAAATGCTGAAAAAATACAGTTGTCGGGTAATAAATGGGAGGACAAAACCTATATAAGACATACCGGATACCCGGGTGGTCAGCGTTCCATGACTGCTGGAGAACTGAAAGCAAAAAATCCTGCTTCAGTGGTAGAAAGAGCTGTTAAAGGCATGCTTCCCAAGAATAAATTAGGAGCTGAATTATTCAGAAATCTTAAAGTTTATGCAGGAGCTGAACATCAGCAAGAGGCACAGAAACCAACAACTATTAATCTTAACGATCTTAAATAATGGATGTAGTTCATAAAATTGGCAGAAGGAAAACGGCTGTAGCCCGCGTATATCTTTCTAAGGGTAAGGGAGCGATTTCAATCAACAAGCGAGATCTCACCGAATACTTTCCAACCGCTACTCTTCAGTATAAAGTAAAGCAGCCTTTTGCGATTACCAATAATGAAGATGCCTATGACGTAAAAGTCAATGTATACGGAGGTGGAATAACCGGCCAGGCTGAAGCAATCAGACTTGCATTGTCAAGAGCACTTTGTGAAATTGACGCTGAACACAGACTGACTTTAAAACCAGAAGGACTCTTAACCAGAGATCCAAGAATGGTGGAACGTAAGAAATACGGACAGAAGAAAGCCCGTAAGAAATTCCAGTTCTCAAAACGATAATATTATTAATCGTGCTCATTGGAGCATATATAGAGTAACCCAGGTTCATTGAAAGTCCCTCGTCATGGGACAATTAAAATTCTGAATCCCCGCTTCATCCTTAATAACCGAAGCGAGATTTGGTAAAATTTAGTTTAGCATCTAAATGGTTGAGGCGTTCTGTTTTAGAATACCACTCGGCCATTGCTAATTCATAAGAACGTAAACTAATTAAAATGGCAAAAAAAGCAGAAGTAAAAGATCTTTTAGAAGCAGGTGTACACTTCGGTCACCTCACAAGAAAATGGAATCCCAATATGGCCCCGTATATTTATATGGAGCGCAACGGAATCCATGTAATCAACCTCTACAAAACCACAGCTAAACTCGAAGAAGCCTCAGAAGCTTTAAAGAAAATTGCTGCATCCGGAAGGAAAATATTATTTGTAGCCACTAAAAAGCAGGCTAAAGACATCGTTGCAGAAAAGGTAGCGAATGTGAATATGCCCTACATCACTGAAAGATGGCCAGGTGGAATGTTAACTAACTTTGTCACCATCCGTAAGGCGGTGAAAAAGATGGCGTCCATTGACCGGATGAAAAAGGATGGTACTTTTAACACCCTATCCAAGAAAGAGCGTTTACAGGTTGATCGTCTTCGTGCGAAGCTCGAAAAGAACCTCGGATCAATTTCTGAAATGACCAGACTTCCTGGTGCACTTTTTATTGTCGATACCATGCGTGAGCACATCGCCGTAAAAGAAGCTCAGAAATTGAACATCCCGATCTTCGCGATGGTTGATACAAATTCTGATCCTCGCCCAATCGACTTTGTTATCCCTTCAAACGACGATGCATCAAAATCGATAGAAATCATCATGACTCATGTAACCAATGCGGTTGCAGAGGGCTTAACTGAGCGTAAATCAGAGAAGCAGGCGGCCAGCGAAGGACAGGAAGCAAAAGCTCCTAAGGCTAAGAAGAAAGAGACTGAAGCCGTAAAGGAAGAAGTTGAGAAAGCTCCTAAAGCCAAAGCAGCACCCAAAGCTGAAAAAGTTGCTGATGATAAGGAGGCAGCTCCGAAGAAAGAAGCTCCTAAAAAAGCCACTAAAGCCGCAGCTGATGATCTGACAAAAGTTGAAGGCATTGGTCCAAAAATTTCTGAGGTCTTTAACAAGGCCGGAATCAACTCTTTTGCAGAGTTGGCTGAAAAGTCTGAAGAGGACCTAAAGACTATCCTGGCGGATGCGGGTGCTCGCTATGCCTCAAAGAATCCGGCATCATGGCCAAAGCAGGCAAAGATGGCTGCCGATGGTAAATGGGACGAGTTAAAGGAATGGCAAGACAACACCAAAGCCGGAGTTGAATAAATTAAAATAACGTACAGATTGTCAAGTTTTTGGCAATTCAAAAAACAATATTATGATGGTAAAAATTACCGCCGCTGACGTAAATACATTGAGAAAGACCACCGGAGCCGGAATGATGGACTGTAAAAACGCCCTGGTAGAAGCCGAGGGTGATTTCGACAAAGCTATCGAGATCCTCCGTAAAAAAGGACAGAAAGTCGCCGCAAAAAGGGCCGACAGAGATTCCTCAGAAGGCGCCGCTATCGCCAAAGTGAATGACGATAAAACGGCCGGAGTAATCATTTCCCTGAATTGTGAAACCGACTTTGTTGCGAAGAATGAGACTTTTGTAAACCTGGCTACTGAATTAGCAGAAGTAGCTCTTCAATA
The DNA here is from genome assembly GCF_004139715.1 of Muriicola soli. Taxonomy (GTDB): domain Bacteria; phylum Bacteroidota; class Bacteroidia; order Flavobacteriales; family Flavobacteriaceae; genus Muriicola; species Muriicola soli. Next base: position 253,450 of record NZ_CP035544.1, on the reverse strand, counting down.
CAATGACAAGGATGCTTTCCTTCAGGCGAATTTCAATGGAATTACCGTTCAGGAAAAACTTACTGAACAAACCGGAGTGATCGGAGAAAAGATCGAAATAGGTGGATTCAGGAAGTTGTCTGCTCCCTTTGTTGGATCGTATATTCACGCAGGGAATAAGATCGCGACTTTGGTTGGATTATCGGCTGCTGTTGATGGAGCAGATGTAGCTGCCAAAGACGTTGCTATGCAGGCCGCCGCTATGAATCCTGTTGCATTGGACCAGTCCGGAGTGGATCAGGAAACAATCGACAAAGAAATTGAAATTGCCAAAGATCAGTTGAGGCAGGAAGGAAAGCCTGAAGAGATGTTGGACAAGATCGCTCAAGGAAAACTCAAGCGTTTCTTTAAGGACAATACTTTGGTGAATCAGGATTTTATCAAAGACAGCAAAAAGAGTGTAGCTCAATACGTTAAATCTGTTGATTCCAACCTGGAAGTAACAGGATTCGAAAGAGTTGCTCTGGGATAAACAGATATTTTTTCAAACTAAACCGCCTTTCGAACAAAGGCGGTTTTTTTATTCTCCTAACCAAGCTTGCCTCAGGGAAATGATATCTTCCGGGGCATTCTCCTTTTCAAATAGTATTCGTTCTGTATAAATAGGTATGCCCGCTTTCCCCTCCACCTCTATCAATTCTCCATCTCTCATCAGGGTAATTTTAATTTCCTTATCCACATCCCAGGAGCAACAAAAGAAAGGGTAAAAAGTAGATGCTTTTATTCATCCAAGGTCTATTTATTATACAAGATCTGGAAAATCCGACTAAGGCCAACAGAAACGCCTCGAATATTTTAACTATTTTTGTCTGCAAATCACACTAAAAATATGGCGTACAAACGAATTCTTCTCAAACTAAGCGGGGAAGCCTTAATGGGGGAAAAGCAATATGGTATTGATCCCGCCCGACTCTCAGTTTACGCTGAAGAAATCAAAGAAGTAGTAGAGAAAGGAATTCAGGTCGCCATTGTCATTGGGGGAGGAAACATCTTCCGGGGTCTGGCAGGCGCCAGTAGTGGCATGGATCGCGTTCAGGGAGATCATATGGGGATGCTGGCGACAGTAATTAATGGCCTTGCACTTCAGAGTGCCCTTGAAGATAAAGGAGTACAGACCCGACTTCAGTCGGCTATCAAAATCAACGAGGTCGCCGAGCCCTTTATCCGCAGACGTGCCATGCGCCATTTGGAAAAAGGCAGAGTAGTCATCTTCGGTGGAGGTACTGGAAATCCCTATTTTACAACAGATTCTGCCGCGGTACTCAGGGCAATTGAGGTTGAGGCTGATGTTATCCTGAAGGGAACCCGGGTTGACGGAATTTATACCAGTGATCCGGAAAAAGACAAAACGGCAACTAAGTTTGATAAGATCTCGTTCAACGATGTGCTGAGAAAAGGATTAAAAGTGATGGATACTACCGCCTTTACTTTAAGTCAGGAAAATGAATTGCCAATTGTGGTGTTCGACATGAATAAAAAAGGAAATCTCCTAAAGATCGTGTCAGGACAAAATATTGGTACCGTTGTAAATCTTTAGTTTTTCAAAAAATTGTGTTACTTTGTTTTTAAATTTAGTTTATGAACGAAGAGGTTAATTTTGTCGTAGATTCAGCCAAAGAAAGTATGGATGGTGCTATTTCGCACCTGGAAAAGGAACTGGTAAAGATCCGCGCCGGAAAGGCAAGCCCTGCGATGCTCTCATCGGTAATGGTGGATTATTATGGATCCCAAACTCCGCTTTCTCAAGTCTCCAATATCAATACCCCTGACGCTCGAACGATCTCCGTTCAGCCCTGGGAAAAAAGTATGCTTCAGGTTATCGAGACCGCTATTATGAACGCCAATCTCGGATTTAATCCCATGAATAATGGCGATTTTGTAATTATAAATGTGCCGCCTTTAACAGAAGAGCGAAGATTGCAGTTGGTAAAGCAGGCCAAAGCTGAGGCAGAAGATGCCAAAGTGAGCGTCCGAAGCGCCAGACAAGAAGCCAATAAAGAAATTAAAAACCTAGATATCTCAGAGGATCTTGAGAAAAATGCCATCATTGACATTCAGGAACTGACGGATAATTACGTGACGAAAATTGACAATATCCTCGAGCTGAAAGAAGCAGAGATCATGAAGGTATAATTTCGAAATCCTATTCCGATCCTTTACTCTCATAAAAGTACATCGCTATTATCGCAAGCACCAGAACGATGGTACACAGAATAATCAGTACTCTGTAGACTTTTCGTTCAAACTTCCAGAATTTTTTATGCTGCGACATTTCTTTGCTGTGATTACACTTTCAATATTTATAAATGTACGCTTTATCCATTAACCCTTTATGGTATTTCCCTGTGGGAAACTAGGAACACTGCCGTGCATTTTCTACCTTTGACCGCGTTTGAAAAGCCTTGGTTTGCGTAAGTTTTATTCTTCTTCTAGGGAAGTTTTAATATCCGTTTAAAAATCACAACCAGGCCTTTTTAGGAAGAATATGGTAGCAAAGCTCTCACAAAATTTTTGGCCGGCGACCGCAAGAATCATCCTGAGAAATCGGATCCTGATCCTGGTGATCATTGCTGCAATAACCGTATTCTTTGGCTTTCAATGGCAAAACATGCGGTTTTCCAATACGGAAGCCAACCTCCTGCCTGATGATCACCCCATCAACCTTGAATACGAAGAATTCTTAAAGCAGTTTGGAGAAGAAGGCAACGCCATCGTCCTTGCCATAAGGGATTCCAATCTTTACACTCCTGAACATTTCAACCGATGGAACGTTTTAAGCAAACAGCTCGACGCTTTCCCTGAGGTAGAATTCGTAATCTCCACCGATAATTTAAAGGAGCTGGTAAAAGACAATGAACTGCAAGAATTTGTGCTGAAACCCTTTCTTAAGTCGGAGCCTGATAACCAACAGACCATTGATAGCCTAAAACACCACCTTTTTAATAACCTCCCATTTTACGATCAGCTGCTATTTAACAAGGAGAGCGAGACCATCAGGACTATTGTCTACCTGGACAAGGATATCGTGAATACTTCAGTGAGGAAGGATTTTATTCTTAACGATTTTTCAACTCTCGTTCAAAATTTTGAAACTGAAACCGGCTTAGACGTGCGGGTTTCAGGGATGCCCTATATCCGAACGATGAATGCCCAGAACATTATTGATGAGATCGGAATGTTTATTACGGCTGCTCTGGTGGTTACTTCATTGATCTTCTTTTTCTTTTTCAGGAGTTTTCGCGCCACATTGATTTCCATGTGTGTTGTGATTATTGGGGTAATGTGGGCCTTTGGGATTCTGGGCTTGCTGCAGTATGAAATAACAGTTCTTACAGCCCTGATCCCTCCTTTAATCATCGTTATCGGTATCCCCAATTGCATTTTCCTTATCAACAAATACCAGCAGGAAGTAAAAAAGCACGGTAACCAAGCCCTTTCCCTTCAAAGGGTAATTTCCAAGATTGGGAACGCTACACTGATGACCAATATAACTACGGCTTCAGGTTTTGCCACCTTTATTATTACGGACAGTAAACTACTGACCGAATTTGGAATCGTGGCATCAATCAACATTGTCTTTATTTTTATTCTATCCCTGCTGATCATTCCCATCATCTATAGTTTTATGGCGCTTCCTAAAACAAAGCATTTGAAGCATCTCAACAAAAGATGGATAGATGCATTCGTCAATTGGATGGAGCGTATAGTCAGGGAAAGGAGAATTGGTGTTTATGTAGTATCAGTAATGCTGTTGGTAGCAAGCATCATTGGAATTTATCAGATCCGTATTTCCGGTAGCCCAATTGAGGATATGCCGAAAAGTGCTCAGTTTTATAAGGACATCAGATTTTTTGAAGAAGAATTTGACGGAATAATGCCCGTCGAGATTGTCATAGATACCGACCGGAAAAACGGGGTGCTCAGACCTGTAAATCTTCGAAAAATTGATGAATTAGGGGAAAGGATCAAGGAAGTACCGGAACTTTCTAAACCCACCTCTGTGGTTGAATTGGTCAAGTATTCCAAGCAGGCATTTTACAATGGAATTCCCAAATACTACCAGTTGCCCACTTCACAAGAGAATACTTTCATCATGAATGTAGTCAGGAAGTCGGAAGGCGACGGCCAATTGCTGAAGAATTTTGTAGACAGCACAGGACAGATTGCAAGGGTCACCACCTTTATCAAAGACGTAAAGACGGAGCGTATGGAGGAAATAGAGGCCCGTTTGCTCGAGAACATTGAAAAGATCTTTCCCGAAGATCGTTACAAGACCTCAATGACGGGAAAAGCCTTGCTTTTTCTCAAAGGAACAAAGTACCTGGTCAAGAATTTGATTTTATCGCTTACGCTGGCGATCGGACTAATAGCTCTTTTTATGGCTTATTTATTTCGTTCATTCAGAATGATAGTGATCTCCCTGATTCCCAATCTACTACCCCTGGTCGTCACAGCAGGCGTTATGGGATTTGTAGGAGTACCCATTAAGCCCTCTACTATCCTCGTCTTTAGTATTGCATTTGGGATATCTGTAGATGACACCATACATTTTCTGGCTAAGTACCGGCAGGAATTAACGGCAAACCACTGGCAGATTCAAAAATCGGTTTACGCAGCCCTCAGGGAAACCGGGGTGAGTATGTTCTACACTTCAATAGTCTTATTCTTTGGCTTCTCTGTCTTTGTTCTCAGCAGCTTTGGTGGGACAGTCGCACTCGGAGCTTTGGTTTCTGCAACGCTCCTCTTTGCCATGCTCGCTAACCTCATCCTTCTCCCCTCTTTACTCTTGTCCCTGGAACGCAGTATAGCCAACAAGGAGGTGATGAAAAAACCACAGATAGACATCCTCCCCAAAGACGAGTTGCCCGAGAGCGAGAATATCAATGTTTAAAAGCGGGAAGTCGAATAATAGGGGGCTTCAGAGTATAAAGTTTTGCCCAAAGAGTTATCTTTGCGGGGCTAAACAGAAATAGTTTTATCCGGCCATGGTAAATATCAAAGAGCTATTAAAAGAGACTCCTCAGGACCAGCTTGTGGAGGTCAACGGATGGGTTAAAACCTTTAGAAGTAATCGTTTTATTGCTTTAAATGATGGATCGACCTTGAATAATATTCAATGCGTGGTCGACTTTGAAAATTTTGACGAGGCCCTTCTCAAGCAGGTGACTACAGGAGCTGCCTTAAAGGTTAAAGGGAAGTTGGTTGCCAGTCAGGGAAGAGGTCAGGCCGTGGAGATACAAGTCAATGAACTCCATATTCACGGTACTGCAGATGCCGAGACTTACCCTATACAACCCAAGAAACACTCCATGGAATTTCTGCGCGAACAAGCGCATTTAAGAGTGCGGACCAACACTTTTGCCGCTGTAATGAGGGTGCGGTCTGCCCTGTCATTTGCTGTTCATCAGTATTTTACGCAAAATGGATTTTATTATATGCACGCGCCCATCATCACCGGATCGGACGCAGAAGGTGCCGGAGAAATGTTTCGGGTTACCACTTTGGATCTGAAGAACACTCCGCTTACCGAGGAGGGTGAGGTGAATTTCAAAGAAGACTTTTTTGGAAAAGAGACCAATCTTACCGTATCAGGGCAATTAGAGGCTGAGGCCTATGCCATGGGCCTCGGAAAGGTCTATACTTTTGGTCCTACCTTCCGTGCTGAGAATTCAAATACCTCAAGGCACCTGGCAGAATTCTGGATGATAGAGCCGGAAATGGCCTTTTACGACCTGAAAGACAATATGGACCTCGCAGAAGACTTTATAAAAGAGGTACTCAAGTATATTGTAGCGCATTGTGCCGAGGATCTTAACTTCCTGGAAAAAAGACTTCTGGACGAGGAAAAGACGAAGCCACAAGCCGAACGCAGCGAACTTTCATTGCTTGATAAGCTCCGATTTGTGATCGATAATAAATTCGTGAGGATTACCTATACCGAAGCCATAGAAATACTTAAGAACAGTAAGCCTAACAAAAAGAAAAAATTTCAATATCTCATTGAAGAATGGGGTGCAGACCTTCAAAGTGAACACGAGCGATTCCTCGTGGAAAAACACTTTAAGTGTCCGGTAATCCTCTATGATTACCCCGCCAAAATAAAGGCCTTTTACATGCGTCTTAATGAAGATGGTAAAACCGTAAGGGCCATGGACATCTTATTTCCCGGGATTGGGGAGATTGTCGGTGGGTCCCAAAGGGAAGAGCGATTGGAAGTGCTTTTGGAGAAGATCGAAGCCCTTGGAATCGATGAAAAGGAACTATGGTGGTATCTCGACCTCAGGAAATACGGAACAGCAGTGCACAGTGGATTCGGACTTGGATTTGAAAGGCTTGTGCAATTTGCCACGGGAATGGGCAACATCCGGGATGTAATTCCGTTTCCAAGAACACCGCAGAATGCGGAGTTCTAAAGGTAAATTCGTTACTTTTATGTGACCAGAATTAGAGCCCCCGATGCTAAAGCAACACTTACAATTTAAACTTTCTCAAAAGCTTTCACCTCAGCAGATTCAGCTGATGAAGCTAATCCAATTGCCCACTCAGGCCTTCGAACAAAGGCTTAAGCAAGAATTGGAAGAGAATCCAGCATTGGAAACCGGAAAAGAGGAAAAGGATACTTATGAAGATGAGTTTGAAGACGTTTACCAGAGCGATGAGGATAGCGATACGATAAATACGGAGGACATCAATATTGATGACTATCTGAGTGATGACGAGATTCCCGACTATAGAACCAGAACCAGCAATTACAGTGCTGATGAGGAAGAGAAATCCGTACCCTATGCGGCAGGTATCTCTTTTAATCAATACCTTATCAATCAGCTAAATACTTTTTACCTCAGTGACGAGGAATGGGCTATAGCCGAATTTTTGGTAGGTAGTGTAGACGAAAGCGGATATATCAGACGGCCGATAAGTGATATTATGGACGATCTGGCCTTTACACAGAATATCTACACGGATAAGGAAACCATAGAGAAGGTACTGAATATAGTGCAGGATCTCGATCCGCCCGGGGTGGCTGCCCGTTCCTTGGACGAATGCCTGCTGATACAATTGAAAAGAAAAGATCCAAGTCCTGCAATTGACCTTGCAATTCTTATCCTCGAAAAATCCTTCGATCATTTTACGAAGAAACATTACAAGAAACTCATTCAGAAGCACAACATTTCTGAAGAGGACCTCAGAGATGCCATATCAGAGATCGAAAAATTAAATCCCAAACCGGGTGGATCCTATTCAGGAAATAATCGGATTATTGAGCACATCGTGCCTGATTTCTCCATACGTATTGTTGAAGGTGAACTCGAGTTAAGCCTGAATAGCCGTAATGCTCCGGAACTTCATGTTTCAAAAGAGTACAGCAATATGCTCAAGGGCTACAAGAGCGCTAAGGAACGGTCTAAATCCCAGAAAGATGCGGTTCTTTTTATCAAACAAAAACTAGACGCCGCTAAATGGTTCATTGACGCGATAAGACAGCGTCAACAAACCCTTTATATTACCATGAACGCCATTATGGAATATCAACGGGAGTATTTTCTTTCAGGTGACGAACGCAAACTGCGTCCGATGATTCTCAAAGATATCGCCGACACCATAGAGATGGATGTCTCTACAGTGTCAAGAGTGGCAAACAGTAAATACGTAGACACTCCCTATGGTACCAAGCTTATCAAAGAGTATTTTTCGGAATCGATGAAAAACGAACAGGGTGAGGACGTATCTACCCGGGAAATCAAAAAAATTCTCGAAACCGTAATTAAGGAAGAGCCCAAACGCAAGCCGTTAACCGATGACAAGCTGGCTAAAATTCTAAAGGAAAAGGGCTATCCTATTGCCAGGAGGACTGTAGCTAAATACAGGGAACAGCTGGGAATTCCAGTAGCCCGATTAAGGAAGGAGATCTGATGCGTTTTCTCTCTAAATTGGTATCTTATATCTTCCACCCCATCTTTGTACCCCTTGCAGGAACCGTTTCCTACTTTTTGATTACACCGAAGTATACTACCCTGGAAATGAGAAGCGGAAATATCCTGCCTATTTTTATCCTAACCATAATAATTCCTATTCTCAGTTTTTTTATCCTAAAGAATCTTGGCATTGTTCAGACCATTTTCCTGTCGAGGCCGGAAGAACGCAAGTATCCTTTGATGATCAGTCTTATCCTTTTGTTGATGATCCTCTTAAAAGTGATCCCTGACCATTATACACTCGAACTTTACTTTTTCTTTTTAGGCCTAATAGCTGCAACCAGTACCTGTTTGCTACTGCTAATTATTCCCTTTAAAACCAGCCTGCACATGATGGGGATGGGAAGTATTCTAATGTTTTTAATAGCGCTGAGCATTCATTTTGAACGCAATATCGTTGTGGCTATTAGTCTTATGTTCTTTGCCTCAGGTCTTGTTGCCTCATCAAGACTGTTTTTAAAAGCACACAGCAGATCGGAGCTTTTGATCGGATTTTTAGTGGGTGTTGTATCGCAACTCCTCACGTTGAAATTCTGGTTATAAGGATAGAGGACTCTTCTTAAAGGATATAAAAAATGAGCCCGATTCTCAGTGGTGTAAAGGTGAGGTCTTCACCTGAGTTGAGTTGCAAACCTTCATTAAATAGATTATTGAGTGCGTAGTAAATATGGATATTAAAGGTGTTATATCCAAAATTGGCGGTTAACCCATATCTGAAGTTTTCAATATCGGTTACATAAAAGGAATTCTTATTATCATTGGTGACGGTTTTAGCCCGAGCCCCAACGACATATCCCAATTTTGCTCCGGCATAGAAACGCCAGAATTTGTATTCGGTGGGCGTAGAATTTCGAAATCGAATTTCCATCGGAAACTCTATCAGATGGGTTTCTACCTTGTTTCGTTTTGTATCGAGATCACTCTCCAGTAAACTGTATTCAAAGCCGTCGACTACCTCACTCACCTGTAAATTGGTGTAGTAGGAATTAACGGCGTAGCCTATACCAATTCCGAGGCCTGTAGTTCTCCCCGGGTTAAGAGGCAGGTCTTTTATAAAGCCCATTTGCAAGCCGTAGGACAGATTTTGCTGATTGACTACCTCGGGTTTATTAAGAATGAAATTATATGTAAGTCCGACATAAAATTGATCCTCGAGATACTCAGAATCTACCTCCGGTGAAGTATCCTGTGCTACTAATGGTAAGATCAGCAGAAATGCAATTAAGGTAATTAAGCAGTCTCGCATGAAACTAAAGGTAGAATATTTACGGAAATTGACATGAACGCAAATAAAAAAACGCTCCTAAAAAGTGGAGCGTTTCAATTTGTTTTCCTTCAGAATATTACTGAATGTTTCTAAAGGCATCCCCTTCGTAGGTAGTATAGTTTACCTTTAAGGCATTTACCTTTCTCAATTCCAACTTTATATCGGATATAACACCCATACTGGCATTCTTATCCACTTTTAAAGCGGTGGTTAAAACATTTTGTAATTCCTGTGGTTTCTTTGCTCTTTCTTCTAGGATAAAGTCACCAACATCAGTAACATTGGCAAACTTATCATTGAGCTGAATCTTAGGTTCAGTTCCAAACACCTTCTGATAATCTCTCGTAGGTGTTCCCACATAAATATATAATACCCTGTCTTTCTTTTCCAACTTCTTTACCTCACTCGCATTTGGCAGTACGTTTTCTACCATAAGCGAACTATCTTTCATGGTAGTTACTGTCATGAAAAAGAACAAGAGCATAAATACAATATCAGGAAGGGAAGCTGTTGAAACAGCTGGAAGATCCCCGTCTTTTTTCTTTGTGAATTTAGCCATAATCTAGTGTTCCTTAAATTAGTTTGAGGTAGAGGTTTCTGCTTCAGAGAGCTTTTGAGGGAATAAATCCTGAACCCTCTTAACTTTCTCTTTCAGGTCATCCCTTATGCTCGAGGGCGTTTCCGGATTAAGGAATTCTGCTTCCATATCCGTAAAATCTCTACCGTACAAGCGCTGTGCCTCTCTATTCCTCAGCTCGTTATAGGCCCCTACCAATTCATTTTGAACAGTAATATAGGTTCCGTATTTGGTCTCCCTGTCATTTTTCAGGGAGATAATTGCTTTAGAAGGGTTATCAGAAGAAGACTCGTCTTTGCGTCCTTTACAATAATTGCAAGTTCCATCTCCACCGTTGTCAAGAAAAGCCATCGCTTTTGAGCGCAGGTCCTTGAGATTTGTCAATTCCTCTTCAACCAGTAATTGTCCACTTTTATTGATATTCACCGTGAAGATATTCTTCTGTTTGATCACAACATTATCTTCCGGCGGCTCCATAGGTGGCAGCATCCGGTCTAGTCCCGCATCAGTTTCTATAGTGGTCGTTACCAGGAAAAAGATAAGCAGTAAAAAGGCAATGTCTGCCATCGAGCCTGCATTTACTTCTGGTGGTCCTCCTCTTCTAGACATAGCTTAAGATTTATTATTTATTAGTCATCTTTTTAATTCCTCCCCATAGCATAGAAACTACGGCGATTATCACCAACAGGAAAAATAGATTCAATCCTGTACCAATATTCTTAACGGTAGCTTCTGTCGTAGGGATACCTCTTCTGGCCATTTCATCCAGATTCACATCAGTTCCTGAGGATATAGCCCAGGCGAAGCCCAAAACAATAAGAAACATTCCGATAGTTATCAGAGTCTTCTTTAATTTCTGGGGATGAGCGAACAGGTTGACGAGGGTAAAAACTAAACTCACTACCACAGCTACAGCCAGCAAGATATAGGTAATGGTAAACATCCCTGTGATGGCCATGCTATCTACAGCAATGGAAGCAGGCTCATCCCGCCCTGGCAATTGATACCAAAGCACTGCAGAGATAAGACCCAAAACAGCCAATACTATTTTTACAATTTTATTCATAATCTCTTGTATTTAGGGTCTTATTATTTTTTGTGATCTACCAACATGTCGATCAGCGTGATCGAAGAATCTTCCATATCATTAACAATACCATCGATCTTAGCGATGATGTAGTTGTAGAAAATCTGAAGAATGATCGCAGTAATAAGTCCAAATACTGTTGTTAATAATGCCACCTGAATATCACCTGCGATAAGCGAGGCACTTAAGTTACCCACGGCGCTAATTTTCTGGAAGGCCTGGATCATACCAATTACCGTTCCCATGAACCCAAGCATAGGTGCAATAGCGATAAATAATGATAACCAGGATACGTTTTTCTCTAATTGACCCATTTGAACACCTCCGTAGGCTACAACAGCCTTTTCGGCAGATTCAACACCTTCACCGGCCCTATCGAGCCCCTGATAGTAGATTGAGGCAACTGGACCTCTTGTGTTCCGGCAAACTTCCTTAGCGGCTTCAACGCCTCCGGAAGCCAAAGCATCTTCCACCTGTTGTTTTAATTTATCTGTGTTTGTGCTGGCCATATTGAGATAAATAATCCTTTCAATAGCCACTGCCAGACCGAGAATTAAACACAGGAGAACAATGCCCATAAATCCGGCACCCCCCTGAATAAATTGCTCCTTCAAGACCTGAGTGAAGCCTTTCTCGGAATCTTCCACCATCTCTTCAGCTGGCGTTTCCTGAATCGTCAATACTGCGGTTGCAACAGTTGCAGACAGATTAGAAACCATTGCATTCGCTTTTGCGCTTACCGTATTTGTACTTAGGACAAATAGCCCAGCCATAGCCAGGATCGAGAATAATCTTTTCATTTTGTTCAACTTGAATTTAGTTAGTTAATAGGATTTAAAGATATTAAAAATAAACAATTAATTATTAAAAGTCTTGCGTTAAGAATCGATAAAACGTTAGTTTATTGTCATCTTGACAAATATAAGTGGAAAAATTAGAATTCCTAATTTTTGTAACTCATCATTAAACAATATAAACGTGAGCAGCAGATAGACAGAGATTTACTCGATCGTCTCATGCTTCAAAAAATTGTATACTGCCAATACATTCATGAACTTTTCTGCTGCGCAGAAATCCATTTGCTCCATCAGCTGTAGGATTCAGTCGCTGCGCTCCTGCTTCCCATAATGGTATGCTGGCAATACATTCATGAACTTTTCTGCTGCGCAGAAATCCATTTGCTCCATCAGCTATAGGATTCAGTCGCTGCGCTCCTGCTTCCCAAAATGGTATGCTGGCAATACATTCATGAACTTTTCTGCTGCGCAGAAATCCATTTGCTCCATCAGCTATAGGATTCAGTCGCTGCGCTCCTGCTTCCCAAAATGGTATGCTGGCAATACATTCATGAACTTTTCTGCTGCGCAGAAATCCATTTGCTCCATCAGCTATAGGATTCAGTCGCTGCGCTCCTGCTTCCCAAAATGGTATGCTGGCAATACATTCATGAACTTTTCTGCTGCGCAGAAATCCATTTGCTCAATCGTAATTTTGCTGAAGCAAGCTTCGACAAAATTCTTCTTTCGCAAATGTCTTCGCAGAGAGGAAGGGATTCGAACCCTCGATACACTTTTGGTGTATACACACTTTCCAGGCGTGCGCCTTCGACCACTCGGCCACCTCTCTATTTATCCGAATTAACGGGCGCTCAAGAAACAAAAAATTTACTGATCTGTAAAATTTTACGCCTTAAAATTTAGGTCATTTCTCCCCTGAGAGAAGTCTCAAAAATTGTGCTGAATGATTTTCCTGATACATCGTTGCCGAGCAAGTACATCAGTTTGGTAATTGCAGCTTCTGTCGTAATGTCGCGTCCGTTGATCATCGACATCTTTTCCAGTTCCCTGCTTGTTTCATACTGCCCCATAATCACGCTCCCTCCAGAGCATTGAGTTACATTAACAATGTAAAGTCCGCCATCAATAGCCTGTTTCAAATCCTCTAACAACCAGGATTCTGTAGGTGCATTTCCCGCGCCATAGGTCTCTAAAACAAGGGCCTTTAAATGAGAAATCCCCAAGACCCCACGAAGCAAATCCCGATTAAATCCTGGGAATAATTTCAAGATAGCCACCCGGTCGTCTAATTTCTTATGGACTTTCAATGGCTTGTTTTTCTTTTGCTGCCAGAGATTCTCACTGTATACTTTTAAATGAACACCCGACTCCGCCAGTATAGGATAATTCAGAGAAGCAAAGGCATCAAAGTGCTCGGCATTGATCTTGGTGGTCCGATTTGCTCTAAACAACTGATTTTCGAAATAAAGTCCGACTTCCTTAACCACGGGCATGCCATCTTCCTTTAAGGCGGCAATCTGTATAGATGTAATAAGGTTCTCTTTGGCATCGGTACGCAAATCACCTATGGGTAATTGAGATCCTGTAAAAATTACAGGCTTAGCCAAATTTTCGAGCATATAGCTCAAGGCCGAAGAAGTGTAACTCATGGTATCACTTCCGTGAAGCACAACGAATCCATCATAGTTCGCGTAATGCTTTTCAATAAGTCCGGCTATGGTCACCCAATGTGAAGGATTCATGTTGGATGAATCGATAGGTACTTTAAAAGAAACACTGTCAATTGCACAATCAAGCTGTCCCAATTCCGGGATATTGTTAACGAGTTTTTTGAAATTGAATGCCCTGAGAGCACCGGAGTCGTAATCCTTAACCATTCCAATAGTTCCACCTGTATAGATGAGTAAAATCTTACTTGGATTGTGCTGAGTTGACATCTTGTCCCTTATCTTAATTGAATTGAGGTTTTATTTCCCGCCTATATCCCGAATACTTTTTTAGAATTCTCCGTTGTAATTCTGGCCACTTCTTCAACAGGAATCTGGTAAATATCCGAAAGTTTATTTAATACCTCCATCAGATATGAGGGTACATTCCTCTTTCCCCGGTAAGGGGCGGGTGCTAAATAGGGTGCGTCCGTTTCCAACACCAGGTGTTCCAGGTGGATACGATCCAGGAATTTATCAATCTTTCCATTTTTAAAAGTGACTACCCCGCCAATTCCCAATTTCATATTATAACCTATGGCTTTAAGGGCTTGTTCATAGGTGCCGGTAAAACAGTGGAAAATCCCGAAGAGTGATTCGTCCTTTTCTTCCTCCAGCACTTCAAAGATTTCTTCAAATGATTCACGGCAATGGATGACAATGGGCAGCCCCATGGATTTGGCAAGGGCGATCTGTTTTTTAAAAGCTAGTCGCTGCTCATTAAAATAGGTCTTGTCCCAGTACAGATCGATTCCGATCTCCCCTACTGCGCAAAATTTCCTTTTAGAGAGCATTGCTTCTACATGAGCCAGCTCCTCGGTATAGTTCTCCTTGACATGGGTGGGGTGCAAGCCCATCATCAGATAAACGTGATCTGGAAAATCTCTTTCCAATTGTAGCATTGAATCTGTGTAGGCTGAATCTATGGCTGGAATAAAAAACCGACCTATTCCCTGCTCGATCGCGCTTTGTATCAGCTCATTTCGGTCTTCATCAAAAGCCTCACTGTACAAATGGGTATGTGTATCTGTGATCATCATATGGCAAAAATAGGACTATCTTTAGCAAAAATCATTTTAATGGTGTCATTAAAGAAATATTTAAAAAAAAGGAAGTACATCGCCATTCCCTTGACACTTACCGCCACGCATCATCTCGAACTAATGGCCGAGATAAACGGGATAAGCGGGAGATTTATTTTGGATACCGGTGCCTCTAATTCCTGCGTGGGACTCGATAAAATTGAGCATTTTAAATTAATTTCCAAGGCTTCCGAAGTAAAGGCTGCCGGTGCAGGAGCTACGAATATGGAAACCCAACTTTCAACAAAAAATACCCTGAAAATAGGCGACTGGAAAAAGAAGAAAGTTAAGTTCATCCTTTTTAATCTACAGCATATTAACGAGGCACTAACCTCCCACGATGCACTCCCGGTAGATGGAATCATCGGAGCGGACGTTTTACAAAAAGGCAAGGCTGTGATCGATTACGATACAAGCTCCCTGTACCTGAAAAAGAAAAAACGCTCCTGAGGAGCGTTTTTAATTATAGGTCATTTGATTCTTACAATTCCAGGGCTTTTTTTACATCCCCGTTCATCAGGTGTTCTTCAGGATTCTCCAGCGCTTCTTTTACTGCAACCAGAAAGCTGACAGATTCCTTACCGTCGATAATTCTGTGATCGTAGGAGAGTGCCAGATACATAACAGGTGCAATGGCGATTTCCCCATTTTTAACCACAGGCCTTTCCACGATATTGTGCATCCCGAGAATTCCACTTTGCGGAGGATTGATTATTGGGGTAGACAACATAGATCCGAATACTCCCCCGTTAGAAATAGTAAAGGTTCCTCCGGTCATTTCATCTACAGTAATTTGCCCCTCACGTGCACGTATTGCCAGACGTTTTACTTCGGCCTCAATACCTCTGAAAGTGAGGTTCTCTGCGTTTCGGATCACAGGTACCATAAGACCTTTAGGTCCGGATACGGCTATACTTATATCACAAAAATCATATGTGATCATTTCCTTCCCGTCAATCATAGAATTAACTGCGGGAAATAATTGAAGGGCGCGAATCACGGCTTTGGTGAAAAAAGACATAAAGCCGAGACTTACGCCATGGGTTTCTTTAAATTCTTCTTTATAGCTGGTTCTGAGGCTGAAAATTGCAGACATGTCTACTTCGTTAAAGGTAGTGAGCATGGCCGTCTCATTTTTGGCTGACACTAATCTTTCAGCCACCTTGCGTCTGAGCATGGAAAGTTTAGAACGCGACTCTCCCCTTTTGCCTCCGGTAGGCGTGCCCATAGAAGGCACTGCATTCATGGCGTCTTCCTTGGTAATTCTTCCGTCCTTGCCAGTTCCTTTTACAGAGGAAGAAGGTATGTCTTTCTCATCGAGGATCTTTTTTGCAGCGGGAGATGGAGTTCCACTGGCATAGGTCTTCGCAGGTTCGGGAAATTTAGTCTCTTTAGCGGTTTCCGATTTCACAGCTTGAGCTTCTTCCCCTTTTTTATCTTCCTTAGTTTCCTTCTTGGCCTTGTCATTGCCTTCCGGCTTGGAGGCACTAGTGTCAATAAGGCAAACAACTTCACCAACAGCAACTGCATCTCCTTCTTCTGCCTTAAGTGTTATAGTTCCACTTTCTTCAGCAGGGAGTTCCAGAGTTGCTTTGTCTGAATCCACTTCGGCTATTGCCTGATCCTTTTCTACATAATCGCCGTCTTTCACCAACCACTCGGCAATCTCAACCTCGGTTATGGATTCTCCCGGAGAGGGAACTTTCATTTCTAAAATCATGCGTTCTGTTTTTATAATGAATTGGTTAATTCAAATTTCTAATAAAATCTTCTTTTACGGGAAGGTAATCCGTTTTTATTTCTCCATTGACCATGATCTGATCAAAAAATAATTTTGCGCCGACTGCGTCCTCCATATTGATCGTGTTCTGAAGGCTCAGATGCAAATGAGGCTCTGTCGAATTACCCGAATTCCCACAGCGCGCAAGAACTTCACCCTGCCGAACTTCTTCTCCTTCTTCAACCTGCAGTGATCCTTCCTGCAAATGTGCAAAGAGGATATATTCATTTAAGTCGGTTTGCAATACTATGGTATTGCCTGTTAGTTGCTCCTTATTCATGATCCCTGGTTCATTATCGGGGACTCCATCGATAACAAGTACTACTCTGCCATCACAGGGGGCAATAATCTCCTTCCCGAATACAAAGTAATTCTCATTCACCCCGGCATCTCCCTGATATGAACGTCCATCCTTCACCATTAACAGATCATAGGCATACTGTTGAGACAGTTCTGCCAAATGATAGTTTTGTTCCAGGGTTGTTCCGCCCCAGTAAACAAATACCTCTTCCCGGAATGGCAATATCATTCTGCTGGTATTTCTTTCTAAAACAGGAATGCCAACTGGTCTTGGCGGGGCGATGTAAAACCCGTTGATCTTGTTGTTCTGCCCGCTAAGGGTGATCATAATGTCGGACAAGGCCTTGTCGAAAGATGTTCGGTAAACGTGCGCACCCCTTTGGAATCCGATGAACTCCCACTCATTAATATTACCCATGATTCGATTGACATTCTGTTCAAAGAATTGCTTGTTCTCCTCAGGGGTGAGGGCCTTTTTCATATTCACATCGTAGAGCTCGTAAATACCCTGATAATCCTGGGCATTGTACAGATTGGCCAGCTGTCCAATAACCATTGAATATTGTGGCATTTCAGTCTGCGAAAAAGCAAGTCCTGAACAAAATAGCAACAAGCAAAGTAACTTCCTCATGGTTATTTTTTTACCGCCGGGCGTGTCATATTATCCTTGCTCTTATCAAAGACATAGTCTAAAACTTGTTGGTGTCTCATCTTTGAACGTACAGAACTTCCTGCAGCAGGAGAGGCATAAAATCTTCTGGAAGCTACCCTGAAATTCCGTGAGTCGCTGAAATGCATCATTAAATGAGACCATGCTCCCATGTTCCTGGGTTCCTCCTGAGCCCAAACTACTTCTTCCGCCTTACTGTATTTCTTGATGATCGCCTTCATTTGATCTGAAGGCAGAGGAAATAACTGTTCAATACGCACTAAGGCAACATCATCTCTCTTCAGTTCCTCTCGTTGTGCCAATAGATCGTAGTAGAATTTCCCGGTACAAAACACCAGGGATTTTACCTTATCAGCCTTTACTGTTTCATCGTCAATTACTTCCTTAAAGCTGCCATTGGTCATCTCTTCCACTGTTGATACGGCCTTGGGATGACGTAAAAGGCTTTTTGGAGTAAAGACGATGAGCGGCTTTCTGAAATTACTTTTCATCTGCCTCCTTAACAAGTGGAACATATTTGCAGGGGTAGTTACATCAGCCACATACATATTGTCCCTGGCACAAAGCTGGAGATAACGCTCCATCCTTGCCGAAGAATGCTCTGCACCCTGTCCTTCATATCCATGGGGTAATAACATTACCAAACCGTTCTGAAGCTTCCATTTATCTTCAGCCGCAGAGATATATTGGTCTATCATGATCTGTGCGCCATTACTGAAATCACCGAACTGCGCTTCCCAGATCGTAAGGGTATTGGGGCTGGCCATTGCATATCCATAGTCGAACCCAACAACTCCGTATTCTGATAAGAGAGAATTGTAGATCTGAAACTGTCCCTGCTCTTTGGAAATATGGTTGAGCAGCAATACCTCTTCTTCACTTTCTTCTACCTTCATCACGGCATGTCTGTGAGAGAAAGTTCCTCGCTCAACGTCCTGGCCACTCATCCTAACGCCATAACCTTCTTCCAGCAATGAACCGTAGGCCAGGAGTTCTCCCATGGCCCAATCGAGTTTATCCGTCTCAAAATACATTTTCTTGCGATCGGCGACCAGTTTTTCTACTTTCCTGAGGAATTTCTTATCCGATGGCAAGCTGGTAATGGTTTTGGCGATCTGGTCGAGTTTTTTACGATCGTATGTCGTGTTAACCTCGTCCATCATCTCCCACTCTCTTACATTTTCAAATCCACTCCATTCGTCGGCCATAAATGGGGTGATAACGGTTTTTTCTTCCTTCCTCGAATCTTCCAGTTCTTCCTCCAGACTAGCTTTGTATTCCTGTTCCAGATTTCGGACATAGTCTTCATCAATGATCCCTTCCTTTAGAAGCTTTTCAGCGTAAATGTCACGGGGATTCTTATGTTTGGAAATAGCCTTGTAAAGTTTAGGCTGTGTAAAGCGGGGCTCGTCCCCTTCGTTATGCCCGTATTTTCTATACCCCAGGAGATCGAGAAAGACATCGCGCTTAAAGCGCATACGGTATTCAAGGGCAAATAGTGCAGCGTGAACCACGCATTCTGCATCATCAGCATTAACGTGGAGAACCGGACAAAGAGTTACTTTACCAACATCAGTACAGTAGGTAGACGATCGTCCATCCAGGTAATTGGTAGTAAAACCGATTTGGTTATTGACTACTATGTGAATAGTTCCGTTGGTTTTGTATCCGTCCAAATTGGCCATTTGCACCAATTCATAGGCTATGCCCTGACCGGCGATTGCGGCATCTCCATGCACTACAATTGGGAGCACTTTCGAAAAGTCTTCAGGAAAATGAACATCTTGTTTTGCTCTGGTTATTCCCTCCACAACGGCTCCAACTGTTTCCAGATGCGAGGGATTGGGAGCAATGTTCATATTGATCTTGTTCCCGCTGTCAGTTTTGCGCACGGAGGTCCAGCCCAAATGGTATTTTACATCCCCGTCAAATACCTCCTGTTCGTAGTCTTTCCCATCGAACTCGCTAAAAATATCCTTTGCTGATTTGCCGAAGATATTGGTGAGTACATTTAGCCTGCCCCTGTGGGCCATTCCCATAACAAACTGCCTTACCCCCAGTGTAGATGCTCTTTCAACAATAGCGTCTACGGCGGGGATCAGAGTTTCATTGCCTTCGAGGGAGAATCGTTTCTGGCCTACGTATTTCGTATGCAAAAATCCTTCGAAGGAAACAGCCTGATTCAGTTTTTTGAGGATATGTTTTTTCTGTGCGTCGTCAAAATCGGGATGATTATTATTTCTGTTCAACCAAGCCTGAATCCATTCCACGCGTTCCGGACTGCGTATATACATATACTCAACCCCAATTGAATCACAGTAGATTTGCTGGAGATGGCTGATAATATTTTTAAGTGTGTTGGAACCTATGCCTATGATTTCTCCTGCATTGAAAACGGTTTCGAGGTCGGCCTCTTCCAGGCCAAAATTCCCAATCTCGAGGGTAGGAGAATACTTCCTCCTCGCCCTTACCGGGTTGGTAGCTGTAAATAAATGTCCTCTACTCCTGTATCCGTCTATTAGTCGAACCACCTGAAACTCTTTCTGTAGCGTTTCGGGGATGTCTACCGTTTGTCCGTTTGATAATATAGCCGTTCCTGATTGGGTATCGATTCCGATCTCGTCCAAGGCGCTTTCCATTCCAAAATCAAAACCCTGGAAGAATGCCCTCCAACTGGGTTCCACACTGTCGGGATGGGTGAGGTATCTATTGTACATGTCCGAAAAAAAGGACGTGTGAGCCGCATTTAAAAATGAATATTTATCCATAGATGATGGTTACTCTTACCGTTGTAAAAATTAATCAAAAATACAATATTTAATACTATCTCTGAGGATGATACGTTCTAATATTTCTTAATTTAAACCCATGAACACAAGCGCTGCCAAGAAAATACAAAACCTCCTGTTTTTCTTCTTTTTCAGCACTATGCTTTTGGGTTGTTATGCCCAGGGTAGGTATCCCGGCTCTTCCTTCTGGAGCGAGCTGCGCTACGGCGGATCTTTTGGACTCGGATTTGGGAACAATTCGTTGAACATAGTGGCGGCACCGGCTGCTGTTTATCCTGTTTCCGAGCATTTTGCGATAGGGAGCAATCTCAGCTTCAATTACGCCAAATTTGGCGAAGCTAAATTCACGGCATACGGCGCAGGAATCCTGGGATATTACAACCCCATCCCTGCCCTTCAGTTCTCTTCCGAATTTGAGCAATTGAGGGTTAACCGTAGTTTTGGTTCTGCATTCCCAGAACTCAGAGAAAATTACTGGCTGCCCGTGCTCTTCCTGGGCGTTGGATACACTTCGGGGCCGGTTACTTTTGGCTTGCGATACGACATCTTATACGATGAGGACAAAAGCCTGTACGCAGACCCATGGATGCCATTTATTCGGGTGTTTTTTTAAAGGTAGGATTAGTTCTTTCCATACGAATGCCTGAGCCATACCTTTTGCCATTCTCTTTTGAGTATAAGAAAGCAGACTGCTTCCGCCCGCTCAACAACATCCTGAGCATCCATCGATGAAATGGCCTTTTCAGGTACATCGACGATGTACAGCAAATTGAGATAGTCAGAAAATCGTTCGAGCAAGAGGATGTAAATTTTTTCTTTGAGTGCGACCTTCAGATCTAAAGGGGCAATGTCCTCGGAAGGGTTGAATTCGATGTTGGCCAGGGTAAAATCTTTCTTAATCTGAAGTACAAGCTTTTGATATAATGCCCTGGATGCTGCCAATTGAAGCAACTCCAAACTATTCTGATACTCCTTAGCCATATCCTATTTACGACTGTGGGCACATCCTGGATCTCCCGACCCTAAATTAGGCTTACTTAAGCTCGTATTTTTTTCTCCCAAAGCCATGCGGAGCGCATCGCATCATCAAGTGTTGACTCCGCTTTCCAGCCAAGAACACGATTTGCTCTTGAAGTATCGGCGTAGGCGCTGATGACATCCCCTGGTCTGCGACCTACAATTTTGTAATTCAGTTTCTCCCCTGAAACTCTTTCAAAACTATTGATTACCTCGAGAACAGAACTTCCGGTGCCTGTTCCCACGTTAAACACCTCGTAGTTATTTTCATTTTTCCCGTTGAGCAGGCGTTTTAAAGCCACTACATGGGCTTTCGCCAGGTCAACCACATGGATATAATCCCGAATACAGGTGCCGTCCTCAGTTGGATAATCATCGCCAAAGACCGAGAGTTGTTCTCGTAAACCAATTCCGGTTTGGGTGATAAATGGCACGAGGTTTTGCGGAATGCCCAAAGGTAATTCGCCAATCTCACCACTGGGATGAGCCCCCATAGGATTAAAGTACCTGAGGGAAATTGCCTGTAACTTTGGAAGTACCTTACAACTATCCCTCATGATCTCCTCCCCTATTTGTTTGGTATTGCCATAAGGAGATTCAGCAGGTTTTACCGGCGCATTTTCCGTAATGGGCATTTCATCAGCCTGGCCGTAAACCGTACAGGAGGAGCTAAAGATAAAATGAGCCTTGTTTTTGGCGGATAGCTGTTGCAATAAATAGACCAGGGTAGAAAGGTTGTTTTCGTAATACAACAAGGGTTTTTCTACGCTCTCTCCAACAGCCTTGGAAGCTGCAAAATGAATGACACCTTCTATATCCTTATGCCTCGAAAAAAAGTCGAGAACATCAACCTTGTTGCGCAGATCTAATTTTTCAAACTCCGGCTTTTTCCCGGTGATTTTCATGATACCGTCGAGTACGTCTTCCGATGCATTGGAGCAGTTATCAATGATCACCACTTCGTATCCCTCATTCTGTAACTCAACCACGGTATGTGAGCCAATAAACCCAAGTCCTCCGGTAACTAATATCTTCATATTTACTTAAATAAAATCTAGGATGGTTGTTGTGATAAAGGCGATTTGTTCCTCGTCCAATTCTGTATGCATAGGCAGGGAGATGACCTCTTTCACCAGCTGTTTGGTAACCGGGAAATCTTCTTCCCTATAGCGTGAATCTTCATAGGCCTTTTGTTTGTGCAGCGGAATTGGATAGTAGATGCCGAACGGGATACCTTTTTCAGATAGATGAGCAGCCAGCGCGTCTCTTTTTCCATTGGTAATACGAAGTGTATACTGATGAAATACGTGACAGTCACAGGTATCGCAAATCATACCGCAGTTATTTACTGTCTTAGGAAGGACGATATCAGCTGCAGCGCGAAAAGCCAGATTGTACTTTCTTGCTGCCTCGCGCCTTTTGTCGCAATAGGTGTCGAGTCTGGATAATTTTGCCCTTAAGACTACCGCCTGTATAGAATCGAGGCGGGAATTAACACCGATCACATCATGGTGATATCGCTCGTACATCCCGTGGTTGACAATACCTCTTATAAAGTGAGCGAGATCGTCGTCATCTGTAAATATGGCTCCACCGTCACCATAACAGCCCAAGTTTTTGGAGGGAAAGAAGGAGGTGGCACCCACGTGCCCCATAGTTCCCGCTTTCTTTTTACGCCCATTGTTAAAGGTATGTGTGGCACCTATTGCCTGAGCATTGTCTTCAATAAGGAAGAGGTTGTGCTTTTCAGCAATTTCGAGCAGCCTGTCCATTGGGGCGCATTGCCCAAAAAGATGAACCGGTACAATTGCCTTTGTTTTGGGGGTGATGGCTTTTTCAACAGCCTCAGGATCAATATTGTAAGTCTCAGGATCTACATCAACCAGTACCGGAGTCAGGCCAAGTAAGGCAATGACCTCAACTGTGGCTGCAAAGGTAAAATCTGCAGTGATCACCTCATCCCCGGGCTTAAGTCGCAGCCCCATCATGGCAATTTGCAAAGCATCTGTCCCGTTGGCACAGGGTATAACGTGTTTAATTCCCAGATACGCTTCGAGTTCCTTTTGAAATCCGTGAACTTCGGGGCCATTGATAAAGGCTGCCGTATCCATTACCTGCTGAACTCCTATATTGACTTCTTCTTTAATCTCCTGATATTGACCTACAAGGTCAACCATTTGTATTTTTTTCATACCCTGAAACTATGGTCGCAATATTACAAAATTAAGGAACGGTGACCAATGTAATTTCCCAAAGAAGCGTATTTTAGCGACAAATGAATCCTCGGTGTATTTCCTGTACAATCTTCTCATTCTTATTACCTGGCAAGGGCTGAAAATTGCAGCTATCTTCAAACCCAAATTGCGCCTTTTTGTCGAGGGTAGAAAAGGTGTTTTAGGTTTTCTACAGGATAATATCAGGGAAGAAGACAAGTATATTTGGGTACACACTGCGTCTCTCGGAGAATTTGAGCAGGGGCTTCCTGTCATTAAGGGTATTAGGAACGCCTATCCCAATCACAAAATTCTGGTGACTTTTTTTTCTCCCTCAGGATACGAAGTAAAAAAGCACTCTGAAGAAGCTGACCTGATCACCTATCTACCCATGGATACCAATGATGGAGTAAATACGTTCCTGAATCGAGTGCAACCGGTTCTGGCCTTGTTCGTGAAATACGAAATATGGCCAAATTATCTCAAGGAACTACAAAAGCGAAAGATACCCGCCCTCCTGATCTCAGGAAGGTTTAACGCTGAGCAGATCTATTTTAAATGGTATGGGAAATTTATGAGACAGGCATTAGGGCAGTTCTTCCATTACTTCGTGCAGGATAAAAATTCAAAAACCTTATTGAAGGGTATTGGCCTTGAGGAGGTTTCCGTTTCCGGTGACACCCGTTTTGACAGGGTATCTGAAATTCTGAAACGGGACAATTCATTGGATTTTATGAATGATTTTAAAGCGGATAAGCTATGTCTTGTGATGGGAAGCACCTGGCCTGAAGATGAAGCGCTTCTGACTCAACAGGCAGATAAAATTCCAGAGCATGTCAAAATAGTCATCGCCCCGCACGATATTAAAGAAGACCATCTTCAGGCCTTGCAGAAATCCCTCCCGGGGAAGAGTTTGTTTTATTCCCAAATCCAAAAGGCCGATCTCTCCTCTGCTCAATTTCTCATTCTCGATACGGTTGGTTTACTTACCAGGGTGTATTCCTATGCGGATATCGCTTATGTAGGAGGCGGATTTGCCACGGGCCTGCACAACACCCTTGAGCCCGCTGTTTTTGGTATCCCGGTATTTACAGGACCACAATATCAAGGTTTTAAGGAAGCAGAAGATCTGGTGGAACTGGGAGGAATTTCCGTTGTAGAAAACGGAGAAGCTTTTATCGGTGAGTTGAAGCAACTTTTTGATAATGAGCAGGCGAGGGAGAAACAGGGTGTCATTAATTCGGACTATGTAACTGCTCAGAAGGGTGCTACTGAAAAGATCCTTACTTATATTACTTCTCATCTAAATATCTGAGGCTAACCATAAGAATAATGAGGCTGAGCGTAAAATTTCCTTAGATTTACATCAAACCCACCCTTTATGGATCGCAAAATTCTGCGCTTTTCTGTTACCGCTGCCCTGGCTGGATTTCTATTTGGATTTGACACTGTAGTAATTTCAGGAGCTGAAAAGTCGCTCCAGGCAATTTGGCAATCATCAGATAGCTTCCATGGCATAGTGGTTATCGGAATGGCCTTGTGGGGAACCGTAGTGGGCGCTTTGCTCGGAGGTATTCCGACTAATTCGCTGGGAAGAAAAAAAACCTTGATCTGGATAGGTGTCCTTTACACGGTCTCGGCCTTAGGATCGGCCTTTGCCAACGATCCTGTGACGTTTGCCGTTTTCAGGTTTATAGGCGGATTGGGGGTAGGCGCTTCTACCGTTGCGGCTCCCTCATATATCTCTGAGATCGCACCTGCCAAAGACAGGGGTAAACTTGTGGGCTTGTACCAATTCAATATTGTTTTCGGCATTCTGATCGCCTTCTTTTCCAACTACCTGCTCAGCAATATCGAGAATAATGCCTGGAGGTGGATGGTGGGAGTTGAAGCTATCCCAGCTGCGATCTACACCGTGATGGCCTTGGGTATTCCAAAAAGTCCGCGATGGCTCCTCAGCAAATCTCGTTTTGAAGAGGCGAGAAACGTATTTAAAAGTATCAGTCCCCATCTTGACACTGACAAGCTCCTGGAGGAAATCAAAGTGGAAAGTATGAACGTGATCTCGGGGGAAAACATCTTTATTAAAAAATACCGCTTTCCTTTGATACTGGCATTCCTCTTGGCATTCTTCAATCAGTTATCGGGAATTAATGCCTTCCTGTACTACGCCCCAAGAATTCTAGAAGAAGCAGGCCTTGGAGCCAGCACGGCCTTGTTGAGTAGTATTGGTATCGGTGTTACCAATATGATCTTTACATTAATTGGCATTTATCTCATAGACCGTATGGGAAGAAAACAATTGATGTACATTGGTTCGGTAGGGTATATAGTTTCACTCACTTTGGTTGCATGTGCTTTCTTTTTTGAATGGGAAGGGCTGGCAGTAGCTTCATTCCTCTTTGTTTTTATCGCCGCTCATGCCATAGGGCAAGGTTCGGTGATCTGGGTATTTATTTCAGAGATCTTCCCCAATCATCTCAGGGGCTATGGACAGAGTTTTGGCTCTTCGGTTCACTGGGTATTAGCCGCGATCATCCCGTCATCTATTCCTTTCTTGTTCAGTAGCATCGGTCCAGGTGTAGTCTTCAGCATTTTTGCCGGCATGATGGTTCTTCAGTTGCTGTTTGTGATTTTTATGATGCCCGAAACCAAAGGGGTCTCTCTGGAGGAACTCAGCAAAAAATTAAGCCCTCAAAAAGCATGAGGCCGGGCAGATCCTACTCTTTGTCGAAAATTTTAACCGCACATCTTTAAAATGCAATAGGCCCGCCGTTTTTATCCAATTTGTGACCTGTGAAAAGGATTATTTTAGTCTTTTTTTGTATATTTCGTTAAAGAACCTGAACCATGGAAGAACAGATTACCTTTGGTACTAAAATGCTAAATGGCTTTTTAATCGCTATGGTAGCGGTACTTGTTGTTATTTTGGCTTCTGTTGTCATTTGTTTAATCCTTGCGGCTTTCGGATTTTTCTCCTAAACGGTTTTCAGAACAGATCATACAACATTACATCAAAAAGAGGATTCAATTTCCTCATTCCACAATACAGTTTAAAACATAAACCCTCCTTATAAGAGGGTTTTATTTTGATACAGGTGGGGAGACTTCCCGCCTCCGGAGGCATAAACTTCTCGTCTCAGCTTATCATAAACAAAAAGTAAAAAAAGCCCTTCATTTCTGAAGAGCTTTTGCCTAAGTACAGGTGGGGAGACTCGAACTCCCAAGCCTCGCGGCACTAGTTCCTGATACTAGCGTGTCTACCAATTCCACCACACCTGCGATTATTAGGGCAGCAAAGATACAAAAGTGTTGTGATTCAATAAAAAACATTTTCGGCCAGCATCCCGTAAAGCAGCTAACCAGTAATGTCCAGGATTTTTGTATTCTCTATTATTTTAGCCATGAAATGCAGGTTCTTTTCAGCAGGACTGAACATTTGATAATTATTAATTAACACCCATATTTTAATGATTATCTACATTTAGAGAAAATTGCCATTTAATCATGAAGAATTTAAGAATACTTCTGTTGGTGCCCTTTCTGATGGCCTTTCAGTGTGACGAAGAGTTAATTGTTATTGATGAACTAGACAAAACGGGGATCTACGGCCGATGGGAATTCGCAGATGAAGAAATTGATAATATCTCTGATCTATTGCCCAAATGCTGTCGGTTTTACGAATTCTTACCCGATGACATTCCTGAGGATCAATCTGGTTTGTGGTCCTACACCGATGGATTCCGAATATACGAAGGAGTCTTTACTGTAGACGAGGTAAATCAGACCCTGCTTTTTGAGCGTGAAAACAGGGCATCCCTAACCTATGGATATTCCCTCTATGACACTAATGACTATCTGGAACTTTCATTTGTTGAGGACGGCTTAAATTATGTGCAGGGATATATCAGAAAGGATTAATCAAGCAACCTATTCCTAGTAAGCACATCTCAGAAGAAATAAATTTTCCTTATGAAAACACCCACCTTTTTCTCGTTTTTTTTATTCGTCACTTTTATTAGCTGGTCCCAGGAAAAAGCTATAAAAATTATAAACCAGGAGACCCAGAAAGAAATTATTATCAAAAATAACAAGCGGGTTAAGATCGTGACTTCAGAGGGTCAAAAGATAACAGGTCGCTTAGCCATTGCTGACGACACTACTATCTTCGTCAACAAGCAGCAATTGGTATTAAGCGATATCTATGAGATCAAGCGCAACCCCCTGCTTACCTCCATTTTAACCAGTAGCGTAATTATATATGCAGGAGCTTTAACGACGGGTTTTGGGGTCCTTATCGGAGTTCTGGTAGATTCCACTGCGTTTTGGCTCACCCTCCCCGGAGCTGCCATGATTTATACAGGTCTTAAAGCCCCAAATTTTAATCGAAAATTTTCAAAGGTGAAGAATTGGAGCTTTGAAATTGTGTCCCTCTCTCCATAAACTGCAGCATCCCTAATCGCCATTCTCCATAATAAATTGTGATAATAAAAAAAGCCCTTCCTTTCGGAAGAGCTTCTCTAATTGTACAGGCGGAGAGACTTCCCGCCAGCGGCGGGATAAACTTCTCGTCTCTCCTTATTCTAATAACAAGGCCAAAAAAAAGCCCTTCCTTTCGGAAGAGCTTCTCTAATTGTACAGGCGGAGAGACTCGAACTCTCACACCTTTCGGCACTAGATCCTAAGTCTAGCGTGTCTACCAATTCCACCACGCCTGCATCAATAAATTCAATCGACTTGTAATAAAAATTCTATTAAGTCTAGCGTGCCTACCTCCCGATAGCTATCGGGACCACCACGCCTGCATTTCCTGCTTCTAACAGGGCTGCAAATATAATTCAATTTTTCAACTTTAAAATGATTCATCTCCAAAAATATACGAGCGGATTTCGTATTTTTAAAGCCTACCAAAAATGAATCGATGACAGAGCCCAAAGCCTATATTGAAAATAACAAAGAACGTATCCTCAACGAACTCATAGAAATATTAAAAATTCCTTCCATAAGTGCTGATTCAGCTTTTTCCCATGACGTACTTCATATGGCTGAAACCGTGCAAAACGCTTTGCAAAATGCAGGTTGTACACATACTGAAATCTGCGAGACAGAGGGATATCCTATCGTATACGGGGAAAGGATGACAGACCCCGCTCTCCCAACCGTACTGGTGTACGGCCATTATGACGTTCAACCTCCTGACCCCCTCAATCTATGGACTTCCCCTCCTTTTGAGCCAGTGATAAAAAAGACCGCCCTCCATCCTGAAGGGGCCATCTATGCAAGGGGAGCTTGTGACGACAAAGGACAGATGTATATGCACGTAAAGGCACTGGAGTATATGGTTG
The DNA here is from genome assembly GCF_004139715.1 of Muriicola soli. Classification (GTDB taxonomy): domain Bacteria; phylum Bacteroidota; class Bacteroidia; order Flavobacteriales; family Flavobacteriaceae; genus Muriicola; species Muriicola soli. The sequence goes on along the minus strand of NZ_CP035544.1, from coordinate 224,805 downwards.
AAAACAATTCTCTGCCCTGTAATGTGAAATTTATGATTGAGGGAGAAGAAGAAGTGGGCAGCAATAGCCTGGTCACCTTTGTAAAAGAAAACAAGAAAAAACTGGCTAACGATATCATCCTTATATCAGACACCGGCATGATCGCTAAAGACGTTCCTTCGATCACTACCGGACTTAGAGGACTGAGTTATGTTGAAGTTGAAGTAACCGGACCTAACAGGGACCTGCATTCAGGCTTGTACGGAGGGGCAGTAGCCAACCCTATCAATGTACTGGCCAAAATGATTGCATCCCTGCACGACGAAAACAACCATATCACCATCCCCGGCTTTTACGACAAAGTAGAAGAGCTCACAAAGGAAGAACGCGCTGCCATGGCAGAAGCCCCCTTTGATCTTAAAGCTTATCAGGACGAAATTGGGATCGAATCCGTTTACGGTGAAAAAGGATATACCACTAATGAGCGTAATTCCATCAGGCCAACCCTTGATGTCAACGGTATCTGGGGTGGCTACACCGGCGAAGGTGCCAAGACCGTTATTGCCAGTAAAGCCTATGCGAAAATTTCGATGCGATTGGTCCCCCACCAGGATTGGAAAGAAATCACAACTCTTTTTTCTACACATTTTAAAAACATCGCTCCCAAAGGAGTGACGGTAAAAGTGACACCCCACCACGGTGGACAAGGCTATGTAACACCCATCGATTTTATCGGTTACAGGGCAGCTGAGAAAGCCTATGAAAAGACATTTGGTAAAAAACCCATCCCTCAAAGAAGCGGGGGAAGCATCCCGATCGTAGCTTTATTTGAACAGGAACTGGGAAGTAAAACCATTCTAATGGGCTTTGGCTTAGACAGCGATGCCATACATTCACCCAACGAACATTTTGGAGTCGAAAACTACCTCAAAGGAATCGAAACCATTCCTTATTTCTATCAGTATTTTACCGAAATGTCAAAATAATTGCGCTTTTTTAAAATTATCATTCCTTTTATGTAACAAAAACATTAGGGTTGCGTTCTAATAGTCTATCAATCAATTGAGAACACTGTTATGATACAACGCTTTTTTATCCTCTGCTCGGGGGCAGACGCCTCTATTCTTGAAACTTGTTCGCAAGGCGAACGCAACAAATACGCCGGTATAGGTGCTACCGTATTTTTTACGGCAGTAATGGCTTTTCTGGCCGCCGGATATGCCCTTTACACGGTTTTTGACAATGTCTACACCGCCCTTGGATTTGGCCTGGTCTGGGGACTGCTGATCTTCAACCTGGATCGCTTTATCGTTTCTACAATTAAGAAACGGAATAGTTTTAGAAGTGAATTCCTCCAGGCAACGCCAAGATTACTGCTGGCTGTGATTATTGCAGTAGTTATCTCCAAACCCCTGGAGATGAAAATTTTCGAAAAAGAAATCGACCAGGTTTTACTCGAACAAAAAAATGAGCTCACCCTGGCAAACAAAGAACAAATAGCCCTACAATACAGTCCGCTTGTCGCCGACCTGGAACAGGATATTGTACAGCTCAAAGAGGAAGTTGCCTCTAAGGAAGCAGAGACCAATGCCCTATACGATACCTATATTTCCGAAGCTGAAGGAAGAGCGGGTACTATGTTACTGGGAAAGGGTCCTGTGTATAAAGAGAAAAGAGAGAAGCATGACGCCGCTCTGCTCGAACTGCGTGAACTGAAGTCAGATAATGCGGAAAGAATCGCCGCTATAGAGGGCCAGATCAGCAAGCTGAATACAGAATACGAAACAGCCGTGGTTAATTCTCAGCCTATTATTGACGGGTTCGACGGACTTATGGCCAGAATCAATGCCTTGGGTGAACTGGCCTGGTTTCCTTCCTTTTTTATCTTCCTTCTTTTCCTCGCTATTGAAACCGCTCCTATCGTTGTAAAACTTCTGGCTCCAAAAGGGCCGTACGATTTTAAACTCGAGGAAGAAGAAAGCACGGTTGAAGCCTGGGTGACTCAGAAAGTATCGCAGCGGCAGCATATTATGGCGACAGATGCAGTTCTGAATGAGAAAATCTACGGGGAAATACAAGAAGAAGAACGGGTATATGCCCATAAAAAACAAAAGGCAGAGGAGCTGCTGAGACTTCAGGCAGATGCCTTTCACGAATTGCAGGTAAAAGGATTATAGCTTAAAGTGAGTCGTATTCCGACCTTAATTTTTTGGTAAAATTGGCAATCACCAGCTCGTAGGAGTGATCTGTAAGACTGGCAAGTAGCGTTGAGGGCAATTGTTCAAAAAACAAGGTATTCCAATGGGTTTTACTCATGTGAAAGGCCGGGGTAACCACGCCGTCGTATTGTTCACGTAATTCCAGCGATCTTTCGGGATCACATTTGAGGTTTACCTGAGAGGGTAGCCGTTCTAAGGGAACCAAGGCAAACATCTTCCCCATAACTTTAAAGACAAGCGTTACCTCATCAAAGGGAAATTCTTCTGTGACTCCCTTTTTAGCCAGACAATACGCTCTTAATTCCTCAACATTCATCCCTTTGCTCTCTGCATTATTCTTCCTTGGGTCCTATCGCATCATAGATCAGAACCTTTTTCCACAGATGTTCTGATTCTTCTATAAACTTGAGATGGGCCTCCTCCTTTTGATATTTGTCCTGATCCTCAGCTGATGCAAAAGTGACGATCAAATTATAGGTGTAGGAATCATCAACGATTTCCCTGCTGGCTTTTGGTGGGGTCCCCAGAAATTTGGTCTTGGCGTAAAGCGAGTTCTTCATAAAGGTTTCCATGGAAGCCTCAAATGCAGCCCGGTCTTTAGTACTCTCGGGATTTTTTAGCCATATGTAAACCGAATGCACAAATGCGGCATCAAAAGTATCGGTTGATTCATTCTGGCCATTACAGGAAAGAACTAATAATGAAGCCAGAACCAGAAATACTATTCTTTTCATATTACGGAGTTTTTAATTTCCACTTTCGAGGGCTTTGCGTTCATTTTCCTCTAGTTCCAAAGCTGAGTAGTCGAGCTTCCAGCCGATCGTTTCTACCAATTTACTGATCAGTAAAATAGCTTCAAGGGCTTCTCGCCTGGCCGTATCCATCAATCCGCTTTGCGGGATCTTTTCCCTGATATGCTGCACTGCCTCCTGATTCAGAGCCGTCAAATCATTAGGTGTAAATGCGTTAAACAGCCCGTTCTTTATATCGTAAAATTCCAGTTTAGGCTCGATAGAAAGGATCTGTGGTTCCGGAAAATTTTCCAGGGTGATCTTTTTATTCGGGGTATCGGCCTTGAGTATGATCTGCTTCAGATCATAGCCGATATGGGCTTTGGCATTAATAACAATCAATGCTTTCTTTTTACTGCTTACCAAACTTAAAAATCGCTCCCTCGTATTTTCGTATTTGTAGATTTCTGCAAAATCGCCTTCTACTGAAATCAGTTTACAAACGCTTTTGATCCTATCCAGGAGTACAGTAGATTGATGTTCGGTGGTCTCCCTGCTCCTTTTACGCCTGAACATGGAGTAAATCCAATACATCATAATCGCACCCAGAATCAGGCCGAGTACAACTTCTAAAATGCCATCCATAATCGATTCAATTGTATAACAGGGTTAAAGGTAAGGAATGGCAAACACATAAGATAGGCCTAGAAGATTTGGTAAAGTACAGGCCGGCTGGGACTGGCATCATTCTCAAAAGGGGCCATTTGAAGCTCAAGCAAATAGGAGCCGTCCTTGATCTTATGTGAGACGTATATAAATTCGGTTATTGTGGCCCCTGGTCTGAGTTTTTGGCCTAAGCCCCAGAATGCCCGATGGCCCAACAATTCCCCTTCGTCCTTTTCCTTGTCAATCGAGGGAAGGTCTACCAATAGATGCATTATTCCTTGATTCACCAAAAATATAATGGCTTCTTCTGTGAAGTATGGTGGATTGGTATGGGAGTACTGACGGGAAACCTTATCTCTGGTATTTGGCAGGGTTCTTATAACAAGGGCTTCAGAAACCTCCCCACTTAGGTTTTTCTGCAATTGTTTTCGGGAAATCACAAGGTCGTCCCCAACTTTTTCAGGAGCAATTGTAATGAGTCGGGCCTGAAAAAAATATTGATCTACCGTCTGGTTGACAGAATGCCGTTGCTCTGTGATATGACCCAGACATTCGGTATGCGTACCATGTGCATGTGGATTAAAGTAAATGTCATTAAAATTGATACTGGCTCCCTGGTCTACACTGCCTACAAAATCTCCTTCCCTGTGTGGTTCAATTCGCGGGGGGTTTACGTACCATGCAGAAACATTTTGCTCCCCATGACGAAGTGGAATTGAGATATCCAGAGGTTTGGAGAGATCTGCTTTAAATGATTTGTTGCCAAGTTTAAAAGAAGCTATCATGTCTGGGAATAATACAAAACTTAGTTCTTCTTTTCTAAAGGTAGCATAAATAAATTGGCAGCCAGACCATCAGTGAGGAACTTTCCTTGCCTGGTCACCAACAAAGTATCACCATCCAAAAAGAGATAGCGATCCGCCAGGTGTGCCTCAGCTTGCTTTAGTAAATACTCTTCAAAATGTGAGCCGAATTCTTTCCTTACCTTCTCCAGGGATACGCCCCACATTGTTCGCAATCCCGTCATAATGTATTCGTTATACCGATCTCGCTGTGTGAGCGTTTCTATTTCTTCGGGCAAGCTCGATTCTCTTAAGGCTTTGATGTACAAGGGATTGTTTGAAATATTCCAGGACCTCTGTGTTCCGTTGAAAGAATGTGCTGATGGGCCGATCCCCAGGTAGGTCTCCCCCTGCCAATAGGCGAGATTGTTCCTTGAGAAATACCCCGGCTTGCCAAAATTGGAAAATTCATAGTGGACAAAACCCGCTTTTTCCAAAGTTGAGATTAACTCTTGAAATTGTTCTTCGGCCATCTCGTCATCGACTTCAGGTACAATTCCTTTTGCGATAAACCTGTGTAAAGCGGTGCCGGGTTCAACAGTAAGAGCATAACTCGAAATATGGGGATATTAAATGAGAGTGCAGTCTCCAAATTCTGTTTCCACTTTTTGATCCCCGAATCAGGAATACCGTAGATGAGGTCTATGGATATGTTTTCGAATAATTTCGTCGCCCTGCTGATGGAATCTAAGGCTTGCTCAGCGTTATGTGCCCGGTTCATAAATTTGAGATCTTCTTCAAAAAAGGATTGCACCCCGATGCTCAATCGGTTTACCTTAGATTTTGACAAAGCCAACAACTTTTCGGGGGTTAAATCATCCGGGTTGGCTTCGAGCGTAATTTCTGCACCCTCTTCCACCGAATAATGATCCAGAACGGTTTGTATAAGCATGTCTATCTCCTCCGTACTAAGTACAGAGGGTGTTCCGCCTCCGAAATAAATAGTGGCCAAAGCCTCTTCATCGTAAACTCCCTTTCGCAGGATTATTTCTTTTTGCAACGCACTGAGCATCTCATCTTTCTTTTTCAGCGTAGTGGAAAAGTGAAAATCACAATAATGGCAGGCCTGTTTACAAAATGGAATATGTAGGTAGATTCCGGCCATTAGCCTTGTTTAAATGAAACAATTAAGTAAGATAAGCCGTAAGAAGACATTGCATAAGTCATGAAAGCAAATACAAAAAGTATGAGCGATTTTAGGATCACTAAGAAATACCTTCTTTGAAATAAGGAAATCATCGAGTAAAGAAAATACGACAACATGATCAATATGCCCATGGGCTGCAATTGATCTCCAAACCATTGCACTACAAACATATTGCAGGTAACTATCAAAGTGTAAATACCCAGTAGATAAAATGAGACCACCAGGAATTCTGCAAGAGAATACCACTTGTAAAAGAATAATTTCATAAAAAGAGCGAGGGTAAAGACAAAAGTAAAGAGGAAGTTGTTGATATTCATCAACATATAGTTCCTTGCTTCGGTAAGTAAGGAGGTGTCCATTCCCCCTTCCTCCACAACGATCATACTATTCCTGAATGGATCGAAACCTATTAAAGAACGAATGACTATGTAAATTACTGTCATTAAGATAAAAAATGAAACAGGTCTGTAATACGTCTTTCGTTTGCCAGCCAGATATGACCGCAACAGGATTCCCGGTCTTAAGATCAAATCTCTGATTGTTATTAGAAGGGGCGCATTGACAGAAAGCAAATTATCTGCAAGATCATCTAAGGTTTCCCTGAATGTAATCTTATGGATGCCAACACGTTGTCCACATCTAGGGCAAAAATATCCTTTCGAGACATATCCGCAATTCTTACAGCTATTAGGAGATTCCTCGTTCATTACTTATTTTACTCGGTCCTCATTCTGTTTTACAAAGGAGGCCCATCCGGTGTAACCTTTGCCGGTTTCCACTTTACCCTGATTATAAAAATGGCAAACAGCCGCTGCCAACCCATCAGTACTGTCTAGGTTTTTTGGGAGCGATTGTAACTTCAGGATGCTTTGTAACATTTTGGCTACCTGCTCTTTACTGGCATTTCCATTGCCTGTAATCGCCATTTTGATCTTTTTGGGGAAATACTCCGTTATGGGGATCTGCCTGCTCAAGCCCGCGGCCATAGCCACGCCCTGAGCCCTGCCCAGCTTGAGCATAGATTGCACGTTCTTGCCAAAAAAAGGAGCTTCTATGGCGATCTCGTCAGGGTGATAGGTATCGATCAATTCTATGGTGCGATCGTAAATCATTTTGAGTTTGGTAAAAGGATCATCGTACTTTTTAAGCATAAGTTCATTCATCTGTACAAAAGACATGGTGCTTCCCTGCACTTTGATAATCCCAAAACCCATTATCGTGGTTCCGGGGTCAATGCCCAAAATGATCTTTTCCTTACTCACATTTCTTAATTTGTCGTTAGTTCTAATGGCAACCTGAAGCGGCTCCTTACCGGCACCCCTCTTTTTAATGCGGGTGCAGGTTTGGGTAAACTCCTGAGACTCTTGATAATAATCTCCCTGAACTCAGGAAGTTGTTCCAATAATTCTTCATCGTTATCCATCTCCACAACCCTGATCTCCCCAGATTTTTCAACTAAAAAATCAATGTAAACCGTAGTTCTGATATCCTTCTTTACCCGAAAATCAAAATCTTCCATATGCATTGCGAGATTCTGTAACAAGGTATTTTCAAAACAACTTCGCTGCTCAGACTTCGAAACTGTTTCATCACAGCCGTCAAATAATGGATATTGGTCTACGTCATTCCAGTCGAGACCCCGCAACTCATCCTCCACCAGTTTTTGGGTCTTGGATTCGGGCGAGGCCAGCCAATCACAGGAAAGCAAAAGAAACAGGCAACAGAACAATAATAAAAACCTCATGGGAGACCGTATTCAAAGTTGAAAATTACGCTTTTTTTTAGTCAAACCGAATTCCGCAAAGAGTTGTAACAAATCTGAAGTACCTTAGTCTTATTGAATATATTTAACCATGGATATCGTCTTACTTCTTTTGGGATTTGTTCTGATGCTTTTGGGTATATTGGGGAGTTTCCTCCCTGTATTACCGGGAACACCCGTTAGCTGGGTGGGTTTATTTTTACTCTATCTCACCAAAGCCGTACCTAACGACTGGTGGTTTCTCGGTATTACGCTTTTCATTGCCCTTCTCGTTTTTGCGATGGATTACATCATCCCTGCGATGGGAACAAAGAAATTTGGAGGAACCAGGGCAGGAATGATCGGAACAACCATAGGGTTGGTCATTGCCATTGTATTTCCTGTTTTGGGAATATTGGGGATCATCATCTGGCCCTTTATAGGTGCCTTTCTGGGCGAATTACTGAATAAGGCAGATCAACAATCGGCTCTCAAAGCTGCCTTTGGCTCTTTTATCGGGTTTTTGACCGGTACTTTTCTGAAATTTGTGGTAACTGTAATTTTCTTTGGTCTGTTTATCTCAACTGCCTGGGAATACAGATCGGCCTTGTTTCCGTATTTTAACGATTAGAAATACGAACTTATTTAAGCCAGACAGTCTTCTCATCCACTGGTCTTCTCATCCCCGGTTCAGGCTCCTCGTCATAATATCCCATATAGAAAAAACCGAGGCATTTTTCCCCCTCGCCCAGAGGAAAAAATTCATCCATATACTGGATTAGCGAAGGAGAACTCCAATACGCTCCGATCTTTAATTCAGTACAGCAAAGCCACATATTTTGCACTGCCATTGCCGTCGCCGCTATTTCTTCCCACTCGGGAAGACGTTCCTCAGGATCGCGCTGCATACAGATAGCGATCACAGCAGCAGACTGTTTTGGCTTATCACGTATTTTTCTAAACTTAAGTTGTTTGGGTTTGGGGTTGGTTTCCTGATATTTTTCCGCCAGAAAATAGCCAAGACTTTCCTTAGACGCCCCTGTTAATACTTTAAACCGCCATGGCTCGGTCTTACGGTGTGTGGGTGCCCAATTTGCCGCCTCCAGAATTTTTTCAATTTCCTCCTTCGCAATAGGTTTATCGTTGTATTGTGCCGGAAATATTGCCCTCCGGTTCTTTATAAGGTCAAAGATCATAACAATTCTAAAATTTCTATTTGTTAAGCCAGATCCGACTTCAGTGTCGTGTTCATTTTCTGGTTCATCTCAAACTTAATGAATACATTTAGGGTAATCAAATAATATAACGCAGTGGAGAAAGGAGCATCTTTTCAATATGGGGAGGATCATCTCACCGCCGGATTGGCCATTTCCCTGGCTAGGGGAGAAACCAGAGGAGTTGTCAGTGAGCGCAGCTGGCAAAAGATTAAGGAGAGCCATGAGGTGGTACAGAAAATCGTGGATAAGGGAAATCCGGTCTATGGTATCAATACGGGTTTCGGACCCCTCTGTACTACGAGTATTTCAAGGGAGGAAACACAGATCTTACAAAAAAATATATTGCAAAGCCATAGCGTTGGAGTTGGAGAACCAATTGATATTGAACTGGCCAAACTCATGCTGGTACTAAAGATCCATTCTTTATCCAAGGGATATTCAGGAATTTCAGAGCGTACCTTAAAAAGATTGATCTGGCACCTCGAAGAAGAAGCCATTCCTCTTGTACCTTCCCAAGGTTCGGTGGGCGCATCAGGGGATCTCGCCCCCTTGTCGCATCTATTCCTGCCCTTGCTTGGCCTGGGTAAAGTGGATTATAAAGGCGAGCTGATTACAGGTGCCGAATTATTTAAAAGAACAGCAAAGACGCCCCTTGAATTAGGTCCTAAGGAGGGCCTTGCACTCATAAACGGCACTCAGTTTATCGCTGCTCACGCCGTAAAGGTCCTGGACATCTTTTATAACTGCCTGACACATGCCGACATCATTGGTGCAATGATGATAGAAGGCCTACAGGGTTCCATCAAACCCTTTTACAATGAACTTCATTCCCTGCGCCCCTTCAAAGGAACCCAGCATGTTGCCAGACGCGTAAAATCCCTTCTTGAAGGATCTGAGATCATGGAGGATCATATCGATTGTGAACGGGTACAGGACCCGTATTCTCTCAGGTGTATCCCGCAAGTTCACGGGGCCTCGAGAAATACATGGTTGCATCTAAAAGAATTATTGGAGGTGGAACTGAACTCGGTTACCGACAACCCCGTTATAATAGACAAAGATCTTACCATAAGCGGTGGTAATTTTCACGGACAACCTCTTGCCATGGTTCTGGATTACGCCTGCCTCGCAGCCTCAGAACTGGGAAATATTTCTGATCGCAGGGTCTACCTCGCCCTTGAGGGGAACAGCCCGGGCATCCCAAAATTGCTGATGAAGGAAACCGGAATTAATTCGGGCTATATGATCCTGCAGTACACCTCAGCAGCACTTGCCAGCGAGAATAAAGTTTTGTGTTTTCCGGCTAGCGCCGACAGTATCCCCACTTCACTAGGGCAGGAAGATCACGTGAGTATGGGTTCCATCTCTGGGAGGAAAGCCCTTCAGGTGATCGAAAATGTAGAAAAGATACTGGCGATAGAATTGCTTACGGCCGCTCAGGCCTTTGAGTTCAGAAAGCCCCTGAGGTCCGGAGCAATATTGGAAATGGTGCATAAGGAAGTTAGAAAGAAAGTGCCTTTTGCCTCTAAGGACAGGGTTTTTGCTGACGATATTGAAGAAGGTATTCAGTTATTAAAAGAGCGAACCATTATCTCGGTGGTTAAAGCAATCAGTAATAAAAAGGGATATTCGTTGAAAACCCCCTTTTCCAAAGAATTTGAAGTTTACTAAGTCATGGCGCATTACACCTATCTAGGTCCTGTATCGGAACTCTTACCAATGGCGGAGCTCCCCCTGAAGGGAGCCCTCAAGGATTCCTCCCTACAGGTATTAAAACAGCAGGGCATACTGACAGAAGATGGGGTCATTCTTGCCGTTGACGACCACGATAAACTCCTGCAGAAGGCCGAAGAACTGGGTGCAGATATTACAATACTTAGAGGAGAACTCACAGCCCTACCTGGATTTATTGACTGCCATACTCATATCTGTTTCAGTGGATCAAGAGCCGGGGATTACGCCCTGCGAAATGCAGGAAGTTCCTATTTGGAGATTGCCGAAAAAGGCGGGGGCATATGGGATACAGTAACCAAAACAAGGCAAGCATCAGAAAAAGTACTGCGACTAGGCGTGGTCAAGAGGACCAGCGAACATCTCAATCAAGGGGTCACTACTCTGGAAGTAAAAAGTGGATACGGACTCAATCTTAAGGATGAACTCAAAATGCTCAGGGCGATAGACAAAGCAAGGTCTTCAGTTCCCATCGATCTGGTCAGTACTTGTCTTGCTGCCCATATCTTTCCAAAAGACTTTGAGGGTACAAAGGCGGATTACCTCAATTTTTTAAGTCGGGAACTTTTACCTGCAATAAAGAAGGAAGATCTTGCCAACAGGGTAGATGCTTTTATTGAAGAAGGGGCATTTTCAAGGTCTGAGATACTCCCATATCTAAAAAAGGCAATTGATCTTGGGTTTGATATTACCCTTCACGCAGATCAGTTTTCTACGGGAGGAAGTAGTGTGGCTATTGAATGTAATGCTGTAAGTGCCGATCATCTCGAGGCAAGTACAGAAAAAGAAATTGAGGCCCTGGCCAAGAGCGATGTAATTGCGGTAGCCCTTCCCGGAGCGAGTTTGGGTCTGGGTTGTGCTTATGCACCTGTTCGTGCCTTGCTGGATACCGGAGCTTCGGTGGCCATTGCTAGTGATTACAACCCGGGCTCAGCACCAATGGGTCAACTCCTGACCCAGGCAGCTATCCTTGGTACCTTCCAAAAATTAACAACTGCAGAGGTTTTCGCAGGACTTACTTATAGAGCTGCAGCGGCACTCGGACTTAAGGACAGGGGCCGACTTGTTGCTGGTATGCTAGCCGATATAGTCCTATTTCCCACGCCGGACCACAGAGAAATTTTATACCGCCAAGGGAGCCTCAAACCCTGTTACACCATTAAGAGCGGAAGCATCGTTTATAATAATACAGAACAATGAAGGCAACAGTATCTTCCGAAATAGATTCGTTTAAAACAGCAATACTGCAAGGTATTCCCGATACTTTACCCCCTAAAGCTCAACTAAGTGATGATATCAGTCATGCCCCTATGCGAAAGCAAATCCTGACCGTTGATGAAAAACGTCTTGCTGTGAGGAATGCGCTCCGCTACTTTCCCGAGGCCTGGCATCAGCAACTGGCAAAGGAATTTGCAGAGGAGCTTTTGCTCTACGGGCGTATCTATATGTTCCGATTTAAACCGAAATACCGGATGTATGCCAGACCTATTTCTGACTATCCGGCAAGGACAACTGAGGCAGCGGCCATCATGCTAATGATCCAGAATAACCTGGATCCGGCTGTAGCTCAACATCCTGATGAATTGATCACCTATGGAGGCAATGGTGCCGTATTTCAGAATTGGGCACAATATCTGCTCACCATGAAATACCTGGCCAAAATGACGGAACAGCAAACGCTGCACATGTATTCCGGTCATCCGATGGGCCTTTTTCCCTCCTCAAAAGATGCTCCCAGAGTGGTCATTACCAATGGGATGATGATTCCCAATTACTCTAAACCCGATGATTGGGAACGGTTCAACGCCCTGGGCGTTACCCAATACGGCCAGATGACTGCGGGTTCATACATGTACATAGGGCCACAGGGAATTGTTCACGGTACCACAATCACGGTGATGAACGCCTTCCGAAAAGTGCTTCGCAAAGGGGATACCCCGAATGGAAAAGTATTTTTAACTTCAGGTCTGGGGGGAATGAGCGGGGCTCAGCCCAAAGCTGGAAATATAGCACAATGTATAACGGTTTGTGCAGAGGTCAACCCCGCAGCAGCCAATAAGAGACATCAGCAAGGCTGGGTAGATGAAATTTACGATACTCTGCCTGCATTGGTAGATAGAACCAGGAGAGCCATAGAGGATTCTGAAGTTGTTTCCCTGGCATTTATTGGGAATGTGGTTGACGTCTGGGAGCGCTTCCTGGAAGAAAATATTTTTGTAAGCCTGGGGTCTGACCAAACTTCACTTCACAACCCATGGGCCGGAGGGTATTATCCTGCAGGCATGTCTTTTGAAGAGGCGAATGCCCTTATGGTAGAAAATCCCGAACAGTTTAAATTAAAAGTTCAGGAATCCCTGAGAAAGCAAGTATCACTGATCAACGCCCATGCTAAAAAAGGGACTTATTTCTTTGATTATGGCAATGCCTTTCTCCTCGAAGCTTCCAAGGCCGGGGCAAGGGTGATGGCCGAAAATAATATCGATTTCCGATACCCTTCTTACGTGCAGGATATCCTGGGGCCCTTGTGTTTCGACTATGGATTCGGGCCGTTCCGGTGGGTGTGTACGTCCGGGAACCCCAAAGACCTGCGAAAGACCGATGCCATAGCCCTGCAAGTACTACAAAAAATTATGGAAGAGGCTCCGGATGAGATCAAGCAACAGATGCAGGATAATATAGTGTGGATTGAACAAGCTGAAAAAAACAAGCTGGTCGTCGGTTCGCAGGCAAGGATTTTATACGCCGATGCTGAAGGAAGGGCAGCCATCGCTCTCGCATTCAACGAAGCCATCAAAAAGGGCCAAATCTCAGCACCGGTGGTCCTGGGCAGGGATCATCACGATGTCAGTGGCACCGATTCTCCATTCCGGGAAACCAGTAACATTTATGACGGTAGCAGATTTACAGCCGATATGGCGATACACAATGTGATTGGAGACAGTTTCCGTGGGGCTAGCTGGGTTTCTATTCATAATGGCGGCGGAGTAGGGTGGGGAGAAGTGATCAACGGGGGATTTGGAATGCTCCTCGACGGCAGTGATCAGAGCGCCAAAAGAATCAAGAATATGTTGTTTTATGATGTAAACAACGGAATCGCGAGAAGGAGCTGGGCCAGAAATTCTGAGGCTATTTTTGCTATCAAAAGAGAGATGAATCGCACACCCGACTTAGATATCACTCTACCCAACATTGTAGAAGATAAAACTATTGACAACCTCTTTTAAGAGTATTAGTCCTAAAAGCATGGGAAAATTTTACACCAAGCCTGACAAATCACAATGGAGCGGCCGCATCTCTGGAAAACGGGAATATCTTCACGAAAAAGTTCTTTTGAAAGACCTTGATAAAGGGGATATTTTTCAATATGAAAACCGAGCATATGCCCTTTTAGGTTATGCCTGTGATGAAGGGGTAAAACGAAATTCTGGCAGACCCGGTGCCGTCAAAGGACCCTATGCAATCCGCACAGAGCTGGGTAAGATGGCCAACCACCTTCCGGAAGATGTTCAATTGATAGACGCGGGTAATGTTCATTGTCCTGAAGGGGATCTGGAAAGCAGTCAAGACCTTTTGGCAAATATGACCACTAAACTTATTAAACAGGGAGCTACGCCCCTACTCCTTGGAGGAGGTCACGATATTGCCTATGGTCACTTCAGGGGAATTAAAAGTGGCATGGAAAAGGGAAACCGACTCGGGATCATCAATTTTGATGCCCATTTTGATCTCAGAAGCAATGAACGAGGGAATCATTCCGGAAGTCCCTTTTATCAAATCGCAAACGAATGTTCCGCAGAAGGCGAGCCCTTTGATTACCTCTGCCTTGGGATCAGAAAAGAAGCGAATCCCCCTGAATTATTCGAAACTGCAAGTCGATTCGGAGTAAAATACGTAGAGCTACCGGAGTTTTCCATTTCTAATGTTACTGCAGTAAAAAAGACGATAGTCGATTTTATATCAAGGGTAGACAAGGTTTATGTTACTATAGATATGGACGGATTTTCCTCGGCCTATTCTCCGGGAGTGAGCGCTTCTTCTCCTGTAGGTTTTAAACCGGAGCTAGTTTTCTCCAGCCTTAAAACCATTATCGATTCAAGGAAATTAGTCGGTCTGGATGTGGCAGAAACAAATCCGCTTTACGACCAGGACCAACAAACGGCAAAATTAGCTGCAGGGATGATTTACTACGCCATACACAACCTCGCCCTACTCTAGCCAGGATTTAAAGTATTTACCGTCATCGAGGTTTAAGGCTTCCTGTGTGAGTTGTAAAGGTTTGAAAGTATCGATCATAACGGCCAATTCCTCCGTGCCTTTCTTCCCGATACTAGCCTCATAAGTTCCAGGATGCGGCCCGTGTGGGATACCTGCCGGATGCAGTGAAATATAGCCCTTGTCGATTCCTTTCCTGCTCATAAAATCGCCATCCACATAGTAAAGTACCTCATCGGAATCGATATTGGAGTGATTGTATGGTGCAGGGATGGCTTCAGGATGATAATCGTACAACCTTGGACAGAAGGAACAAACCACAAAAGCATTTGTCTCAAATGTCTGATGCACCGGTGGCGGCTGGTGGACCCTTCCGGTTATGGGTTCAAAATCGTGTATGGAAAAGGCATAAGGATAATTGTATCCGTCCCAGCCAACAACGTCAAAAGGATGTGTGGCATAGACCAGATGGTGTAAATGGCCTTGTTTCTTTACCTTGATCAGGAATTCTCCTTTTTCGTCATGCGTTTTCAGATTTTCAGGCAACCTGAAATCACGCTCGCAAAATGGCGAATGCTCCAGGTGTTGTCCAAACCAGTTGCGATATCGTTTCGGGGTGTAAATCGGATGGTATGATTCTGTGATCAACAATCTGTTGTCCTCGGTTTCAAAATGGATCTGATAAATCATCCCCCTGGGTATCAAAATATAATCTCCATATCCAAATGGGATCTCCCCCAACATGGTTTTTAGGCTTCCTGAGCCTTTATGGATAAAAAGTAATTCATCTGCGTCTGCATTCTTGTAAAAATACCCGGTCATGGATTTCCTTGGCGCAGCCAGCCCCACATGTACATCGCCGTTAAAGAGGATAACTTTTCTGCTGATCAGATAATCATCTTCAGCAGCTAATTCGAGTCCCTTCAGCAAACGCGATTGCACGTGATATTGCACCGCTGCTTTCGGACTAATATCCAGGGATTTCCCGATCTCCTTCACCTGTGTTGGCCTGTGCACGTGGTACATCAATGAAGACATTCCGTCAAAACCTATTGTCCCAAACAATTGCTCGTAATACAGACTACCGTCAGGTTTTTTAAAGACCGTGTGTCTTTTGTGTGGAATCTTTCCTAAAGTATGATATAGTGGCATGGGAAATTAGCTTTAAATCAGCTATAAAAATACGATAATAAAAAGGGACTTAAAAATTCCGATTTGAAAGATATCGGAGAATAAAAAGATATTGGGGGATGCTTAAAAAGAAAAAAGCCTCCCAACTTGGAAAGCCTTTCATTGGCTGTACCTAACTTCTTAGAGTACAACACCGACTTCAAATTAATGAAGTCCAACACAACGGTCCAAAGATAACAAAGCTTTTTGATATCAACCCTAAATGAACTCACTTAATTGCTCTTTGGCAGAGGATTAATAACCGTTTATTTCGATAAAATAACGGCAACTCTTTGTCTCTAAGGCACATAAATCCAATAAATCATCGATGAAATGCAAAAAAGCTCCTTTTGGTTAAAATGTAGGAAACAGATGATAAACACAATTTCGGGATGAGTGGTACAAACTGTAAAAATTGGTCGAGTAAGTCGGTCGGTTGGTCGGGAACGGGTATGGTTCACAGCTCTTTACTGTTATTTAACTAAAGATTTGAGCTGCGGTTCTGATCACTAAACTTAACCTACAGATGAAGACTAAGAATACAATACTATGGGCTCTTTCTTTTACCCTGGTTTCATGTATGGAGGATGTAACCACCATCTATGAACAGCCCGAACCTGAGATATTGCTGGTAGAAATCCCTAAGGAGGAACCGAAAGCCAATGATGTTCCCCCAAGTCCGGAAATGGTATACGAATGGTTGGGGCATATGCAAGGCTCTAACGGACTCGTAGAAAGTGCAGAATATACCGACTTTGTTTCCCTCTACGATAACGCACTTGCTGCGCTGACCTTTATCGCCGAAGGAGACCTTTTAGGTGCTGAACGTATTCTCGATTATTTCGACAATAAATTAGAGACCGAATTCTATGCGAATAGCGGCGGCTTTTTCCAGTTTCGAGATACTTCAGGTGAGCAAGGCTCAAGAATATGGATGGGGGATAACGCCTGGTTACTTCTGGCCGTAAATCACTATCACGATAAATCCCAATCTAACCGATATGAAAATCTGGCCTATGAATTGGAATCCTGGTTGCGTTCCCTGCAAGAAGAAGACGGCGGATTAAAGGGAGGAATCAACGAAGATGGAACCTTAATCCCAAAAGTAACTGAAGGAAACATTACTGCCTTTAACGCAGTACCGGGTTTTGACGATTTTCACAGAAAAATTTTAATGTTCTTAGGGGAGCAGAGATGGGATGTTAATGATAAAGTCCTTATTACTGATACTCAAAACCCGGCCTATAATCACGCCTTAGATCTCTATTCTTTAGGCTACATGATTCTTGAAGATTTTCCTGAGGAAGTGTTGACCAAAGCAAATCGATTCTACAATTCTCAAAATTCAACTTCCAATGAGAAATTGATCAGTGGTTATTGTTTTGATGATGATAAAGATGTTGTTTGGTTAGAAGGAACTGCACAAATGGCAATGGCCTTCAAAAAGGCTGATCAAGAGGGAAATGCTCAAAACGTTTTACTGAACCTGGAGGAGGCCTTTATTCCCAGTACATCAAATTCCTCCACTGCCGGACTTCCTTACACCACTAATTTTGGAACTAATTTTGGGGCAAACGAACTTTGGGACCATACGGATATCACGCCTACAATTTCTTCAAGCGCATGGTATCTTTTTGTCAAAAACGAGTTTAATCCTTTTGACCTGGGGAGAGATAAAGATATCCCTGAGGAGTCTAAGTTCTGGACAAATTCAGGTATCAACTAATTCAAGGTCAACGGATTTTGCCAATTTCTTAACAACCTGTCTCTTGAATATCCGGTATTTTTACAAAAAAATACTATGAAAGATTCCGCAATGTTCTGGGTGGCGGCCACCACCCTGACCCTTTTCACCGTGACTATCATGGCAGCTATGAATTTTCCCTTTAATTGGGTGTTCTACATCACCGTACTTGGGCAAATTATGATAGTATATATGGTCTATAAGGTGTTGACTGATAATTACACTACAACTAAAACCTTCAAAGATTTCTACGAGGATTACCCCGTTGAGGAGTAAATTACTTAGCGAGTTGAAATCTTGTTTCTTCACTTGATCGTTTAGGGCCATTCATCCCTAATTCGGGAATTACCAAAAGAGGTACCTGGGTGTGGAAAGCCATACACTTTACTACAGGCTCCCTTGTCATTCGTTCCATATAACTGTGCTGATAATTCAGCATAGCCAGTAGATGTATATCCAACTCATCGGCAAAAACCTCCAAAGTTTTGGAAACAGAATTTAATTCTGAAACGGTATGGACATAATGATCTATCCCTTTAAAATACTTTCTCAGCATATTGAGGTTAAACTGCTGAACTTCAGACAAAGCCTTAATTTCGTTTTGCACGTAAACTATTCGGATAGTTGCTTTAAAACTTTTGGTTAACTCTATTAAAGGTGCCAATTCTGATTTGCTGTAGTACCTCTTAAAATCAGTTGCAAATACTACTTCCTGGGGCCTAACAAATTTAAAATTTCTGGGAATGGTTAGGACAGGACACTCTTTCACTGCTTTGATTATCCGAACAGTATTGCTTCCCAGAAAAACTTCGTCAATACCGGAAGCCCCTTTTGTACCGGTTACAATAAGATCGATTTCCTCCTCTTCGATCATAGTTCTGATCTCTTCCACAAGGATATTAAAGGACGATTTGATTTTAAATGAATGATTTTTATTCTTATGGGACTTTTCTATTCGATTAATGATGTTATTTAAGCCGTTTTTTGAATTTTCCCTACTTCCTTCTTCCAAGACACTTCCCTGAAAACTGGAAGCCATAAACCTGTTGTTAGGTATTACCGGGGTATATGTATTCAACAAATGAAATGTACATTCGTCTTCCTTCAATAATTCAAGGACATAGGTAATAGCATTCCATGAATTTTCTGAAAAATCTGTGGGTAATAGGACTTGCTTCATAAGGATTATCTACAGTAACAGGGGTAAATGTAGATATGACCTTTGGCCGAAACAATGACTTTTGTCAGGTTTAAAGGAGGTTGCGGAAGATGGGCAGCGAAATAGTAGTCCTAAAAAAAGCAGATACGGGAATAAAAGGGTCTTTTTTAAAAGCCATCAACAAGGTCTCGAAGCTTTTTCTCATCCTCGATCCCGATCTTTTTTCCGGAAGTCTTGATGTATTTTTTTTTCTTGAATTCAGAAATGATCCTGATACAGGATTCGGTTGCGGTTCCAACCACATTGGCTATATCTTCCCTGGATAAGGTGACCTTGAGGTAGCCTTCGGCATCTGTTCCGAAATTATCCCTGAGATATAGAAAGGCTTCAGCAATGCGCTGCTTGACTGTCTTTTGAGACATATTTACAATCACATCATCCGCTTCGCGTAAATCATGGGCCATATGACGCAAAACCTCAACGGTAAAATTCGGATTCTTATGTAAGGCTTCAACTATTCCTTCTTTTGGAATAAAACAAACCTCCATATCACTAACAGCAACGGCACTCAAATTTGTAGTTTCTTCGGCAATTACGGATCTCTGACCCATGACCTCTCCTTTGCTGGCGAGTTTCACGATCTGGTCTTTCCCATTTGCGCTAAGTTTGGATAGCTTAGATACTCCTTCGCGAACACAAAAAACTCCATTCAGTTTTTCCCCTTCCTCAAAAATGGCCTGACCTTTCTTGATCGTTTTGGAAGTCTTGGTATCGGACACACGCTTTAATTCCTCCTTGCTCATAGCCCGCAAGGTGTTAAATTGTCTGATAATACAGTTCTCACATCTGCTTTTCATGTGGAGGGTATTTGTTACCTCTAAGGTAAGACAATTTATGAAGGCTACCATAGCACATTTTTGATTTTTACTTCCGGTTTCACCAAGCGGTTTAAGCCCTTTTATGCTATTAGCTGACTAATGTCATATTTTATCTTCCACCCAGTTTGCATCTTTGACCCCAGGTATTTGACAAGTGTATGGATAACAAATCATGTTTTCATTGTGGGGATCCCTGTGATGAGGCTACCGTGTTGTATCAGGATAAAACTTTTTGTTGCAACGGATGCAAGACCGTTTATGAGATATTTGATTCGAACGATCTAAAATATTACTATGATCTGCAGTCGGCAGCAGGAAGTACCCCGAAACTTTCACCCGGTAAATACGATTACCTGGAGAATTCTGAGATTGCAGAGCAATTATTAGAGTTCAATGATGGGAAACATCAGATAATTAGTCTGTTTATCCCTACCATCCATTGTAGCTCCTGTATCTGGGTTCTTGAAAACCTCGGCAAGTTAGCGCCTGGGATCGTCCAGTCTCAGGTCGATTTTCCAAAAAAGACCCTCAGAATATCCTTCAGGGACAAAACTATTTCCCTGAAAGAAATTGTGGAACTATTAGCAAAGATTGGGTATGAGCCCAATATATCCCTCGCAGATTCTGAAGTCAAAAAGAATAAGGACGGCAAAAAAATCATCTATCAATTGGGCGTTGCGGGGTTTGGCTTTGGCAATATCATGTTCCTTTCCTTTCCCGAATATTTTGAGGTGGGTGAATACTGGCTGGAACAGTACAAAATGCTCTTCCGATGGTTGATGTTCGCCTTTTCCCTACCGGTGGTATTTTACGCCGGAAGGGATTACTTACTATCAGCCTACAAAGGCATCAAAAGTAATTTTCTCAATATAGATGTCCCTATCGCCCTGGGAATACTCGTCTTATTTATCCGCAGTACCCTCGAGATTATATTCGATTGGGGCAGTGGGTTTTTTGACAGTCTTAGCGGCCTCATTTTCTTTTTACTCTTAGGTAAGTATTTTCAACAACGCACTTACTCCTTCCTCTCTTTTGAAAGAGATTACAAGTCCTATTTCCCGGTTGCTATTACCCGTATATTTAATAATGGAAGGGAGGAATCAGTCCGGGTAAACGATTTGAAAAAAGGCGACAGACTACTCATACGCCATGGTGAGCTTATTCCGGTAGATGGTATTCTGGAAACCGGACCAGCAGAGATAGACTACAGTTTTGTAACCGGTGAGGCCAGGCCTGTACATGTAGATGCAGGAGAAAAAGTTTTTGCAGGAGGGAAACAACTCGGAGGGCCGATTGAAATGACGGCTCAAAAGAAAGTCTCGCAAAGCTATCTCACTCAGCTATGGAGTCATAACGTTTTTGGTGAAAGTTCAGACAGTAAATTTAAATCCCTCACCGATAGTATCGGAAAGCGTTTTACGATTGCCGTTCTCTCCATTGCAATTGTATCGGCCCTTTACTGGGTATTCACAGAACCAGGGAAAGTATGGAATGTATTTACAGCCGTACTCATCATCGCTTGCCCCTGCGCTATTGCCCTTGCGGCCCCTTTTACCCTGGGTAACATGCTGAGGATTTTCGGAAAGAAAAAATTCTACCTCAAAGATGTTTCGGTCATTGAGAAGTTGGCGAAAATCGACACCGCCATTTTTGATAAAACAGGAACCCTGACAACCCGAAAACACGACGAGATTTTCTATGAAGGC
Source organism: Muriicola soli (assembly GCF_004139715.1). Taxonomy (GTDB): domain Bacteria; phylum Bacteroidota; class Bacteroidia; order Flavobacteriales; family Flavobacteriaceae; genus Muriicola; species Muriicola soli. The sequence goes on along the minus strand of NZ_CP035544.1, from coordinate 203,663 downwards.
AGTAAGCTCACAAAAGAGGAAAAATCGTTGATGAAGAGCACTCTGAGAGCGTCTAACCACCCTTTGAGCAGATCGCTTTACAGCTTATTAAAAGAACATAATATTTTAAGTCTGGACCAATACGAGGAATACATTGGCCTTGGCCTTTTTGGAAGCAAAGGAGATAATACTATTAAAATCGGATCTTCAACCTTCGTCGATAATTGTAATCAGACTTCTCCTAGTAAAGCTGAAGTCCACATCAGTACCAATTCCAATTACAGAGGCCGATTTGTACTCCAAAGTCAGTATCGCAATGGCATTACTGATTTGATGTCGGATTTGAGAAAGCAGATCGATTTGGCCGTCTTATCAGGAGACCATGACGGGGAAAGAAATCGGCTGCAAACCCTGCTCCCCGGTTTAACACCTATGTACTTTGATCAGAATCCAAAAGACAAGCTCTATTTCGTGAAAGAGTTACAGGATTCAGGAAAACGGGTGATGATGGTTGGTGATGGCCTCAATGACGCCGGTGCTCTGGCACAAAGTGATGTTGGAATTGCACTCGCCGAAGACATTAATGTATTCTCTCCGGCCTGCGACGGTATTCTGGACGCTACTGCTTTTACAAACCTTAGCTCTTACATAAATGCCTCTAAAAAGGCCATGGGAATCATCAGACTGAGTTTTGTTTTGTCTCTGGCCTACAACCTCATTGGACTCTATTTTGCAGTGACCGGCCAGTTGCAACCGGTAATTGCTGCCATCCTGATGCCGCTCAGTTCAATAAGTATAGTGGCATTCACCACCATAGCAACAAACTGGTTAGGAAGAAGAATTAAATAAAAGAACCTGACATATGTCATTTTTTGGGGATCAGTGCAAACTTAGTTTTGCGTCAGAATTCAGGTAGGTATGAGTGTAATTTATGTTTTGCTGACCATTAGTATAGTGGTAGCTATCATTTTTTTTGTCGCCTTTATCCATTCCGTCAAGAGCGGACAGTATGAGGATTCCTATACCCCATCAGTCCGAATGCTTTTCGAAGATGAATTGATCAGGCCCGATAAAAACACTTCAGATCAAACCCTTCCAATATCCAAAAAAACCAGTACAAAAAGCAAACAAATTTAATTATGGAAGTACAGCAATTTAGTTACGACAACCAGATCGTAAAGAAATTTATCTATGCCACTCTTTTCTGGGGAATCATTGGGATGCTTGTAGGCCTTTTACTCGCCTTTATGTTCCTTTTCCCAAATGTCACAGACGGCATCTCCTGGCTTAGTTTTGGTCGCTTGCGACCCCTGCACACCAATGCGGTAATTTTTGCCTTTGTCGGGAATGCCATTTTCGCCGGGGTCTACTATTCCACTCAACGGCTCCTTAAAGCGAGGATGTTTAGTGACTTTCTAAGCAAGCTCAATTTCTGGGGATGGCAGGCCATCATTGTGGCCGCGGCAATCACCCTTCCTCTGGGGTATACAACCTCCAAGGAATACGCCGAACTCGAATGGCCCATAGATCTGGCTATAGCCGTGATCTGGGTAGCTTTTGGCTGGAACCTGATTGGTACAATGATCAAAAGGAGGCAACGACATTTATACGTCGCTATCTGGTTTTATCTCGCCACCTTCGTTACTGTAGCTGTTTTACACATCTTTAATAGCCTGGAATTGCCCATAAGTGCCCTGAAAAGCTATTCGGTCTATGCAGGTGTACAAGATGCTCTGGTGCAGTGGTGGTACGGCCATAATGCGGTAGCTTTCTTCCTCACCACCCCTTTCTTAGGCCTGATGTATTACTTTGTTCCCAAGGCCGCTAACAGACCCGTATATTCCTATCGTTTATCCATTGTGCATTTCTGGTCGCTGATCTTTATATACATCTGGGCCGGACCACATCATTTGTTGTATTCCTCCCTTCCCGACTGGGCTCAAAACCTTGGTGTTGCATTTTCTGTAATGCTGATTGCACCATCTTGGGGTGGAATGATCAACGGGCTACTTACCCTTCGCGGGGCATGGGATAAAGTCAGGACAGATCCAACCCTAAAATTTATGGTTGTAGCGATCACCGGATACGGAATGGCAACCTTTGAGGGCCCAATGCTTTCCTTGAAGAATGTGAACGCCATAGCCCATTTCAGCGACTGGATTATTGCCCACGTCCATGTGGGTGCCCTGGCATGGAACGGCTTCCTCACCTTTGGTATGATTTACTGGCTGGTCCCCAAAATGTTCAAAACAAGACTGCATTCCACTCCAATGGCCAATTTCCATTTCTGGATAGGCACATTAGGAATTATATTATACGCTCTTCCCATGTACGTGGCCGGATTTACTCAGGCGCTGATGTGGAAAGACTTTAACCCTGATGGTAGCCTGGTTTACGGAAACTTTCTGGAAACGGTTAACGAGATCATGCCGATGTACTGGATGCGTGCTATCGGAGGCTCACTCTACATTGTTGGCTTTATCGTAATGCTGTATAACATTGTGGTGACGGTCCGCTCAGGAAGCGCCGTAACAGATGAGCAAGCAGAAGCTCCTGCCCTAACCAGGGTTTCCTCCAAACGCACACTTGGAGAAACCTATCATACCTGGTTGGAAAGAAAGCCCATCCAACTAACCATCCTGGCTACTGTAGCCATTCTTATTGGGGGTGTAATTCAGATTGTTCCAACCATCCTTGTAAAATCAAATATCCCTACGATTACAAGCGTCAAACCCTATACTCCATTGGAATTGGAAGGACGTGATTTGTATATCCGCGAAGGATGTGTAGGCTGCCATTCCCAGATGGTACGTCCCTTTAGAAGTGAAGTGGAACGATATGGGGAATACGCCAAGGCCGGAGAATTTGTCTACGACCATCCCTTCCTCTGGGGCAGTAAACGTACAGGACCCGACCTGCTGCGTGTTGGCGGCAAGTATTCAGACAGCTGGCATTTGAATCATATGTATGATCCTCAAAGTATGTCTGCGGGTTCAATTATGCCTGCCTATCAGTGGCTGGTAAGAGATAAACACGACCGTTCTGCCACTCAGGACAAAATGAGGGCTATGGTTTCGCTCGGGGTTCCCTATTCCGAAGAAGACATTGACAATGCCGGGCTCTCAATGGAAGAACAAGCAGCGCAGATTGAGAAAAATCTGTACACAGATCCAGATTTTGCGAAGGCCTATGAAGAAGACAAAGCCAGGGCCCTTTCGAACGGGCAGGAATTTGTTGAAATGAAAGATCGTGAAATTATAGCGCTTATCGCTTATTTGCAGCGACTTGGAACCGATATCAAAGTAAAAGAAACAGATCAACTGTTATCAGAAAATAAATAGATCATGCTAAAATTTGTAAAAAACCACATGGAGAGTATCGAAGGGATAGCCACCTATCCCATGATCTCATTACTCATCTTTTTTGTATTCTTTTCGCTTTTATTTTGGTGGGTGTTTACCGCCTCAAAAGAGCATATCAAAGAAGTAAGTGAAATACCTCTAGAAGATAATCAACCAAAATAATTCCTCATGAAAAATATGTCACCCTGGTGGATCCGGATTCCATTCTTTTTCTTCCTTATTTTCGGTCTTACCGAATTTTACGTCGATTCCGGGGAAAAACCCGCCTTTATAGAGTACCCCATGGTCCAATTGTTTTTGGTGATGGTTCTATTGATCCTGATCGCCATTGAACTCATTGTATTATCCGTGGAAAATGTAATGTTCCAAACCCTGCCTGAAGAAGCTAAAGAGCGATATCTCAGCGCCAAAACTAAATCCTGGGAATGGACATGGGCCAAAAAAATGTACAAGAAGTTACTTGGTTCCAAACCCATTGAAGAAGAAGGTGAAATTATACTGGATCACAATTACGACGGAATAAAAGAATTGGACAACGAATTACCGCCCTGGTGGGTTTACCTGTTTTACGCAACTATCCTCTTTGGTGTTGTCTATCTCGCACGCTTCCATGTATTCAACGATTACGATCAGGATCTGGAGTACGAAATGGAAGTAGCAGCGGCACAGACCGCCATTGAAGAATACAGGAAAACAGCTAAAGATCTTGTGGACGTGAATACAGTTACCTTGCTTACCGATGCATCAGACCTCAAAGCAGGCCAGGTGATCTATAATACGAATTGTGCTATTTGTCACATGAATGACGGAGGTGGCGGTATTGGCCCAAACTTAACGGATCCTTACTGGATCCTGGGAGGTGGAATAAAGAACGTCTTTAAAACCATTTCGGAAGGTGGCCGTGACGGAAAAGGGATGGTTGCCTGGAAACAGTCGCTGAAGCCAGCTGAAATGGCACAGGTGGCCAGTTATGTCCTCAGTTTTCAGGGTACAATTCCTGCGAATCCCAAAGCGGCTGAAGGCGACCGATGGATCGACGAGAATGCTACGGAGGAGGAACAGTTGCCCGAAGAAATGGCTAGTGACACCACCACGGTGGCAATGAATGAATAAATCACTTAAGATATACCGGTGTGGCAAAGGATGAACGTTTCCGTGATTCTATAGGAACTATTAATGAAGAAGGTAAACGCGCCTGGGTCTTTCCTAAAAAACCTTCCGGCAGATTCTATCAGTACAGGAAATGGGTCAGTTACGGCCTGCTTGTTTTTTTGCTTGCCTCCCCTTTTGTCAAGATCAACGGGAATCAATTTCTGATGTTCAATGTGCTGGAAAGAAGATTTAACATCTTCGGTTACCCCTTCTGGCCACAAGATTTTCACCTTTTCGTTATCTCCATGATCACAGGAGTGATTTTTGTCGCCCTCTTTACCGTTGTCTTCGGGCGGATTTTCTGTGGGTGGATGTGTCCTCAGACCATTTTTATGGAGATGGTTTTCCGAAGGATTGAATATTGGATAGACGGCGATCGAGGGGCTCAAATAAGACTCGACAGACAGCCCTGGAATGCACAGAAGATCAGAAAACGAACGATGAAATGGAGTATATTTTTTCTGATCTCCTTCTTGATAGCCAATGTATTTCTAGCCTATCTGATAAGCAGTGATACCCTGATTAGATATATAACTGATGGCCCGCTACAACATGTTAGTACGCTGATCTCCTTGCTGATTTTTACGGGAGTCTTTTATTTTGTCTTTGCGTGGTTTCGGGAACAGGTATGTATTATAGCCTGCCCTTATGGAAGATTACAGGGAGTACTTCTAGACAACAAGTCGATTGTTGTAGCCTACGACCACAAAAGGGGCGAGGGCGAAGAAGGAAGAAAGAAATTCAGGAAAGGTGAGGATCGTCAAAAGCTGGGACATGGGGATTGTATCGATTGTTTCCAGTGTGTTCATGTTTGTCCCACAGGCATCGACATCCGAAACGGCACCCAATTAGAATGTGTTAATTGTACGGCGTGTATTGATGAATGTGACAGCATCATGGAAAAAGTGAACCTGCCTAAAGGCCTTATCCGATATGCCAGTGAAGATAATATTGAAAAAAAGACCAATTTTTCCATTACTCCCAGAATGATGGGATATTCCTCTGTACTTGTTGTACTCATAGGAATTCTGATCGGTATGCTCTTTCTGAGAAACGATCTGGAAGCTACAATACTGCGATTACCGGGGCAATTGTACGAAAGAAAAGAGGGAAATATTATTAGTAATGTCTACACTTTTAAGCTCATCAACAAGACCACAAAGAATGTGGAAGATGTAAGTTTTAAACTCTTATCCCATGATGGAAAAATAGAACTGGTAACCCATAAGAATTTTGATGTGCCTGCGGAAAAACTGGCAGAGGGCACCCTCTTTATTGAGATCAATTCGGGAGAATTGGGAAGTGATAAAGACAAGCTTAAAATAGGGGTATACAGTGGGGAAAAACTCTTAGAAACGACAACAACGCGGTTTCTGGGGCCTAGAAATTATTATTAGAATACAGTAAAAACAAACGAAATGAAAATTAACTGGGGAACGGGAATTGTGTTATCATTTATCGGCTTTATTGCCTTTATCCTCTTTTTTGTAGTCAGGATGAGTATGGACGACCGGGCCAACCACGATCTGGTCACAGAGGAATACTACAAAAAAGAACTGTCCTTCCAGAAGGAGATTGATGCCATGGAAAAGGCAAAAAATCGGCCTTACCAGGTAAAGCTTATAAGAACAGACTCAGGTATGATCATCCAATTTCCGGAAGATATGACCCCCTCAAAAATAAAAGGAAAAGTGTCCCTATACAGACCGTCCAATAAACACTTGGATATTGACTTTCCAATAAGTTTATCCAATACACATTTGCTCATACCTGACAAACGTTTGTTGGATGGTCGCTGGGACATTGATGTTAACTGGGATTATGAAGGTGAAACATACCTGTTCAGGGAAAGCTTTACCTACTAGATAAATTATGGTCTATACCGCTTTTATATTAGGATTGCTGGGAAGCCTTCACTGCGTGGGGATGTGCGGCCCTATAGCCTTTATGCTGCCTCTGAGTCGGGACAAAAAATCAACGATGTTCTCTCAACTCTTCCTCTACCATTTGGGAAGGATAATTACCTATGGGATTATGGGACTCGCATTTGGCTTTTTCGGCAGAGGGCTTTATCTCTTCGGAGCGCAACAGAATCTCTCTATCATCATTGGAGGTATTATGATCCTGGCTATTCTGATCCCGGAAAAATACATGAGGAATTTCAAGATCTCTCAGCCCATTTACCGGGGTGTGTCCAAGGTGAAATCGGCTTTGGGTGAAGCATTGAAAAAAAGGACGCCGAACACATTTCTAACCATAGGTTTCCTTAACGGTTTTTTACCATGTGGCCTGGTTTATATGGCGTTGTTTGCCTCAATTGCCATGGCTTCTCCTTTTACAGGAGCCTTGTACATGGGCTTATTTGGTCTTGGAACGATCCCTCTGATGACGACAGCAGCCTATATCGGAGGGCTGTTACAGCCACAGATACGAATGAGAATCCGACGACTAATACCTATCTTTGTCCTTGTTGTCGGTATCCTTTTTATATTACGCGGAATGGGCCTGGGAATCCCTTATATTTCTCCTAAACCTGTATCTCCGCAAATAACAACTCAAATTGAATGTCATCAACCCTGATCCCTCTCCACTCATCCGGGGAACACACAGGCACTTAACTTTTAATGAATGAAAATTGTTTCGAAAACCGAAGCCGCTGCCCTGATAAAATCGGGTGACCGCATATTTCTACAGGGAGCTGCCATGACTCCCAATACCCTTATAAATGCCATTTGCGATCGATATGAAGACCTATCGGATGTGGAAATTATTTCTATCCATACCGAAGGAACTGTGAATTATGCCACTCCACCTTATAACAAGGCTTTTAGTATCAACAGTTGTTTTGTGGGAGGTAATGTTAGAAAAGCTGTCAATACTAATAAGGGAGATTATATCCCCATATTCCTCAGTGAAATCCACCTTCTTTTCAGAAGAAATATCCTCCCTCTTGACGTGGCACTCATTCAGGTTTCACCTCCGGATATTCACGGGTACTGCTCCCTCGGGGTCTCCGTAGATGTCACTCTGCCGGCGATACAGACCGCAAAACTAGTTATTGCCCAAATAAATCCCTGTGTGCCCAGGACCCACGGGGACGGGATTATACATTTTAGTGAGATTGATGCCGCTATTGAGATAGATACACCCCTGCATGTGCATCCCATGGGCTCCATTTCAGAAATAGAACATCAGATTGGCCGGCATGTGGCCGGGTTGATCGAGGACGGCGCTACTCTGCAATTGGGAATTGGCAATATCCCCAATGCTGTTCTTACAAATCTGGAAGGCCATAAACGACTGGGTGTACACACGGAGATGTTTTCAGATGGCTTACTCCCCCTTGTAGAAAGTGGAGTCATCACAGGGGAAGAGAAAACTCTGAAATCCGGGCGTATTGTCACTTGTTTTGCCGCTGGCTCCCAGGAATTGTACGATTTTGTAGACGATAATCCGATAGTCAACTTCAAAGAAGCGGCCTATACAAATGACACCAATGTAATTTTGCAAAATCCAAAGGTAACTGCGATCAACAGCGCCGTAGAGATCGACCTTACAGGACAGATCTGTGCGGACAGTGTGGGTACCAGACAGATATCAGGTGTGGGCGGTCAGATGGATTTTATCCGCGCCGCATCCCTTTCAAATGGTGGAAAACCCATCTTTGCATTTACCTCGCAAACGAAAAACGGGTTCTCGAAGATTACCCCTACCCTAAAACACGGGGCAGGTGTGACCACTACGCGGGCCCACGTGCATTATGTGGCAACGGAATACGGAATAGTCAACCTTTTTGGCAAGAACCTGCATCAGCGTGCTAAGGCCTTGATCTCTATCGCCCATCCCAACCACAGAGAGGAGCTCTCAAAGGCTGCATATGAAAGATTTGAACGCGAATAATCCAACAATAAAATGTATTTAAAACAGTATATAGACCACACTTTGCTAAAACCTACAGCCACAGAAGCTGATGTCACTGCGCTGTGTAAAGAAGCTGTTCACTATGGTTTCTACGCTGTCTGCGTCAATAGTTGTTATGTGCCTTTAGCGAAGGAATTAATTCGGGACTCAAAGGTTAAATTAGCCGCCGTCATTGGATTTCCCCTTGGCGCAATGGCGACGGAAGCCAAGATACGAGAAGTTGAATACTGCGTCGCTCACAGTGCTGACGAAATTGATATGGTAATCAACCTGGGATGGCTTAAAAGTGGTCGATACAATGAAATTATTTCCGAAATTGAACAGATCAAAAAAGTGATAGACAAGGGGACTCTTAAGGTGATCCTTGAAACCTGTTACCTTTCTGAAAAAGAGATTCAACTTGCTTGCGAGCTATGCCTGAAAGGAAATGCAGACATGGTTAAGACGTCAACCGGTTTCGGCCCTGAAGGAGCCACCCTGAAGGCAATCCGAATAATGAAAGATAGTGTAGGGGATAACGCAGGAATTAAAGCTTCCGGAGGTATCAGAGATCGTAAAACCGCTCTTGAATTTATCAAAGCCGGGGCAAGCAGAATTGGCACCTCTTCAGGAGTAAAAATGATGGAGGAGTAAAACAAAGTCTATGAGTACACACATAAAAGCCGGAAAAGGTGATATCGCTGAAACCGTATTGCTGCCAGGGGATCCTCTCAGGGCAAAATGGATAGCTGAAACCTTTCTGGATAAAGCGGTTTGTTACAATCAGGTAAGGGGAATGCTTGGATTTACGGGATTTTTTGAGGGTAAGCGAATTTCTGTACAGGGAAGTGGAATGGGTATTCCCTCGGCTATGATTTACTACCACGAACTCATTAAAATGTATGGAGCTAAAAAGCTTATCCGGGTGGGTACTGCCGGGAGTTACCAAAAAGATGTCGGGATTAGGGATGTTGTCCTTGCCATGTCTGCTTCCACCACCTCATCCATCAATGATCAGCGATTTCACAGCAGTCATTTTGCCCCTACGGCCAACTTTGAGCTCTTCGGTAAAGCACTTGTATATGCGGAGGCGAATAATATTTCCATAAAGGCTGGTAATGTGCTTACTCACGATCTCTATTATGAAGACGATATTGAAGATTATAAGAAGTGGGCAGAATACGGCGTTTTGTGTGTGGAGATGGAGACCGCCGGACTTTACACTATCGCAGCTAAGCACAAGGTAAAAGCCCTATCGATCCTGACTATTTCCGATTCTCTGGTAACAGGAAAAGCCACCAGCCCTGAAGAACGGGAAAAGAGTTTTAAAGAAATGGTAGAAATCGCGCTGAATATCGGATAGAAGGCCGTAGGGATCTTTACCAAAAATTATTGGGGAATGGTACACAAGCATCTGCCGTCCATTAAGGTGAAAGCTGTATTTTCTGAATGTTTACAGTTTCGCTATTGCCTTACTTTAACCGACTTGCGAAAAAATTCTCAGCGCACTGTTTGTGTGATCATGCAAAATCCGAGCATTGCAGATGAACAGGTAGCAGACAAGTCAGTTCAATTTCTTGAAAAACTCATCTTTTATAAAAATCTTGCGGAATTCAAACAGGTGGGTCGAATCCTTATCGTTAATCAATTTGCCCGTATTCAAACGAGGGACTTTAAAGGCAGGTCTGCGGATATAGGAAAAGATAACCATGCATACCTGAAAAACGCAATCTGCTCTTCCGATATCGTCCTTATTGCATGGGGGAAAAGAAACCCTTTCCCGGAACGACAGGAAGTGATTTTAAACCTGCTTAGACATGTGGGGGAGAAAGTGATCTTAAGCACCAAAAAGCATCCGTCGAGAGGAAGTTATACAGACTTCATAAAGCCGATGCTTATTTAGAAATCTTTCCTTTTTGCCTTGTATACCAGTCTCCAGATCGGTAAAAGTGTCCAGAGGAATAGCATCAGTAAGGAAATAACAAAACCGGCATTTGTGCCAAAAAATTGTTTGAATACGGCTCCGGTGTACCCCAACAAAGCTGAAATATCCAGTTTTAGAAGAATAAGGGTTCTGGACAGATCAATGGGGTTGAACATGGTCGCTACAAGAGAGAAGGTGTCAAGTGGATATTCCTCAAAAAGGATAAGGGTGATCAGAAAGAGGCCATCGTAAATTACAGCCATAAAAAGCCAGAGCAAAACAGCATATCCAAATCCCTTGATCTTGTTCTCGTTAGAAAGGGCAATATTAAATGACAGCGCAGTAAATATGAGCGTGAGAAATGCTCCGGTCACTAATAAAAGAGAGAAATCAAAAATCGCATCACTTCTGAAGAGTCCGTAGAGCACAAACGGGATTCCAAGCCCTAAAACAAGGCTCAGCGAAAGCGAAGAGGCAACACCCAGATACTGCCCCAGGAAGATGGAAGACCGTTTGATGGGCTGGGCCAGGAGTAATTCCGTAAATTCCCTGGAGTTGTAGTAATACATTACCCCGAATATAGTACCGATAAGGGGTACCAGAACGATGATGATATTCATTAAGGTAATGACGGCTTTGGACACGTCATTATTGAGAAAAAACAACACAAATCCCAAAAGGAGATAGAACAGAAAATATATATAGCTCCAGCGGCTTCGGATAAGGTCGTAAAAACTGTATTTTAATATTTTACGCATCGGTATTTGATGTTGCTATGGCCGCAATGGCATGTTCAAAATTTGTCTGACCGGTTAACTTTTTAAGGGAGACCACGCTGCCCTCGAAATAAATCTTTCCTTCAAGCAGGTAGATAATTTCTTCGGCTATCTCTTCTACAAATTGCATGATGTGGGAGGTGATCAAAATAGTACTGCCTTTCTCCTTTTCCTCCCTGATCAGCTCTTTAAGTGAAATCAGCGCAGCTGGGTCCAATCCATTGGTGGGTTCGTCGAGGATAATAAGAGGACTATCGAACATAAAAGTCAGCACAATGTTTACCTTTTGTTTTGTTCCTCCAGATAGTGTTGAAAGTTTTTTGTTCAGAAAGGGTTCTAAGCCAAACAAGTCTATCAGCTGCTGTTTCCTGTCGGGTTGTTGGCGAAGGTCTTTTATCATGTTGAACAATTCGTTCACCCGGATATTTCCGGGAAAATCTGCTATCTGTGGTAAATAGTTGATTTGGCTGCGGTATGCCCAATTATCCTTCACCGCCATATCCAATACATGTATACTCCCTTTAGAGGGAAGGACCATTCCCAATATACATTTGATTAGGGTGGTCTTGCCCGAGCCATTCGGTCCCAGAATAGCCAGGATCCCACCCGGATTTATCTGCAGGTCGAGTCCTTTTAGGACTTCATTTTTACCGTACTTTTTATAGAGATTATCAACGCGTATCATATTCTTTTCTTCATTAAAGGATGCGTATCTGCCAGATTATCGGGAGTAAATACCGGAGATACCTTTTCTGAAAAATCGATCAGGTCCATAAACAAACTGCGCAATAGGACTATAGTTTCCGGACTTCGGTTAACGATATAAGAAAATAGTTTTACTGGCCTGTATGGTACATCGCCAATACCATCCCTGTTGAGGTCATAGCCTGTGTAATCACTCCAGTAGTTTTGGTCAAATACATTGTCATTCAACTTGCTGTTATATGAGATGTCAAAGGAATTGTAAATAAAGTTATTGTTTCTAAAAGCATTGGTATAACAAGCCCCCATAATTTTAACGGCCCACCCATTTTCAATAAAGTTGTTCCTGAGATAATTAATCCGGTTTGATCCTTCCACGTTAATTCCCACAGTATTCTTTTCAAAGGTATTTCCAATGATTTCGGCATCATTGATTTCCTTTAGTAATAAACCAAAAGACGCCGTCCCCCAATTTCTCCTGAACGTATTTCGTTCCATTTTAATTCGCTTTGAAAACATTACCGCTACCCCGGCGCCGTTGTTTTCAAAAATATTATCCGTATAACTATCGTCATTGGAGAACATAAAATGAAGTCCATACCGCAGATTGTCTTTGCTATGATTATTACTGATGGTAATATGATCTGCGAATTCCAGGTAGATCCCATCCCGTACTCCCTGAACGAGATTACCTTCTACCACTACATTCTTTGAATACCACAACTGTATGCCGTTTCCCGAGTTGTATTCGTCCAGGGCATCTCCCAGAATCTTGTTATTACTGATGATCCCGTTGTCTGATCTTTCCAGATAAATACCAAAGAACAGTTTTTCAAGAACAATATTACGGATTGTGAAGTGTTGGCTTTTCACCACTCGTATAGCGGCGTAATCAGAAGTGTAACTCGTCCCTACGTTAATGATCTTCAGGCCATCTATAGTTACGTGGTCTGAGACGATCCGGAATATCTCACCCTGATCCCTCCCGTCTATAGTCGCCGATGCTTCCCCAAGTAGGGTAATAGGTTTGTCAACCAGAATATTGAATTCGTTGTATGTCCCTTTTTTTATCAGGATGGTGTCAAAATCAGAGGCCATTGCAATAGCTTCTTTTATACTGCCAACTTTACACCCGGGACATACTTCGATCGTAGTCTGATTCTGAGCCAGACCACAGGACAATAGCAAAGAAAGAAAAAATGAAAGCATATATTATTCTTTTGCTGCGTTTAATTTCTCAATCTCTGCCCGAGTTCATCCCAGGACAATAAGATCCCTTGATTAATGTCTCTGGCTATATTTGCCTCTTCTTTGGAATTAAAGGCTGTTAAATAGGCTCCCATAGGGCTGGGAATATTCTCACTGATCAGGTAGGTAGCACGGGTTGCATCTACAAGAACCCCAGGATTATTGTAGTCATTAACCAGATAGAGGGCAATTACAGAACTGTCAAAATCTTTTGTGAAGTTGATCATACATTCTGAAGCATCGAACTTGTAGACCTTTCCTTTCTGGGTTACGAACTCAGAAGCGTGTTGCTTATCTACTATGGTCATACTACAGTAATGGCAACCATCAAATCCGTATTGAATCGGATCAGGTCCAGGTTTGCACGAGATCAGAAGGACAAGTGATAAAACAATAAGATAGCAGGTGGATTTCATAGGTTGGATTATTTTTTTGATTTTAAAAGATGAGCCCTTTGCCCTGTGAAAAAAGCTATAACAGTCATCATCATGCCGGTAAACATCATCCAGGCCCCGGTGGAAGGCAAGGAAGATACATCAAAATTCAGCATTTTGGCATTCCCGAAAAGCGGGGGTTTATATGACATGGGAGTACCGTCAGGATTGGCGAGTTTCATGATCGCATTCGGATCCAGATTTGTGCCGTAATCAATTAGCCATTGATTAAAATCGTACATCCCCATGACCCCTAAAACAGACATTACAAGAAACCACCCAATAAACCATTGGTAATTTACTTTGCCCAAATAGCCCAGCAACCCAATAAGAGATCCCAGGAAAACCATAATCCCAATAATTAGCGGAAAAGTGGAGAATTCCCACATGTCTTCGGGTTTCGGTAAGGTCTTCATCCCGATATAATGATTCAGACCATCAATATTTTGAATGTCAAATTCATTTACATCCCGTATCCCGTCAATATGAATATTTATACCCAGCGGTTCGGGGTATTGAGGTGCACCCAGCATGATATTCCACAAAGGGAAAACAAATAGACCCAGAAGAAACAGGGGTCCTATGATCATAAGTACACTGGCCTTTTTCATTTCTTTAATCATTTTGTGCAGTTTACTTTAAAGCTGCGTTTTTAATTCTGACCGACTTAGGAAAGGGAAAGCGAGCAGGGTCATCCCTAACGCTGCCCGCCTTCATTCAGAAAAAACCAATTAGCTTTTACTCCCCTAAGGTCCAGTTTAGTTCAATATTTGAACTTGCCGGTGATACTCGTACATATCCCTGCATTTCCTGATGCAAGGCCGAACAGAAATCGGTACAGTAGAATGGCCATACACCCTCTCGTTTGGGTTCCCAGACAGATGTTTTGGTCTGTCCCGGCATGACGAGTATTTCCGACGTATTCTGGCCTATAATGGAGAAGCCGTGCGGCACATCAAAGTCTTGCTCGTGGTTGGTTATATGGAAGTATACTTTATCACCAACCTTTACGCCCTCTATATTATCAGGGGTAAAATGACTTCGGATGGTTGACATATAAATATGAACTTCTTTCCCATTACGCTCAACTCTGGCGTCGGCAGGTGTAGGAGTGACGTATTCGTGTTTGTTTTCATCCAGTCGGTAGATCTTCTTAGACTTAGGAGCCAGTAATTCGGCGGGGCAACCCGCTGCGTAATGTGGTTCTCCATGTGTAGGAAAATCGTAAATCAATTCCATTTTCTCTCCGGAAATATCGTAGATCTGTGCGGAATGTTCCATTTCTGGCCCTGTGGGCAAGTACCTGTCTTTGGTGATCTTGTTCATCGCCACAACGTACTTTCCAAAAGGTTTTCTGGAATTCCCTCCGGGAATCATGAGGTGTCCTACAGAATAATACGTAGGTTTTCTGTCAATAACCTCCCAGGTCCCAACATTCCATTTTACTACTTCTGACGAAATAAAGAAGGTAGTGTAGGCATTTCCTTTGTCGTCAAACTCGGTATGAAGTGGTCCTAATCCTCCACTCTTCACGATTCCGGCCAATACTTCGTCAAATTTTAAAATAGGAATACCGTATGCTTCTCCATCGAATTGCTCTCCTTCAATTGCTGCAATCATCTTGTCAAACGAGTGAACGGTGATATCTGCTGAGAGTTTACCACTACCAATGATGTATTGCCCTGTGGGATCTACATCACAGCCATGAGGCGACTTTGGGGTTGGCAGAAAGTAAATTGATCCGGGAACTTTTGTCGGATCTACAGTGACTACTTCCTTCTTCATTGTGGAAGTCCCGGTGTGAGTTGATTCGTCGTAGACATTATGTGCATAATTAGCGGGCATTCTTGTGCCCCCTCCATTTTTCACGTATTCTTCAATTTTTTTCCAATTCACAGCTGCAATAAAGTCCTTGTCATTTTGGGAAGCCATAACTTCGAGCAAGGAATTAGCCTCTTCGGTATTGTAGGTTGAGAAAAAGAACCAGCCATGAGATTTACCGCGACCCGGGTGTGAAAGATCATAATTAAAGCCGGGCATAAGTATCTGAAATTCGAGATTTAAATGGCCTTCTTCGGGCTCTACACTGATGAACGACAAGGCTCCTTTAAAATTCCCTTTGTATTCATTAATTGGCATATCCCTTTGAGGAACTGGTACAGAGAACCGTGTTCCTGCTACTACGTATTCGGTATTTTCAGTAATAAAAGAAGAACTGTGGTTCCCGGCACTATTTGGGATCTCAATAATCTCTTCAGTCTCAAAAGTACTGAGGCTTACCCGGGCAATCCGCGGGGTATTATTTCCATTCACAAAAATCCATCGCCCGTCGAGTTCTCCGTTGGTTTGAGAAATATCAGGATGATGAAGGTCGTCCCATGGCACAAAGCCAAAAGAAGTGTTCAACATAGGTTTGGTTTCTTCTGAGTAACCATACCCTGAGGTTGGAAATTGCGAGAATACGGGTATCTCCTTAAACATACGACCCGATGGTAAACCGTAAACTGTGAGGTTTCCACTATAACCCCTGAAAGGAAGGCATAGAACTCGTCTTGTTCGCCCGGGGCAACGTATACTTTCTCCGCAGCATTGGACGATAATGCCCCATTAGAGGACTTGCCGGTGTCATTACATCCGGTTAATACCAGTGCCAAGCCTAACATTGTAAGCAAGGAATATCTTATTTTTTTCATCGTAATTGGTTTTATATTTATTTAACTCGTTTAATTATTCTTTGGCCGGAGGTAATATCACTTTGTCCACCACATGTACAATTCCATTGCCTGCATCAACGCTGGCAATGATTCTGGCACCACCTACGTAGACGTCGTCTCCTTTCACTTCCACTATAGTGTTCTGATCATTGGCCTGGCCCAGTTTTTTAAACTTCTTCAAGAATTCCTTAGAGTATTTACCGGGAGTGACGTGGTGTTTTAAAATATTGGCAAGTGCCTCCTTATTTTCGGGTTTTAGAAGATCTTCAACCGTTCCTGCGGGAAGGGCATCAAAGGCTTCATTGGTTGGAGCAAAAACCATCAAAGGTCCGGCATTTACAAGGACATTTTCCAGATCTGCAGCCTGAACGGCAGCTACCAGGGTAGTGTGGTCTGGTGATCCAATAGCAATGTCGAGCACAGTTGGTTTTGATTCATCGTCTTCAATAAACGCCTGTCCCTGTTCTTTTGGCTCTGGACTCGATGAATTTCCGGCGTTATTAGCGTTTGTACCTTTTGCTTCGTTTTTACATCCAATCACGGCAATCAGCAAAATTGCAGTGATTAGTGAGAAGCTTAGTTTAACTATTGTTTTCATATTTAATGTGATTATAAGGTTCTGAAATATTCGAGAATGGCACGGGTTTGCTCTATGGTCATATTCTGATTGGCCATAGCCGCACCGTTAAATTCAACCATTAAGTCCTTGGCACATCGATCTTGTTCGGTCATCAGTTTAGGATCAAGGATCATGTTCATTATCCATTCCGGACTTCTTCTTTCCATAATCCCTATGGGAGACGGGCCAATAAAACGTTTGTCTAATTTGTGACAGGCTGTACAATTCGACATAAATATCTTCTCCCCTTCGGCAGCCATTTCCGTATCGATCTCGGGATCAAGGGTAATGTCTTTGATAAGCCCTACCCCTTTTTCATCAAGAGTTACTCTTTGGGAAGGAGGCAATTCGTCTGATGCAGTCTCAACCTCTGTAGTATTTTCTGATTTGCTGCGGTCAAGGCTGAAGCCTTCTTTTTTCTCCTCCTTAGATCCACAGCTTATCAGGAGTAAGGAGAAGAGGAACACAATAATTTTTACGTTGGATTTCATAATTTTCTAGTTATAAATTATGAACAAAAATATCGTCGAAAGAGAGGGAAAAATATGATATTAATCATATTTCGGATAATAATATCCTTTTATATTTTTTTCGTTAATTTTGAATAAAAATAAAATCGGAAGTGATGCTTAGTAATTCCTCGAAATACGCTTTAACCGCAGTGCTTTATCTGGCCGATCAAACGGATGAAACGCATAAGAAAATGGTGAAGGATCTCAGTATCCCCACCAATATACCGAAAGCGTATCTGGCGAAATTGTTACAACAACTATCAAAACACAAGATTATTTCGGCCACAAAGGGGCCTAAAGGTGGTTACTACCTCACGGAAGAAAACAAAAATCTACCGGTATACAGGGTAATTGAAACTATAGATGGAACACAACGCCTGGAAGCTTGTGTCCTTGGAATTGACGAATGTAATTCTGATCACCCATGTCCCCTGCACCAATATGTCTATCCAACCAGAACAGCTTTACTGCAGACCTTAAAAGAAATGACCATAGGCGATTTGGCTAAAAACCTAGATGAAGGCGCCACATTTCTAAAGTAAGTAACCCCCGAAACTCAAAGTCTTAACTATTTAAGTCCAGGGGTTTTCCTTTACGTCAAGAGACAAATAATAGAAGCTGATGTTCAGATGTTTAAATCTTGAACGTCATCACGGGAATTTTGGAATGATTAGCGATATCTTCTCCGATACTACCCATAAAGAAATGAGAAAGTCCTTTGCGACCATGCGTAGGAATTCCTATTAGATCGGCATTTATTTTATCGCTAAAATTAAGCACCCCTTTCTCCACACTGTAATCGTTATAGATGGTTACTTCCTGTCCTGCACCCGCCATTTCGAGATATTTGTTGATTTTTTCGTAGGCATCATTGTCGCTCAGGAAATTGTCTCCCGGGGTGTTGATATAGACCATGTGTAATTTTGCTCCTAGTTTAGATGCAAAATCCCTGGCTTTTTGAAACGCTCCTAGGCTTTCACTTTTAAAGTTACAGGCAAAGACAAAGTCGTCGATCTTAAAATCGGGGAGTTCGTTTTTCACAACCAGTACAGGCACTTCTGAAAACCGTACTACTTTCTCCGCATTCGATCCGATAAAAATCTCTTTAAGTCCGTCAGTTCCATGAGAACCCATTATAACCAGTTCGGCATTATGCTTCTCGGCGATTTCATTTACCTCGCCAAAAACCTTAAAGTGTTTAATGACCGGAGTAAGCTTAATCCCTTTCAAATAATCTTTGTCCAAAAATTCATTCAGCCTCTTTTCAGCAACTTTTATGAGGAAAACAGTCTGTTCGGGGTGAAATCCTTCCGTGGAAGTGATCATGGCTTCGTTTAATTCTAGCATGTGTAACACCAAAATCTCTGCCTTTTGTTTGTGTGCAATAGAAGCGGCTACTTTAAGAGCATATTCAGATTGTTCGGAAAAATCTACTGGAACGATAATTGTTTTCATGGTTTATTTTTAAAGGGTTAAATGGTCATTGAGAATACTCTTTTGTTCGGCGCTTTTCTATGCAAGAGCAGATCAAACGCCATACATACGTTTCTGACAAATGGCCTTCCTGCTTCTGTAACGCTAAGTTGATTGTCCTTAGTATCGATAAGTCCGTCGATTTCCATTTCTTTTAAGTGATCGAGGACCAGGTCGAGCTCATTAAATTTGAGGGATTGATCTTCCCAGGAGGTTTTCATCCTACACATTAAGTTAAGAATATGCCGGCGTATGACCAAATCCTCTTCTGAGAGAATATGCCCCCTGTAGATGGGGATAATATCATTTTCTACCAAATGCTGGTACTCCTCTATATTCTTCACATTCTGCGCAAAACTGTACCAACTGTCGCTTATACTCGATGCTCCCAGGCCAATCATCAACTGCGTTCGCGATGAAGTGTATCCCATAAAATTCCTGTGAAGTTTTTGATTTTCAAAAGACTTGTAGAGAGATTCCCTTTTCAGAGCAAAGTGGTCCATCCCAATCTCAAAATATCCTGCTTCGGTGAGCAATTTCTTTCCAAGTTCGTATTGCTGTCTTTTCTCCTCAGCCGTAGGGAGGTCCTTATCTTTAAATCCTCTTTGTCCGCTACCTTTTAACCAGGGTACATGCGCATAGCTGTAAAATGCCAGTCGGTCTGGCATTAACTCCCTTGTCTTAGAAATGGTCTCCCTGATATCTTCCATCTGCTGATGTGGCAAGCCAAAGATCAGATCGTGCCCAATAGAAGTGTATCCTATTTCCCGAGACCATTGCGTTACTTTCTTTACATTTTCGAAAGGCTGTACCCTGTGGATAGCCTTTTGTACTTTTTCGCTGTAATCCTGTACTCCAAAACTCACCCTTCTGAATCCCAGATCGTATAAGGTCTGCAAATGTTCCCGGGTAGTATTGTTCGGGTGACCTTCAAAGCTAAATTCACGATCACTGGCTATCTCTGCATGATTGAAAATTCCTTTGAGCAGTAATTCCAGGTGGTGAGCAGAAAAAAAGGTCGGTGTTCCTCCGCCAAGATGCAACTCTTTTATTATTGGTTTTTCCGGGAAAAGGGCACAGTATAATTTCCATTCCTTTAATACCGATTCTATATAAGGAATTTCCACCTCGTGCCGCTTCGTTATTCTTTTGTGACAGCCGCAAAAAGTGCACATGCTTTCACAGAACGGCAAATGAAGATAAAGGCTAATTCCATCCTTTTTATTGCTTTCATTAAAACTCTTTATCAGAGTTTGTTTCCAGGCTTTGCCGGAAAAAGAATTAATATCCCAATAGGGAACCGTAGGGTAGCTGGTATAGCGTGGTCCCTGGACATTATACTTTTGGATAAGATTAGGCATACGATTGGATTTCTATCAAAAGTACACCGCCCTAAGCAGGAAAAATATGATAAAAATCATCTACCTCTTCTGGAGTGTTTCCATGTGTGTGGAAATCAGTAGGAGTCTTTTATCCAGGAATACGGTTTTCTTTTGATCCACAGCCCTCGGGTAAAATCAGGAAACTCCTGCGGTTCACCTTTTTGAAAAATAGAAGCTTCAGACAAGGGAGTAACCGCGCTCCATGCAGCAGCGTCATAGGCATCAAGAGGCGGAGCGATATTGGCTTTGGCCGATTCTACAAAGGCGTGTAATACGAAAAAATCCATGCCTCCGTGACCGGCACCGGCAGCGTATTCACCATATTTTTTCCAAAGGGGGTGATCGTATTTATCAAGCCAATCCTTTGCATTATCCCATCGATGTGGCTCAGATTTACCTTCCACATAAATGCGGTTACCGTCAACTTCCCACAGACCATTCGCGCCCTGCACTCTGAATCCCAGAGAATACGGTCTTGGCAGGTTACAATCGTGAGTTATAATGATCGTTTCTCCATGAGAAGTGTCAATAGTAGTAGTTATGACATCTCCTTGCTTAAACCTGACCTTAGCATTTGGATGGTCATCACCTCCCTTTTTTACGATATAATTGTGAAGACCAATCGATTTGGTCGCGTGAGAGGTTAGGGATACAAACCGATTCCCTCTATTGATATCAGCCATTACAGCTATAGGACCAAGCCCGTGAGTGGGATAAACGTCGGCATTTCGTTTTACTGAATGCAAGGTGCGCCATCGAGCTTCTGAAATAGCCTTTTCACCAAACTCAACACCTCCGCCATAAGGCTGTTTTCCGTCATTAAATTTCACCGCTCTCAAATCGTGCTGATATCCGCACCTGAAATGCACCAATTCCCCAAACACTCCTTGCTTAACCATGTTCAAAACAGCCAGTACGTCACGCCTGTAATTTACATTTTCCAGGATCATTAAATGGGTTCCGGTGGCTTCATGGGTGTTCACCAGATCCCAGCACTCTTCCAGGGTATTTGCTGCGGAAACCTCTACCCCGGCGTATTTCCCGGCTTTCATGGCTTCTACAGCCATCCGGGTGTGCCAGAGCCAGGGTGTTGCAATAATGACTGCATCAACTTCTTTACTTTCCAGGAGATTGAGGTAGTCATTAGGTCCTTTTTCAAAAATAAGCGGAGCTTTTTACCCGCTTCTGTTATCAACTTTTTGCAAAGGGAAATGCGATTGGGGTCGATATCGCATAGTGCGGTAACTCTTACGTCTTGCCTGAGGAGTAAGTTCTGTAAATGATTCGTCCCTCTTAGGCCAACTCCTATGAGTCCAACCCTTAATTCCTCATTATCCCGGGAATTGTGTTTTGCGGAGACCCAATGAGGAACAATACTCATACCTGCCCCTGCTATGGCTGTTTTGCGAATAAATTGCCTTCTGCTGGTCATGTTTATTTATAGATTTAATATTATCAATTTATGAAATTCTCCTTGTCCTCCTTCATATTGTTCTCTAAAAACCTATTTTTGAGCGCAAATTCGTAAACTATGACCTTATTACTGATGGCGGCCGGAAGGGGAAGCAGATATGGAGCCCTGAAACAGTTCGACGGCCTTGGCCCGTTCGATGAGTTTCTCATGGAATTCAGTATTTATGACGCCCTTGAAAATGGCTTTGACCACATTGTTGTGGTTACACAGAAAGACAATGTAAAATTTCTAAAGGAATACCTCTCCGCCAGGATCCCCGGAGCGACAAAACTCGATGTGGTAGCTCAGGAAGTAAAGGATCTCCCTGATGGAGTTTCCTATACGGGAGAACGAACAAAACCCTGGGGCACTGCCCATGCGGTTTGGTCGGCAAGAAAGGTAATTGACGGACCATTTTCTGTAATCAATGCTGATGATTACTACGGCAAACAAGCATTTAAAAATGCAGCAAAATTTGTTGCCGGCGATTCTGATCCCAATGCATTTGGTTTGGTAGCCTATACCTTAAAAGATACCTTATCTCCTTATGGTTCGGTTTCCCGTGGCGTATGCAAACAGGACGGGAATTCATTAGTCTCTGTAGAAGAGCGCACACAAATAGAAGAAGGAGAGAAAGGAATTTCAGATGCCGATTCGGACACTAAGTTTTCTGGAGAAGAGTTGGTCAGCATGAATTTTTGGGTTTGTAAACCGATTATTTTCGATCAGATAGAAGAAGATATCCGAAGCTTCTTTAAAGAAGAGGAGAATTTGGAAAAAGGAGAGGTTTACCTTCCTTTTGTTATACAGGCGATGTTACAACAAGGCAAAACCAAAGTGGAAGTAATTCCTTCTGAAAGCATGTGGTTCGGTGTTACTTACGCCAATGACAAGGAAACCGCAATGGCACAGTTGAAGACAATGACCAGCGAAGGCCAGTACCGATCACCCCTTTGGAAATAAATCTTTAAAACCCCTGAAAAATGGAATTTGCAGCAGCGAAGGCGCTGAAGCATTTTGTCATTGAACAAAAAGACTACAAGATCCGTCCTGTAAGTCAGGGGTATATCAATACCACCTTCCAAATCCTGGATGGAGACCAAACCGAATTTATTTTACAACGCATCAACGGTGAAGTTTTTCCGGATGTACCGGCCATCATGAAAAACCTGAAGGCGTTGATACCTCTGCTCAGAGCAGAGAATTACCATTCTATTTCATATATGCCCACCAAGGCCCGCCTGCCCTATTATAAAGATGAGGAAGGTGGCTATTGGCGTTTGCTCACTTTTGTTCCTGATAGTGTAGCCTTTGACTATACCAAAGACCCTGAGGTGGCCTATGAGGCCGGAAGGATATTGGGATTATTTCACAAGCAGCTCGATGGTGTTTCGGTTGAAGAATTCAGGGAAGTGCTCCCCGGTTTTCACAACCTGAACCACAGAAGGCAAGAATATCTAAATGCCTTTAAGCAGGCAAAGAAAGAGAGGCGACAGAATGCCTTAAAGGAAATCGAATTTGCAGAAGAGACGTTTTTAAAATTGGATAAGGACATTGATTCCCTGTCACTTCGTATTTGCCACAATGACACCAAGCTCAATAATTTCCTATTCTCAAAGGATACGGGAAAAGGGCTGTGTTTGATCGACCTGGATACGGTAATGCCCGGGCGTATTATCTACGATCTGGGTGACATCATCAGAACATTGGCCAATCCTGTACCCGAGGATGAAAAGAATCTGAAAACCATCGGTTTTGATCTAAAGATGGTTTCGTCCTTCCTGAAGGGTATCGAAGCGAGTGAACTACAACTAAGTGATGCAGAAAAACAGGCGATCCCTGCGGGGGTAGTTCTTATGCCTTACTTACACGGTCTCAGGGCACTGACAGATTATCTCAATAATGATGTATACTACAGAATTTCCTATCCTGATCACAACCTCGATCGAAGCAGGAACTTGTTTTATTTCACCCAATTGGCCTTTGAAAGAAGTGAGGCGCTATTAAGTTTGGTTGAAGAAATCCTGGGACACTAAACCGAATTTATTTGAAGGCCTGATGGCCTGTAATATCCGCCCCTGTAATCAGGAGGTGAATATCATGAGTACCCTCGTATGTAAGTACAGATTCAAGGTTCATCATATGCCGCATAATAGGATATTCACCCGTTATCCCCATGCCTCCTAGTATCTGCCGGGCTTCCCTGGCAATTTTAATCGCCATTTCAACATTATTCCTTTTTGCCATTGAAATTTGGGCAGTAGTCGCTTTGCCTTCATTCTTTAACTGACCCAGACGATAGGCAAGCAATTGAGCTTTTGTGATCTCTGTGACCATTTCGGCTAATTTCTTTTGCTGCAGTTGAGTTGCCGCAATAGGTTTTCCGAACTGCACTCTTTCCTTGGCGTATCTCAGGGCGGTATCATAACAATCCATAGCTGCTCCTATTGCTCCCCAAGCGATCCCGTATCGGGCAGAGTCGAGGCATCCCAGCGGGGCGCCCAATCCATTTTTGCCGGGTAACAAGTTCTCTTTGGGAACCTTTACATCGTCAAAAATAAGTTCCCCTGTAGCAGAAGCCCTCAAAGACCATTTATTGTGGGTTTCGGGAGTGGAAAATCCTTCCATACCCCTTTCGACGATCAGGCCGTGAATACGTCCTTCTTCATTTTTTGCCCATACGATGGCGATGTCGGCAAAGGGAGAATTAGAAATCCAAAGCTTGGCACCATTGAGTAAATAGTGATCCCCTTTATCCTTAAAATTGGTGGTCATTCCACCGGGATTTGAGCCGTGATCCGGTTCTGTAAGGCCAAAGCATCCCATAAGTTCACCAGTGGCCAGCTTGGGCAGAAATTTTTTCCTTTGTTCTTCCGATCCGTATGCAAAGATGGGATACATCACCAGGGAGGATTGTACCGAGGCCGTGGACCTGACCCCGCTATCTCCTCGTTCAATCTCCTGCATAATAAGACCGTAACTGATCTGATCTAAACCTGCACCTCCGTATTCTTCGGGAATATAAGGTCCGAATGCACCGATCTCAGCCAATCCCTTCAGGATTTGCTTTGGAAACTCAGCTTTCTGAGCATAATCTTCGATGATAGGAGACACATCGCGTTTTACCCACTGCCGGGCAGCATCGCGCACCAAAAGATGTTCTTCTGTCAATAGGTCATCTAATTGGTAATAATCGGGGGCTTCAAAAAGATCGGGCCTCATAGGATAAAAGTTTTTCCAAAGGTATTACATGTGGGATAACAAACCAATGCAAGAAAATAGATATTAGGAAGATTTCCCTTATTGGGATTCAACTTCTCCATTGAGGAACCTGGCCAGCAGAGTGTGGAAATGATGAACTCCTTTTTCCCGGGTTGGGGAAAATCTACCAGCCTGATAATATTTGGATCGGATACCCCTATTCACACTTTCAACAACGGCTTCATCTTCCATCTCAACCTTATGAAGACCCGTACCGGCTCCTTTATTTAGTTTAGAAGCGTTATATACATAAGAAATAAAGGAAACTTTTGTCCTGGAAATCTCGAGAGGCTGAACGATGTTGACCGATACGCCCCAGGGATAGAAATTAAACATCATATTGGGAAAGACCCAGAAATAGTAGGCTGCAACATCTTTCCCAAAATCAATATGGTCTTCGGGCAGTTCAAAAACTTCATCGGTGCCTTCTGCATAACCTATTTGTAAATTGCAGAATTCAGAAAGAACAGTTTCGTAATTGCCGTAATCCAGTACGTCATTAAGATCATTATGAACAAAAGGGATGTGGAATCCTTCCAGATAATTGTCACAATAAAGCGCCCAATGTGCTTTAATCTCGTAGTCTTTATCGAGTTCTTTTGCCCTGGCAAAATTAACGAGGGGCAAAAAACCTATGCGTTTATCCATAAAATCGATCACCTTCTGAAAGTCGAAAATTGGACTTAAACCGGCAAAGAGAAATGGGCCCCACTTCTTTAAAGGGAAGGAAGGTAAATTATCACAACTTCTCGGAAAATCGACAGCCTCTTTAAACTCCGGCATAAATTCAAATTTACCATCCAGGCCAAACCTTCTTCCGTGATAAGGGCAACTTAATTTATTGTGATGACCCGCTACTCCAACGACAATATTACCTCTGTGTGTGCAAACATTGCTGAGGCAATTCAGCTGCTCTTTTTTGTCTTTTGAAAGAAGCATAGGTTCATCCAGGAAATCGGGCAGGAGTATAAATGGTGAGACCGAGCCTTTTTTCTCTAGGGCAAATTGGTCCCCCACCCACTGCCAGGAAGAATAAAATACGGCTTCCTTGAGGGCTTTAAAAACCTTTGGATCACGATAGAAAGAAGAAGGCAATGTACTTGCCCTGGCAATATCCGGATCGATAAAGAATTTTGGAATCAAAGCTGGTCTTGTTTGTTCTTTTTAAAAATATGGATTTCTTTTTGATAAACAGCTGCGTCCAATGCTCAGGCTAGAGGAAAAA
Source organism: Muriicola soli (assembly GCF_004139715.1). Classification (GTDB taxonomy): domain Bacteria; phylum Bacteroidota; class Bacteroidia; order Flavobacteriales; family Flavobacteriaceae; genus Muriicola; species Muriicola soli. Next base: position 177,547 of record NZ_CP035544.1, on the reverse strand, counting down.
AGACCCGAAAGATAGAGAAGCGCCATCTGGGAACTTCATGTAGTGTTGTAAGGTAGACAGGCCAGATGGACTGATATCTCACAATTTCAGGTAAAAATCACGGCACAACTCCTTGTAGGCTTCCGTATATACATGCCTTTGTTTTTCGATTACCAGTAGCTCTTCTTCACAGGCTTGATTAGTCCTGGAAAAAACCAGTAAACTCCTTTTTACCTCTGATTCAAAGTTTCCCTTTACCCGGGTAATTTTAAAAGGATACAGATTGAAACCCCTTGCCAAATCGAGAAAGCCCGCTTCTTCCTGACATGGGATAATACTGCAGAAAAAACCATTTGGAGACAGGAGTTGATCAACGTAGAAAAGTAATTCTCCGAAAGGAAGAGCACTGTTCTGCCTGGCGCGGTCCCTGGCTTTATCCCCGCTTTCACTACCGCTTTTATAAAAAGGCGGGTTAGAGACAATGAGCTCATAAGGGTCTTCCAATTCCTCAGCCATTTCATCCAGGCCTGCGTGATAACAAAACAGTCGGTCTGCCCATGGCGACGCCTCAAAATTTTCAACACACTGCTCATAGGCTGCCTCTTCAATTTCAATGGCATCTATAGTTTCGGCAAGGCTTCGCTGAGCCAGCATCAGGGCAATCAGTCCGGTACCTGCGCCTATGTCTAGTATATTTTTTGGCTGCCTATCCAAAGGAGTCCAGGCTCCTAAAAGTACCCCGTCTGTACCCACTTTCATGGCACAACGATCCTGGTGAACCTCAAATTGCTTAAATCGAAACGGCTTTCTCAAGGGGCGTGAGTCTGGTTTTAAAGTGGCCTATCTGCTAATCGTTTAGATAAAGGGATACCAGTCCTTCAGGAGTTTCAACAAAGATGGTCTTGTTATCCCGGTCTATCCTGGTGATTATATCATCATTGATGGGAATTAAAAGTTGTTTCCCCTGTTTTTCAGCAACAAAGAGCGCCTGGGAAGCCGAGTCGTTGACAGAGATCAGAGTACCTATGTCCCCATAGTTCTTGTCCATGAGGGTAAAACCTATGACCTCGTGGTAATAGAATTTATTTCCACTGAGTTTGGGAAGGAATTCAAGGGGAAGGTAAATTTCCGATCCCAGGATTCGATCTGCATCGGCCTCTTCCTTTACTTCTTCAAACCTCACCCGTAAAAGGCTGGATCTGTGAAGTTGACAGTGTTGAATAAAAAAAGGAACCAGATTATTTCCGAGGGAAATAAATACTGATTCCAGATTATCGTATAATTCAGGTTCGTCGGTGTCTAGTTTAATGAGCACCTCCCCTTTAAAGCTGTATTTAGAAACGATCTTGCCCAGGTAGAAGCATTCTTCCTTTCGCATCGATCGATATCCCATTACTCCTTATCTGCAGCAGGTTTAGGATCTTCTTTTGCAGGGGCCTCTTCGGCCGGGGCAGCTTCTGCTTTTGCTTCAGGTGCAACTTCTTCGGCCGGGGCAGCTTCTTCAGCTTTAGCTTCGGGAGCAGCCTCTTCAGCAGGGGCAGCCGTTTCTGCCTCCGCTTCCTGAGCTACAGATTCCTGAGGTTCAGGGGCTGCATCAAGAGCTTCCACTTCTTCCTCAGCAGATACTGCCTCGGGAGTTTCGGGAAGTTCGGCTTCTGCAGCAGCCTGAGCTCTTTTCTCAGAAACTTCTCTTTCTGCTTCCAGCGCTTTCTTTCTTGCTTCCTGCTGAGCTTTGCTCAGGTTCTCCTCCTTCTTGGCAACAGCCTTTGATTTTTCATCCAGCCATGCCTGAAATTTCTTTTCGGCTTCTTCCTCTGTATGGGCTCCTTTTCGCACGCCTGCCATGAGATGGTGCTTTAAAAGAACTCCTTTATATGATAAAATACGTCTTGCGGTTTCTGAAGGCTGTGCCCCATTATTCAACCACTCAACAGAGTTATCGACGTTTACTTCAATAGTTGCAGGATTGGTATTCGGATTGTAGATCCCTAATTTTTCAAGGAATTTCCCATCTCTTTTTGCACGGCCATCAGCAGCTACGATCCAATAAAATGGCTTACCTTTTTTTCCGTGTCTTTGAAGTCTAATTCTAACTGGCATATCACATTAATTTTGCAGGGTACCCGACCCTCGGTTATTAATTCTACTCTTCCTCTTTGGAAATAGCGTGCAAATATACACTTTATCATTTATTCTACAATCATCTATAAGTCTGTTTTTATCGAATTAATCTCCTGTTTAAGCTTTTAACACTTCTTATGAAAATTCGTTAAAACCATTATAAAGTCCCGTGTTTACTTGCATAAGCGAGATATTCTTGTATCTTATATACAGTTGTTGAAAGCCAACAACGTAATAATTTTAAAATGAAGATTGATTAATGAGGTATTCAGAAAAGATTTCACAAAAACTAAATGATTTATTAACCCTGACATATGATGCGAAGCGGGGATACTCCCTGGCCGCTGAAAAGGTCGAAAATCCGGCCATCAAAAAATTTCTGGAAGACAAAGCCAATCAAAGGTGCAATTTCGGACAAGAATTAAAATCAGAAATCCTGACCTATGGCCAACTCTCGGAAGACAGCGGAAGCATTAAAGGAGAATTCCACAGAGCCTGGATGAAATTTGTGTCCACATTTAGCTCGAATGAAACAGAGAAATTACTGGACGAAGTAGAGCGTGGAGAGAAAAAGATTCTCAGTGCCTACAAGGACATATTGGAAAATAAGGAATGGATCTTACCCAACTCCACAAGAGATTTGCTAAGTAATCAGCGCCACGATATCGAAAAAGCGTTGGAAACATCCAGAATGTACGAAGAAGTACTCTCCTAAAACACAGAGCATAGAAAAAGAAGAATCCGGTTTTGACCGGATTTTTTTTGGTTAATAACTCTTAAAAAGAAGGTTTTTTTTAGCTTTCCTAAATCCATATTTTTAACCCCTCAGTGTTCTGCTTTAAAAGACCCCTATGTATTTAATTTTTGATACCGAAACCACCGGATTACCTAAACGCTGGAATGCTCCTGTCACTGATGTGGACAATTGGCCCAGATGTGTACAGCTCGCCTGGCAACTCCATGACGAGATGGGCAATCTGCTGGAGCAGCAGGACTTTCTCATCAAGCCGGAGGGATTTGACATTCCTTTTGATGCGGAACAGATTCACGGTATCTCTACACTTTTGGCAGAAAAAGAAGGTATTACCCTCGCCGATGCACTGGATTTATTTAATGAAGCTCTTGGGAAAACTCGCTTTCTCGTGGGGCAAAATGTGGGTTTTGATATCAACATCACGGGAGCCGAATTCCACAGGGCCGGAATGGAAACTAAGCTGCTCAATTTACCCGTTCTGGATACCTGTACCGAAAAAACGGCTCAGCTATGCCAGATCCCCGGGGGAAGAGGAGGAAAATTTAAACTCCCCACCCTTACAGAATTACATGAATTTTTATTTCAGGAGCCCTTTTCAGAGGCCCATAATGCCGCAGCCGATGTTGAAGCGACGAGTCGGTGTTTCTTTGAGCTTATTCGAATAAAATCCTTCACGGCTCAGGAACTCAGGGTAGAACCCGACTATCACAGCCGCTTTGTTGAGGCCAATCCCGATAAAATTGAACTCCTCGGCTTAAAGCACAAAAATTTAAAAGCCGCTTCCGCAGCTCTTAATTCTCAGGAACCTGAAACAGAACCAAAAATCTCCCGAGAAGAGATCAAGGCCAATCTGAAAAGTCTGGAAGACGCTCCTTTTGTTCACCTGCATAATCATTCCCAGTTTTCCGTACTGCAATCCACAATCAAAATCAAGGATTTGGTTGCCATCACCGCCAGCCAGAAAATGCCTGCTGTGGCGCTAACTGACCATGCCAATATGATGGGTGCCTTCCATTTTGTAAAGGAAGTAAAAGCCCATAACGCCGGAGTTAAAAATCGGGAAGCCAAAGCCAAAGAGGCAGGAGAAGAATTTGACGAACAACCCATTCTTCCCATTTTAGGATGCGAGTTCTTCGTTTGTGAGGATCACAATAACAAAAACCAGAAGGACTATGGATACCAGATGGTTTTCCTCGCAAAGAATAAAAATGGGTACCACAATCTGGCGAAGATGGCATCCTTGGCATACACGGATGGTTTCTATTACGTCCCCAGGATAGACCGAAAGATCGTTGAACAATACAAAGATGACCTTATTGTCCTTACAGGAAACCTTTATGGTGAAATTGCTTCAAAAATCCTGAATACCGGAGAAAAGCAGGCAGAGGAAGCCTTGATTTGGTGGCAATCCATTTTCGGGGAAGATCTCTATGTGGAATTGATGCGCCATGAGCAGGAGGATGAAAACAGGGCTAACCCGGTTCTGTTGGCCATGGCCCGGAAATTGGGGATTAAGGTAGTGGCGTCTAACAACACCTACTACTGTAAAAAAGAGGACGCCGAAGCGCATGATATCTTGCTTTGTGTAAAGGATGGGGAAAAACAAGCTACGCCAATAGGCCGCGGAAGAGGTTACCGCTACGGCCTGCCCAATCAGGAATATTACTTCAAATCCACCGAGGAGATGAAGTCGCTTTTCAAAGACATACCTGAGGCTATACTGAACATTGAGGAAGTAATATCCAAAATTGAACCCTATGAATTAGCCAGGGAGGTGTTACTGCCGCAGTTCGAAATCCCCGAGAAATTTAAAGTACAGGAAGATAAATCAGATGGAGGCACCAGGGGTGAAAATGCCTATTTAAAACATCTTACCTATGAAGGGGCCAGGGAGCGTTATACAGAATTATCTCCTGAGATCGAGGAGCGGATCAACTTTGAACTCAAGACCATAGAGAATTCGGGATATCCGGGATACTTTCTGATCGTAGAAGATTTTATCCGGGAAGCTCGTAACATGGGTGTTTCTGTGGGTCCCGGAAGAGGGTCTGCCGCAGGCTCAGTGGTGGCTTACTGTCTGAAAATTACCAACATTGATCCGCTGAAATACAATCTGCTTTTTGAGCGATTCCTCAATCCGGACAGGGTATCTATGCCCGATATTGATATCGACTTTGACGATGAAGGCAGGGGAAAGGTCATGGACTATGTCATTGAAAAATACGGAGCCAATCAGGTTGCCCAGATTATTACCTACGGTACCATGGCAGCTAAATCCTCCATTCGGGATACGGCCAGGGTATTAGACCTGCCACTTCCCGATGCAGACCGGATTGCCAAGCTGATTCCGACCATGGGTAAACTCGGGAAGATCTTCCAGGTTCCTGAAGAAGAACTTCGCAAGAAATTCAGACAGGATGATCTTGAAAAAGTGCATCAGCTGCTGAATATTTCCGAAGGTGATGACCTGGAGGCGCAGACGGTAAATATGGCCAGGGTCTTAGAAGGGTCTTTGCGAAATACAGGAATTCATGCCTGTGGAGTAATCATTACCCCAGACGATATCACCAATTTTGTTCCTGTAGCGACGGCGAAGGATTCTGATCTTTACGTAACCCAGTTCGACAATTCGGTCGTGGAAAGTGCGGGACTGTTAAAAATGGACTTCCTGGGGTTGAAAACCCTGACTTTAATCAAGGACACCGTAAAAATAGTAAGCGCAAAGCACGGAATAGACCTGGTCCCTGACGATTTTCCACTGGACGATGAAAAGACCTATGAACTTTTCCAAAGAGGGGACACCGTTGGGATTTTCCAGTACGAATCCCCTGGGATGCAAAAACATCTCAAAGAACTAAAGCCTTCTGTTTTTGATGACCTGATTGCGATGAACGCCCTTTACAGACCGGGGCCAATGGAGTACATACCCAGTTTTATCGCACGTAAGCACGGTCAGGAAGAGATATCGTATGACCTTCCTGAAATGAAGGAATTCCTGAAAGACACTTATGGGATCACAGTTTACCAGGAACAGGTGATGCTATTGTCACAGAAACTCGCCGGTTTTTCCAAAGGTGAAGCCGATATCCTGAGAAAGGCCATGGGGAAGAAGATCTTTGCCCTGCTACAAAAGCTAAAACCCCAATTCCTCGACGGTGGGGAAAAGAAGGGTCATCCCAGGGAAATCCTTGAGAAGATATGGAAAGACTGGGAAGCCTTTGCCTCCTATGCCTTTAATAAAAGTCATTCTACCTGTTATGCCTATATCGCCTACCAGACGGCATACCTGAAGGCCCACTACCCTGCTGAATACATGGCTGCCGTCTTGTCTAACAACATGAATGACATTAAACAGGTAACATTCTTTATGGAAGAATGTAAGCGGATGGGGCTAGAAGTATTGGGTCCTGATGTCAACGAATCTTATTACAAATTCGCCGTAAATAAAGAAGGAGCGGTGCGTTTTGGTATGGGGGCGATAAAAGGTGTGGGACAATCTGCGGTAAAAACCATAGTAGAAGAACGAAAAGCGAATGGTTCCTTTAAATCTGTTTTTGATCTGGCCAAACGAATCGATCTCAGGGCTGCGAACAAGAAAGCATTTGAAAATCTCGCCCTTGCCGGAGGTTTTGATTCCTTCGGAGACACCCACAGGGCCCAGTATTTTCATTTGGAAGGTGAGGGGGTTACGTTTTTGGAAAAGGTAATCCGATATGGTGCCAAATTCCAGGAAAATGAAAATTCTGCTCAGGTGAGTCTGTTTGGCGAGGCCAGCGAGGTACAGATACCCGAACCGGAAGTCCCTCCCTGTGTGGAATGGGGAACCATGGAAAAACTGCGAAGGGAAAAGGAAGTTGTTGGGATTTATATTTCAGGGCATCCCCTTGATGATTTTAAGGCGGAGATCAATGCTTTTGCCAATGCCAACGTATCCTTCTTTCACAATCTGGAGGATCAGATCAACCGGGAACTGAGTTTTGCCGGCGTAATCACCGATGTACAGCACCGGATCTCCAGGAATGGGAAAGGATGGGCCTTGTTCACCCTTGAGGATTATACAGATTCTTTTGAGTTCAGAATTTTTGGAGAAGAATATCTCAAATTCCGGCATTTTCTGATGATCAATTCCTTCGTCTTTATAAAAGTATTTATCAGGGAAGGTTGGGTAAACCGGGAGACAGGGAAAAAGGGAGGTCCCAGGATGCAATTTAACCAGTTTATGCTGTTGCAGGATGTGATGGAGAATTACGCACGAAAACTCACCATTAAACTCGATATTGACCAGCTACAGGAAAATAAAATACTGGACCTGAAGGACACACTGAGGTCCCACAAAGGGAAACATCCGCTGCAGTTCACTGTTTACGAAATGCAGGAAGAAATCAAAGTAACGCTCCTCAGCAGAAAGCAAAAGGTTCAGATCAGCAGTGAGCTGCTGGCCACACTGGAGGATAAAGAAGTCCATTACAAACTCAATTGATAGTCTGCAGTGATGATAGCATAGGTAAAACGAATCTTTCCCCAGTAAGGTTTTAGGGAATTATTTGTCTAAATTTGCGTAATCAAAACTTAAGAATCATGGCATTAGAAATAACAGACGCTACATTTGATGAAGTAGTATTAAAGAGTGATAAACCTGTAGTGGTCGATTTTTGGGCGGCCTGGTGCGGGCCTTGCCGAATGGTAGGACCAATCATTGACGAAGTGAGTGATGAATATGACGGAAAAGCCGTTGTGGGAAAAGTAGACGTAGACAGCAATCAGGAATACGCTGCGAAGTTTGGTGTCAGGAACATTCCAACGGTACTGGTATTTAAAGGAGGTGAGATCGTAAGCAGACAAGTAGGTGTATCTCCGAAGAAGGTTTATACTGATGCAATAGATGCTGCGCTATAAAAGCACTTTATTCAGATAAAACATAAGGCCCGGGTAAACACCCGGGTTTTTTTGTACTCATATCCGTATCTTAGGGCAATGGATCTGCAACAAAAATTAGAACAAAGCGGGTTATTTCAAAATCTTGAGCTTCTTGCAAAACAAGTAGTGGAAGGATTTATTAGTGGCATTCACAAAAGTCCCTTTCACGGTTTTTCAGCGGAATTTGCAGAGCATAAAATTTACAATATCGGGGAGAGTACGAAGCATATCGACTGGAAGTTATACGGTAAGACCGACAAGCTCTACACCAAGCGCTATGAGGAAGAGACCAACCTGAGATGTCATATGATCCTCGACAATTCGGCTTCCATGTACTATCCGGAATTAAAAGATCTCAGTTTAAAAAACCTCAACAAAATAGGATTCGGTGTCCTGGCGATTGCCGCCCTGATGAATATATTGAAGAAGCAGCGCGATGCCGTAGGCCTCAGTATTTATTCTCACGTTTATTCTCATTATTCCCCCGAGAAAGGGAGCGAGCGTCATCATCAGATGTTGCTGGCCAGATTGAACGAGGTAGGTGATGCCGGAAAAAAAGGAACAGGAACAAAGACTTTCACCTATCTGCATCAGATAGCAGAAAAACTAAAGCGACGAAGTCTTGTCTTTTTATTTACAGACATGTTTCAGACAGAAGCCGAGGACGAGCAATTATTTGATGCCCTGCGGCATTTAAAATACAACAAGCACGAGGTAGTTATATTTCACTTACTGGATATGGAAACCGAATTGTCCTTTAATTTTGAAAATACGCCAAAGCGTTTTAAGGATGTGGAAACAGGAGTTCATATAGATCTTTTTGCAGATACTATAAAGGAAGCCTACGAAAAAGAGGTCCACGCTTTTATGGACGAGTTAAAACTGACCTGTGCCAAGTATAAGATCAAGTATGTCCCTGTAGATATCAGGGAAGAATTTTCCAAGGTCCTGAATACTTTTATGATTGAAAGGCAGGCATTTGGATAGGGTGTTTTATTTTGGAAAAATTGTTTGTGTAATTCGATAAGCAACGTATATTTGCATCCGCCTACGAACCATATAGGGGAAAGGTTGAACAAACGTGCTTTAAAAGCCGTTGAAGCAAGATTTGAATCTGACTGTAGTCAGAGTCTCACTAAAAAGAGATAAAATCATTGGTCTGGTAGTTCAGTTGGTTAGAATACCTGCCTGTCACGCAGGGGGTCGCGGGTTCGAGTCCCGTCCAGACCGCAAGAAGAAAAGTCCTTTATACAATGTATAAGGGACTTTTTTCATTTCAGAGCCAAAAAGCTTGCTCATATAGGCGAAGGAATGGAAAAAGTACCAGAGCTAACGGAGTTAGCCGGGGTTTTACTTGTGGAGGGCCATCTATTTGGGCCCTTTTCGAGTCGGAAAGCTTTACTTTTTCTGTATAGAAAATTGGGATGCTTTTTTGTATTAGAGTGGACCTGAGTTTATTTCATAAAAATAACCCCGCTAAAATTAATTAGCAGGGTTTATATTAATATCAAAATCCTTTAAAAACATGGACAGGGATTTTAATTCCGTACAAACTCAAAGCCTAAATCGGCTACTTCAAAATTTCCATTATTATCAAAATCATATTCCCCGCATTCAGATAAGCAGCCCAAACTAAAGGTTGTAGCGGTAAGTTCAACTCCCTGTACCGGGAAAAAAGACCCTTCATCAGGAGAACTACCATCCCATACAATGATTAATGCATCGTTACCTTCATAGTCTCCCCAGTACATTTCACCACTTACGGTGTATGCCTCACGACCAAACGGTTCAACAGTAAAGGTACATCTGTCGCCGCTTTGGACGGTTAGGGATAAAGATCCCCCATCCGCAACTATATCCACTACCAAATTGTCACTGATTCTCAAGAAAACTCCTTGTGTAGCTTCCCAATTACCTATTAATTCACTGATCTCAAAAGGCCCTCCTTCTTTGGCAAGTATTATTTCTGGTTCATCTTCACTACAAGACACGGCTAAAAAAAGCAAGGTGATTAACATTACATACTTTGTTAGGTTTTTCATAATTGGTTGGTTTAGATTAATTAATAATATTAATGTGAAATTTTATCAATGCAACGGTGATGCATATTGTTTTAAAACCTTGTACATAGGCAAGGTTGTAACAGAATAATTTAAAATTGTTTTTTGGGAAGCTCTTAGTACGTTTTGTGAAAAAAAACAGGAATAAAAATAAAACTGGTTTCATGACGGTTGGTTTTGATTTACTTCAAAAAACCGTCATATCAGGTAGGATATACAAGCGGCGAAACTGTGCGCGAAATACTGTAGTCTTGGGGAATACTATTAAATGTAGTCTAAATAAGCATAGCTTGCACAAATACCAGTACAAATCTTTTAAAGAGACAAGGCATACTCGCATTAATTAACCGGAAGATATTCCTCAATAAACCGGCTGATCTGTTCTTGCAGATCTAGGATATCAGCATCACTCCAATCATCCCCATGTCCGCCTTCATAAATAGTATAGATATGCTCTATTTCAAAAGAAGTTAGGGCAACATCCAGGGCCTCGCCATTGCCAAGGGGCACGAGCGGATCCTGATTTCCGTAGAACATAGCAACCGGACTGCTCATTGAACTAACATTAAAAACCGGACTTGTAGCTTCGGCGTAATTGGTACCTTCAGGGTACTGGCTTTCGTCAACAAAGAGTGACAGGGCCAGGCTAAAATTAAGGTCCTCTGAAAAGAACGGATGAGTAAAATCGGTTGGGCCCACGATATCTACCACAAATTTTACCCGGTCTTCTGTGTCATAGACAAAATCGTACATTAATGACAAGTGGGCACCTGCGCTGGTCCCGATAAGACCAAATTCAGGTAGGAGCTGTAAATCTTCCTTTTCAGCAATAATTTTTTCAACCACCTTCCGAATATCGAGAAACTGGTTGGGAAACGCAGGAATCACCGGAGTTACTCCAGCCAGAACGTAATTCATATTTACAATGGCATGTTGGGGGTGTCGTTCTTTGATCAGCTCTATAAAAGGTGTCATACTGGCCTTATCCCCTTCAACCCATCCTCCGCCATGAACGAGTAGGATCACCTTGGTTTTATCAGACGATCGGTCTGCGGGCAAATAGATATCATAAGCCTGTTGTGGGTTTTCGCCGTAGGATACATCTAACAAGCTCAATTCTTTCAAAGGCAGATCTACCTCTTCTTTAGGAATTAGGATGTCCTCTTCAATAGTACCTACTTCCTCGAAGGTGGAAGAGCAGGAAATGGTGAGTATTCCCAGAAAAAAGATTACTCCTTTTTTAGCGCTCTTTTTATTCATCATTATTTTTTCACATTGAGGTAGCTTTTTCAAAGATATCTATTTGTCTCTTTCGAATTACAGCTTTTAGTTTAGTTCCCTTTTTTGTCTGATGTATGGAGCTCTTCATCTGTCACTTGTTTATTGGACCTGGCCAAAGGACTTCTTTTATTAGCTGTTTTCATATCGGCATATCTGGGATCCTGTATATAATCCTGCTTTTGCATCTTCAAAACCTCAATACTGAGAAAGCCAAATTCGCTCACTACCTTACCGTAAAAACGATAGATTCCCTTACCCCTGAAATGGTATTTGGCCGCTACCGGAGGAAATAAAACCGTATCGAAAACCTCTCCCTGCTGGTCTACCAGGGTGGCAAAGTTCATTCGCTTGCCGGTATGGGTTTTGGTGTTTTTTACCGTTACCAGGTAGCCATAGATATCAATATTTCTCCCCTCGCAGGCAGGCAGATCTTTACTCCCGTTGTTGTTTTTTGGGGGCTCTTTTAGTAAATCAAAGGGACTGCAGAGGCAAAACCCGAGTAATTCGAGTTGGGTAAAGGCCGTTTCCAGATCAGTAGTATGGAGCCTGGGGATCTCAAAATCCTGATGGGTTGGGGGAAAGAGTTTAGGGTGGTCTACAGTATTCCCCTTGGAGAGGAAAAGGTGGGCCTGCCACAAGAGCTCGTGCTTGTTCACGCCCGTAAAGCGGAAAGCGTTTATCCGGATCAGAATACTGATCTGTTCAATGGAAATCAGCACCCGGTCTAAAAAGTCCTCCAGGGAGGTAAAGCTGCCATGGGCCTGCCGCTCTTTCAGGATACGGTCCATCACCCGGGACTCCAGATCTTTCAGGTACATATAGCCCAGGTAGATCTCCTTGCCGTAGATACAGTTCACAGCCAGGCTTTTATTCACACAGGGAGCATGGATCACAGCTCCCAGCATACGTGCCTCGTGTACATAGAATTCTGAGCGGTAGAACCCACCGCCGTTATTGAGTACGGCCACCAGGTATTCCAGGGGGTAGTAGGCCCTCAAAAACAGGCTTTGATAACTCTCCACAGCATAGGAGGCAGAATGTCCTTTGGCAAATGCATATCCGGCAAAACTGGCCACCTGGTGCCAGATCTCATGAATCAGCGATTCCTCGTATCCCTTGTTACGGCAATTTTCAACAAACCTGTCTTTGATCTTCTGGAATTCCTGGCGGGATCGGTACTTGCCGCTCATTCCCCTTCGAAGCACGTCAGCTTCCCCCAGGCTAAGGCCGGCAAAATAGTGGGCTACCTTAATCACATCTTCCTGGTAAACCATCACCCCGTAGGTCTCCGGCATGATATTGAGCATTACGGGATGCCCCTTCTCCTCTGCCCTCCCCGGGTTGCGATGCCGCAGTATGTACTCCCGCATCATTCCGCTCTGTGCAACCCCCGGCCTGATGATAGAGCTGGCAGCCACCAATCCCAGATAGGTATCTACCTCCAGTTTTCTCAGCAGCATCCGCATGGCTGGAGATTCTACGTAAAAGCAGCCCATACACTGGGCCGAACGTATAATACTGTTGATGTGGGGGTCTTGCTTAAATTTCCTGATATCATGGATGTCGATACCGGCGTATTCTTCAGGCTGGTTGAGGGCCAGGATCTGTATGGCTTCCTTGATCTTGGCCAGACCCCTTTGCCCCAGGATATCGAACTTATACAGGCCTACATCTTCGGCGATCACCATGTCGAACTGGACAGTTGGGAAGCCTTTGGGCGGCAGGTGGGTGGCGGAAAAACTATGCAGGGGTTTATCGCTGATCAGGATACCCCCGGCGTGGATACTCAGATAATTGGGCATGTCTTTAATCAGGTTGCCGTATTTGAGGACCAGCAGGGAGACCTCATCCAGCTGGGAAGGGGTGTAATGCCCTTCACAAAGGAAGTCGATCTCTGCCTTGGGGAGGCCAAAGACTTTTCCCAGTTCCCGTATCACACCCCTCGATTTAAAGGTGACGTAAGTCCCCAGCAGGGCCACGTGCTGAAAGCGATCAAAAATGTACTGCGTTATTTCTTCCCGATCCTTCCAGGAGAAGTCAATGTCGAAATCGGGCGGATTAGTACGGTATAAATTGATAAAACGTTCAAAATAGAGATCGAGTTCTATGGGGTCTACATCGGTGATCCGGAGCAGGTAGGCCACAATACTGTTGGCCCCGCTCCCTCTTCCCACGTAATAAAAATCACGTTTACGGGCTTCGGTGACGATGTCCCAGTTAATCAGGAAGTAAGAAACAAAGCCCTTTTCTTTAATGAGTTCCAATTCTTTGGCAAGTCGCTCCCTTATCTTGTTATCTACTACCGGGTAACGGTACGGCAGGCCCTGATAACATAACTCTTCCAGGAGTTTTTCATCGGCCTCTCTGCTTTCGAGGTAGGTGCTGAGATTCTGGGATTTGCGTGATACCGAAAAATCGAAAGAGATACTGCAATTGTGCATGAGTTGTTCCGTATTCTTCAGTATAAAGGAATATTCGGAAAAGACATTGGCCAGGTTCCTCACAGGGAACATTTTCTCTTCGGGAGAAGCCTCCTCTTCCTTGGGGAGTTTACTCAGTAGCACATTATTGTCAATAGCCCTAAGCAGGCGGTGGGCATTAAAATCGCGCTTATTGCGGAAAGTCACCGGCTGCAACACCACCAATTTGTCCCTGTGTTCCATAAGTCGGGAAAAGGGCAGTCTCCTCAGGTCTGCCACAGAAATACCGATATACTCATGCTCACGGAAATGTTCCTGGTCATTGAGCAGTACTTTTTCAAAGGGATAGATGACAAATGCATTCCGAAAAGCCGGGGCTTGTTTTGGAAATTCCTTTTCCTGGTGGAGGTGTTCCGAGAGGAAACCGTTCAGTTCCCGATACCCTTGATTATTTTTTGCAATACCTACATAACAGACATCCACCCCGTTCCGGAAATCGATCCCCAGGATAGGTTGTATCCCAAAATCCGGAGCTCTTCTCACAAAGTTGAGGCAGGCCGAGGTATTGTTGATATCGGTAAGGGCAAGGCGGGTGACCTCGTTCTCCCTGGCAAGCTCCAACAGGGCCACCTCGGAGAAAGTTCCGTAGCGGAGGCTGTAGTATGTGTGACAGTTTAAATACAAGGTATAAATTCCAAATTCCAAATCTCAAATTCCAATAGGTGAGATTTTATTACTATAAGGTCTCTTTGCTGGGTGAGGTTTTATTAATTATGGCTGAAAGTATCCTTTTTAATTCCGCTACTTCGCTCATTAATATCTCTACTTCTTCACAACAATTGGAGTTAATGTCTTTTAGCAACCTTAACCAGTAATACGCTTCTTTAGCTTCTTTTCGCGCTATTTTGAGTCTCATCAAAAAATCTCTTCCCCCCAGTTTTTCGTTGGCTTCTATATAATTAGCCCCTATAGAGCCAGAAGCCCTGATTAACTGTTTCCCATCTTCTATGTTGCTCAGCGTGCTTCGCAAGGATTTCACAAAAAGCCTACAATCTCTTGCAAATAGATAAGTCCGTTCTTCTAGATCATATACTTTATTATTTTTCATCATTTCATTTTTGGATTTTGGAATTTGAGATTTGGAATTTCTTATTGTTTTCGGTGAGCCAGCACAATGGGAGGCTGCCCGTTAAAGGGGTTCACCATCCTCCCGATGGTCTTGGCTCCCATTCCCGAAGCACGTATGACGCTCTTGTCCCCGAAACGCTTCCGGAGGTCGTCCATGGCCGCGTAAAGATTAAGGGCTTCTTCGGTATCTTCAAACAAATTGATCTGGTAATTTCCCGGAACCAGATAACTAAACCTGATCCCTATGAGTCTGACCAGCATCCGTTTGTTATACAGAATATTGAACAGCTCCAGGATCCTGGGAATCAGGATGTGGTCTGCGCTGGTATAGGGAATACGCATTTGTTTGGAATAGGTATTGAAATCTGAGTAACGCACCTTTACTGCAATGCAGGCGGTTAATTTTTCTCCCCGCCTCAACTGGTAGGCCAAGTTCTCCGTCATGGCAATCAGAATACCCCTCAACTTGACTATATCAATGGTATCCCTGTCAAAAGTGCGTTCTGTGGAGATTGATTTGCGATCTGAAAAAGGAATAACGGGCGTATTATCTACCCCATTGGCGCGTTTCCAGATCACCTTGCCGTTGGCACCCAGTACCCGCTGCATGATGTCTACCGGCATTTCCTGTATGGTTTTTACCTGCCTCAGACCCAGGTTACGAAGGGTCTGGTAGGTCTTGTCACCCACCATAGGAATCTTTTTGATGGAGAGCGGGGCCAAAAACCGCTTTTCGTATCCAAAGTCGATCTTCAGCTGATTGTTGGGTTTAGCCTCGTTGGTAGCCACTTTAGAGACCACCTTGTTCACAGACAGGCCAAAGGAAATAGGAAGGCCTGTTTCATTCATAATGCTCCTCCGCAATTCAGAGGCATACTGATAGCAGCCAAAGAATCGGTCCATCCCTGAAAGGTCTGCATAGAACTCGTCAATACTCGATTTTTCAAAGACGGGGACCTTCTCCTTGATGATGTCGGTCACGAGATCGGAGTGTTTGCTATAGGTGCCTGCATTACCGCGAATCACTACGGCTTCGGGGCAGAGTTCCCGGGCCATTTTCATGGGCATGCCCGAGTGCACACCGAAGCCACGGGTTTCGTAGCTGCAGGCAGCCACTACGCCCCTGTCACTGGTGCCTCCTACCAGCAGGGGTTTGTTCTTCAGCTCACTGTTGATGAGTCGTTCCACCGACACAAAAAAAGTGTCGAGATCCAGGTGTAAGATGGTCTTTTGCATACTGTCGAAAAAGGAAAGCTAAGATATGGATTATTTCCATCTATTTGGATTTATTCCATGTTAAAATACATATACAAAAAAGAAAGGCCGTACTTTGAAGTACGGCCTGTATAGAAACTAAAAAAAGTTGGTTGATCTAAATCAGAGTGATTGAAAAGCATTGATGATAAGGAAAACCATAAATGAAATGAAAAGGCATCCCACTACGATAAACAAATCAATAATATCAAACTTTCTGCGCATAGAGCTATTATAAACACTATCCCGTTTTAGTCAAAAGGGAATCCGGTAAGAATCCGGTATACAAAAGCATAAACCACTACCAGAAACATGATAAAACTAAACCAGGCAAAAAATCTAAAAAAACGCCTGACCACAAAATTTTCCAAAGCTTTGAAGGCGTCCAAATAGATCTCCTTCATGAGTAAAAATGTCTTCATACCTGTCTATTTTAATAGGTTAAACCCAATTTGTTACTCACAAAGCTACAGGGTATATAAAAGATCCCCGGGATTCTTTGACCAGATCACATAAAAAGGGATAAACAACCTTTGGCAAGCTGAATATCTATGAGAAGATACCGTTAATCGAACGCCGCCGATTCACTCTAATCCGATGAATACCAGTACATGATCGATGAACGACAAGCGGGCCTGCTTTTCACCCTGCAATTTCCCTAACTGTCAAGTATAAAACAGTCAATTGAGATGGGGGCTTCTAAAACCAAGTCTCAAAAGGCCTGTTTTTACCTCAGGGCAAGACATAAAGAGATCCCACAATAACCCGGTTCTGTAGTTTTCAATCATCACCAAAATAGGGCCCTGGTCTATGGCGAGGTAATTGTCTGCATACCAGTTCTCGCTGAGGTTAAACGCATCATAAAATCCATATGGTCCCCATAATCGCCCCTGATGATTCTCGTAAAAACTCCGCATCGCATCCATTGCGTATTCCGGTGTGTAGGGCAAAGAGGATATGGCTGCCGTAGGAGAGATAACACCAAGGTCGTTGGTAGGGCTGTGGGCCGAATATCCCAAATGGTTATCACTGGCCGTAAGTCCCCAGTTGTCTTTGCCATATCCTGCATACCCCTTGGGATTCTCCAAACAATATGCCCTATTGATCAAAGTGTGATTTACATTCTGCTGCCAATAATCCGCATAGTCATCCTCAAGCTCCCTTGGATCAAGGCCCAAAAAGGAATAATGGGCAAAAAATAAGGGTCCTCCAAGATCTGGCCCCAGTGGCAATACCCATTGATCATAGTATTCGCTGCCATTGTAAAAGTCGGACCCCGAGGTCCATCCCTGATGATACACTTCAGCATCGACAGGATGTGTAGGAGAGGACGCTGCCAAAACGTAGGTGATCAGAGCTTCATTATAACCCCTGATCTGATGGTTGATTGCCCACTCATAATCCGGTGACCAGTGCCAGGTTAAGACATCTGCTCCGTTGGTATACCAATCCCATTCTACTTCTTCCCAGAGCTGGTTGATCTTTTCGCGCAGGGAGCCCTCCTGCTCATTTTCCTCATTAAAATATTGGCGTGCTGTCAGCAGCCCCATTATCATAAAGGACGTCTCCACAATATCGCCACCGTTATCCTCAGTAAAAAAGGGCCGCACTCTCCCTGTGCTTCCGTAGTACCAATGCGGGAAAGCTCCGTGGAAACGATCCCCTTGCAACAATAAGTCAGTAATCTTATGCAATCGTTCCACAGCCTGTTGCCGGGTTATAAAATTCCGCTCCACCCCTACGATAAGTCCCATTACTCCAAAGCCGCTGCCCCCACTAGTTACTATCTCGAATCCGGCTACCCCATAAGCATCCTTCTGCGAACGTTCTAAGGCCATGCCGCTGAAGGGATGACCAAAATCCCAGAAATACGAAAAGGTTTGCTGTTGTACCAGGTCCATCAATTCTTCCTCTGTAAGTGATTGGGTAATGGAGTCGTGCTGTTCCACATCCGGATTTATTTCCTTTCCATCCTTTGAACTGCAGGAATAAAAACCGAGAAGCAGAACCAGCCCGGCCAGAAGGTGAGCTAAAAAGGTATTGGCATTTGATGCCTTGCGTAGTATCATCCTTAAAAATAATGGTATTTGGCAAACAATCTGAATTCCAGGAGTAATTTTCACCCTGTAACACCCTGATATTTCACTTTTGTATTATTTATTATCTTGTGCCTTATCCTATTTATAATAGGTTTTTATCGCAGTTCAATACAAATACCACGACTGTGAAGAACAGTAAATAAAAATCCTACTACACCCTTTAATGATATGGAGATTATCCTCATTTCTATTGTCGCATTTTTTGTCGCCATCCTTACCTTCTTCTCCGGATTCGGACTCGGGACTATCCTCACCCCTATTTTTATGCTCTTTTTCCCGGTAGAGCTGGCTATAGCACTCACCGGCATTGTTCATTTTTTTAATAATGTTTTTAAAATCCTGTTGGTTGGCAGGAATGCAGATAAGCAGGTGCTTTTCAGGTTTGGTGTCCCTTCTGTTATCTTCGCCTTTATAGGAGCCTGGGTACTGCTACATATTCCAGACACAAATCCCTTGTTTGCCTATCAACTATATGGAAAGACGTTTGAAGTATTCCCGGTAAAATTTATCATTTCAATCCTGCTCATCATCTTTGCATCCATGGATTTGATACCCTATTTCCAGAAACTTCAATTTGCAAAGGACAAATTGCCCATTGGAGGGGCTTTAAGCGGGTTCTTTGGAGGTCTTTCAGGGAATCAAGGCGCTTTGAGAAGTGCTTTTCTTATCAAAGCCGGACTCTCAAAGGAAGCTTTTGTAGGCACGGCAGTCGTTGTTTCCACTTTTGTCGACTTCACACGCTTAAGTGTTTATGCCTCCAGATTCACAAAATCGGGTTTAGCGGATAATTCAACGCTAATTATTTCCGCCACGCTCTCGGCTATTGCAGGGGCTTATTTTGGCAATAAACTATTAAAAAAAGTAACTCTGAAATTTTTACAACTGAGTGTTGCCATCATGTTAATTTTTATTTCAATTGCCTTAGGAAGCGGACTCATATAAATTTCCAGCAGGGCAACTCATCCCTTAACTATTCTTCTATTGAAGCCTGAAGTAACTGAATTCCTGACTAATATCATAGGAATTCCTATTGGCTTGAGCGAAATTACATTGACTCCCTTGTCTTGTAACCCGACCGTGTAAATAAGCACAGGAAAAATGAGCAATCTAATTAAAATACTCCACTGGTCACCTAGAATATTAGGGATCCTGGGTATACTTTTTATAAGTATGTTCGCACTCGACGCCTTTGAACCCAGCCTCACGATCTGGCAACAAATGGGAGGCTTTCTCATTCACCTCATCCCTTCCTTTATATTACTCCTGGTGTTACTCATTGCCTGGAAAAGAGAAATACCGGGTGGAATCATCTTCCTCGTCCTGGGTCTGGTTCTGAGTCCGATCGTCTTCACCCTGAATTACAACAACAACCATTCTGTCTGGATGAGCCTTGGAATCATTGCAGTTATTACCCTTCCTTTTATAATAACCGGAGTTTTGTTTATAGCCAGTGGACTTCATCAAAAAAAGCGGAACCCGTAACGAATCCCGCCTTCTTACCATTTAGAAATTCATTCAACTACTGGCAGCCAGCATTTCCTTGGCTTCATTCAAAATGAGGACATACTGAGTACTATTGAAGTTGTCATTTACGATTTCCTCAGCTAATTGCATGGCTTTTTCTTCATCTCCCATATTTTTATAGGCCCTGGCCATCCAATATTTATTGTAAACATCATCCGGGTCTAACTCGGCCATATGCTCAAGTGCCTTTTCGAAGTTCCCCTGCTGGAAATTTACATAGGCGTGAACCCTGTGATAACGTCTAAATTTATTAGGATTGTCACTGGCTTCCATATCAGACTTGATTAGCTCCGCCGTTTCTGCCGCTGCTTCATAATTTCCGGCAACAGCTGAGGTCATTGCCTCCCAAAAATGCATATTCGCATTTTGATTCATGGTAAACCCACTGGCATTTATTTCCTCTATCATTTGACCGGACATCGGTTTCATATCTTCCACATACCCTTTCAGTGCTTCACTATCCCCTTGGTGCATGGCTATGGCCGCACAATCTGAGGTCAGTCCCATAATTGTCCATAACTTGTTGCTGGATGGAACGTCTTTCTGATCGATCTCCTCAATAGCATTCTTTAGATGAGCAAGGGCCTTTTCGTGGTCACCTTCCAGAATGTAAGTGTTCGCCTCAAAATTATATCCTGCCAATCCCATTTCACTCACTGCCCTGCTGTCCTTGTAGTTCTTTCTGGCCGCTTCCAGATTACCGAGGAAACTATTTGCATGACCCGCTTTGGAGAAAGCAACATCGTCATTGGGATCGAGTTCAGCAGCTTTCAAATAACTGCCCAATGCCTTGTTCAGATTTCCCTGGGCACGATAACAATCTCCAAGATTGATCTGTGCACGAGAGCTCTCAGGAGCTTTCGCAACTGCCATTTCCATATATTTTTGGGCTTTCGTATAATCTTTTGGCGTTGTAAACAAATAAGAAAATCCCAGATTGGTTATGGTTGGAAGGTGATCCGGATTTATTGCTATGGCCTTAGACCAGATCTCCCTGGCCTTAGCCGTTTCATCGTTACCGTTGTAGTATCCTGCCATCATATCCAAAGCACGTGCAGATTTGGGGTACTTTTCCACAAGCTCTGTAATTAACTCTTTCCTCTTTTCCCGGTCGTTAGCCATGTTGGCCTCGATCATTTCTATCATCAATTTCTCCCCTTCATTGGCCTTAGCTCCCATAGCTAAGAATTTATCCCTGTTTTCAGCGAAATCCTTAGCCGAACTGGCACTGTTGGCACGATACCACCGCGCACTAACAAAATCAGGGTCTAGTTCCAGGGCTTTATCGAAATACGGGCGTGCACTTTGAGCATTTCCCTGATCGAGTAATTCTAATCCTTTTAAGAATTCCTGCATGGCCTCATCTGAGGTTGTGCTTACCGGAATTTCACCTTCCGGATAGGTCATTTGAGGTTCTTTGTTGGATTGACAGGCAATAAACAGACACAATAATGCTGCTGATAGCCAAACGGCGGGTTTCATTGTTTTAAACATGGCGTAATGGTTTATTTAGTTAAAATTTACTGTGATGTGTAAAAATGGATTTCTATAAGTTATATCATTTGAGCCTTATTTCTCTTATAATCAGGACGAAGCATAGTTTTAATTGTCCGAAAGTATTTTTTTTTCAATCAAAAGGAAATAAGATGCCGGTATGTACTGTAAAGCAGTTGTTGTTATATCAGTTTCCAGTGCCTTTAAAGGACCTGATCAGAGATCTTATCCTAATAAAACAAAATTCGCTAAATGCTCTCCTTTAATCTCGATTTGGCAAAGGTCAAAAACCAGATTTCGGGGTTTCATAATTCAGTAAAATCCCAGGGAAAAAATTTGTAACTTTAAAAAAGACTAAAAGATTCCACTCAATTAATTATAAAAACTTTGGCATATGGAAGATTGGACCTCTAGTATTTATTTCGAAATCTTTTTATTCGCACTAGTTTTGGCTGGAGTAATCTGGGTATACGTGAAAGCCCTGGACAATAGTAAAAAAGAAAAGAATACCAGGTGGTCTGATGATGAATAGACCTCAAATTGCGAGCACTTGAAATAATTTAACGACTCATGGCCACTACGAGAATCTCACTTGTAGACCTTCCGTTATTAAATAACCATCTTTAAAATTGAAAATCAAAACCCGCCGGGATTGCTTACTTGCAAGCTCGCACAAGAAAACCGCGAAAAGAAACGCTTCGCTTGCTTCAAAAAAACCTGCCGCACAACTCATACATCAAAACTCACCGGGATTGCTTTCCAAAGGAAAGCTTCCCGTCAAGCTCGCGCAATAAAATCCCTTAAATTTTATTATCAGATCATTTTAACGTGATTCTACTGCTCGAGGCTGGTCTTGAATACTTACTACGATTCCTGAGCTTGTAACTCATGTAATATTTTCAACAAGTATTATTAAATTCAAAATACACCTCGTTAATGGTAATCGAAAAGTGTTACAAAAATCAGGAATAGGTTGACAATGAAAGCTAGACGTAAAAAGGATGTAAGTTGGGTGTTGAGGTTATTTTCAACGATCTCAGAGCAGTAATGGTTTAATATAGGATCAAGGGTTTGTTGTCCTGATTTATGTTTGAGTTAAGTTTTGGGACTCCTTAAATTTATTTTTTGTGCAAATTCGTTTTGAAAGTTTGAAACAGAATTTTTTCATATTCAGAAACTAATTAATAACCAAAATCTCCCAGTTATGAAAAAAATGTTTTGTTTGATATTCTTAATTTTTTTTTCTCTTGGTTGCGATTCTTATGATTGGGGTATTTGGGATACGGAGCCGGATCCTTGCATTGTTTATGCAGCTTACATTGCGGAAAGTTGTGATTGTTTAACTAGTAATGACAATTGTGGTATTTATGTATCCATAACCTATAAAGAATATGGTAGGCTTAAAAACCTTCAATCTAACCCAGAAGAATGCTTATATGTGCAGACAGTTGATATGTATACAAGAGATTATTTTGAGGGCTACCTAATTTGGCTAAGCAAATCTGAAGCTTTTTGTGATGATTAGCTTTTAGGGAATTTAGAGTTCAGAAAGTAGTGACGGTCTTTATTCCTTAAGACCTATAGGTTGAAAATGAACACTTGACGTAAAATGAATTTAGGTTATATGACTTATCCACTCCGATAAATTCAACCGAATTGACCCCCCACCCCCTCAGAGGAGATAACCTGGTTATGGCCATTTATACTGTCTGAATAATTTTTCTGAAATGAAAGTTCAAAAAACGATCATCGAATAATAGGGTTATTATAGTGCCTTTTCTACCTTTCGGTAATATTCTTTGAAGTAATTGCTTTTTTAATTTATCTTTTACTTCTGTTAGATCGACGATATTAAAAAATTAAGAAATGCCAATGATTTTATGACGGCTTATAAAGAAACTTGGTACGATATATCAATAAAGGTCCTTCTGCTTCTTTTATTGCAGCATTAATGGTAGCTCTATTGTATAGTGTATTCAAGGGTGATTTGGATTTAGCACAAAGATTAATGGGTGGCGGAATATCTGTGTTTGGTATAATAGGCGTTGTTTTGGTTGCAATTTTAAAAGGTCAATTAGACAAATCAGAGAATGATGAACAACGTAACAATATAATTGAAAGCCTAATACGAGTCTTTACCAAAAGTAAAAAAAATGAAAATGGCGGATCAGAAAACTAATAAGTTAATATCACAAAAGGACATTGCCAAAAGTAAAAAAGTTTTGGTATGGTATTTAATTATTGTTGTTCTATTATTTGTAAGTATTATTTATCTTTTTATACGGTATACTGAAGTTTCTAAGGAAAACGTGGAAATAAACGAAGATAACGAAGAACATGTTGAAAGACTTGCTGAATTACGTAAAGAAACTAATGCCACCATCGATTCATTAATTGAAGGTATAAACAAGCGAGATAGTATTTTACTTGCAATAAGAAGTGTTGATAATAATGACCTTACGAATAGAATTCTCTCATTTAATTCTTCGAATATAAAGAATAGTAAATTTATTGTGACGGTCTATTCCTTCGGTGTCCAGAAACGTGAAAATGAAGAGATTGAGGATTATTTAAAAAGTAAAGGATATTCCGTCAGTGTTGGTGGGGATTATAGTTCAGGTAATAAAAAGCCTACTTGGATGAGTTCTGAGCCTGCAGTTTTTTATTATTCACCCAATTCTAAAGGACAAGCAGAAGTTATTGCGAAAGAAGTTAGTTTGGTTACTGAAAGAACATATGCTGTGAGAAGAGGGGCGGGGAAAGGTGTTATTAAGGGTCTTGAAAGTACTACTTTCTTTATACATAATATTAATTCAACCGCTCCATCATTACAAACATCTGAGTAGAACTCCAAATAGCTTTCCTTCCCTCGATCAAATCAAAGATTCAGAAACATGGAGTATTTGATTATGACACCAAAATATTTCCTAACCTATGGAATAATACCAAATGTATAAACATATTCATATACTTAACTATCTATTGTACAGTTTAACAAACTATCCTAAGTTAAAGTAGGCAGAGACTAGAATGCGCTTTGCATTTAATCTAAATTTTTTCTTTGTGATTAATAAAGATTGATGTAGGGAGCATCCATTGTAATTTAGTATTACTAAATCCTGAACAATATAAGCAGTTGATAATCGTTTGTTAATCAAATTTAAAAGGATGCGTAAAACACTCTTGATAGCTTTTTTGATTTCAGCATTTATGAATGTTAAGGCACAAACTTGTGAGGAATTAATTGACTTAGTTAAATCTGAAAATAACGGAACTACTTATAGGAGTTATGATAGTGAAGCAATCTCTAGTGTAACTTTTTATAATGTATTTATTGAGTACAAAGCCTACTATTTTGCCATAGTATGTTTCAAACGAAAATACTCCTATAACTGTGACGAATATATTTACCAAGTTGGTTCAAACACCAAACTAAATTATTCTATTGATCATTATGATAGTGCGGGAAAAGCATTTTGGAAACATATTGAACCATACTCGGACGTACTGAGGTGCTCTCCTAAATTTGATTAATTCCTAGAAACTCATTTTCTTAAATGGTAGGCAGTATTTATTAATCTGCCATTTTTAACTTAATGTCTATGCACTCATTGAATCATATATTCCACAAGCATGAATGATTTATTTAAATTATTAATCTTCTTATTTATTTCAACACAATCAACTTTCGCTCAAACTATTTCTGAGAGAACTGAGGCAATTCTTAAAGTCGAGAAAATCCTTTACAACGAATTTTACTTAGGTACAAAGTGTTACACTAAAACAGACATTTCATTCAATGAAAATGACAAAAGCTTTGTTATTAAGAACGAAATGTTCCTGGGGAAAGATCAAAATATAGTCTCAACGAGAAGTTTTTACAGAGATGATATTGACTTAAATTCTATGGTTTATGATCTCTATCCAGCAGAAGATGGTTTGTATTTTGTTACTGTTAACCTAAAGGCAAAGGACCGATTAATAGAGGTCTCTATAGTAGAGATAAATAGAAAGGAATTTCCTTTACCAGTTTCAACATCTGATTACCAAGATTTGTTGGTTTTAAGTCCTTCAGGAAAATCATTACCATTGCCAATAGCCTTGAGGTTTGTTGAAAATATTAAAATATTGTTTGGTGTTCCCTCCTATAATCGAGAAAAACTATATAAATGATTGTGGTAAACTTGGATGTGACCAAAATGAAAAATCTATTTCTATTATTTGTTTTAATATCTAATGTAAACTTCTCACAAACAAAAGAAGAAACAATAGAATGGCTTAATCTAAAGTTAGAATCTTACGGAGACAATTCTTTTATGGGAACATATCAGGTTGAAATTAAAGATGATTCTGATTGGGGGGAGATATTGGTATTTACAAAAAAAAGTTGGAATCCATTACTAGAAAAAAGCACCTATGATTACTATTCGTTTTTACCAAGAGTTATTTCAGCGGTAAATCTTTCAGGTAAAAATAGGACTAATAACACCTTGGACATTTTTATTATTTCAAATAGCAAAAGTATTTATGTTCACAAGGAGGAAGAATTCATTTCCGAAATCGGGATTCACATGAAAAACGGTCATAATGAAATGACTGAAAGAATACAAAAGGGATTTATACACTTGCTCAAATTAATGGGCAATGAAATTAATCCAAAAAAGGACTTTTTTAAAGATTAAAACACATTCTCATGAAACTAATATTTTTAAGTTCTGTTTTTACAATATTTATTGTGACACCGTTTTTTTCACAACAATTTCAGACGGACTACATAAGAGGAAATACGTCTACTTATTGCGGCGAAGAAAACTATAAATTTAATTTTGACGAAAAGGTTTTCAGCAAAATCGATTCATACGACGGGACTCAGTCGTACGGACCTTCCAAGATAACTCAAACTAACTACGACGATAATGGCCATTATTTTGAAGTTAGATCACCAAAATATATTTTAGATCTTTATGGTATAAGTGAGTATAGGAAATACTACCATTACTCACATAAAATATTATATGATAAAAGAGGGGGCAGTGTTTTATATGTGTATGAGTTAGATATGGACTCTAAGGTTGCAAAATTCTATTTTACAAAAAAAGGTTACGAACTTTTCTGTAAGTAATTAAGCATTACTTCACAATTCCAATACACTTACCCGAATTATTTTCTTTTTAAGAAGTATAAACTATAACTATGGATATTAATCAAATTTTGAATTTAATAGGACTATTATTTATTACAGTAGGCAGCATATTTGCTGCACTGAATACACCAACTCCAAAATACCAGCCTCGCGGTTCAGTAAAATTAAGTGGAGTAGATAGTGAAGAGGGAAGATTAAAAACATATAGGCGTCAAAGGAAAGTACCTGGTTTTCTGGCCTTAATAGGAATAGGTGCGTTTATCCAAGCTATAGCCATTTTTATCACGTAGAATCAACAATACTTCGAAGAGTCTTATTTTCACGGGCAAGATTGGACAAAGTCAGAGGAAATACATAAAGTTTGTTTGGTGGGTGGTTGCAATGTAGGAGCTTTCTATTTTGCGATAAAAATGAAATAAAATACTTAAATACTATGGGTTGGTTTGATTCAGAAAGTGCAGAAGACAAAATGTATAAAGCACTTGAGGGTTTCGAGGTTCATACTTCAGATGTTACTGTAAACAGAAAGATTCGCGAAACAGAATTTTTTCAACAAGTCTCAATAAATACGTTCGACGGGATAAGGGACTTGGCAAAGCATTATAAGTTAAATGGATTCCACGGTATTGTAGGACTGAGAATGACGCCAGGTTTTGGGCTCGGTGGTGCAAATGGCGTAATTATTTATGGAACAGCGGTTAAGTTTGAATAGTATCCATATTAGATACCAAATATTGAAAAAGACGTAAAATGAATATCCTATTTGTAATTTAAGTAGTGCTTTGAAATCAACCGAAAGAACTTGCTCCTATCATCCGTCAATAACGTGCTAAAATAGATGCAGAGCTCCCTAGGATGCGTTATAAGAGCATATTTGAACCTTCCTATACTCAATATTTAGTTAAATATCGTCACTTATTCGTCACCTTAAATATAAAAGACTCCTAAATACAAGTACTTAGAAGGCTTTTAACTGTACCTCGGGTGGGAATCGAACCCACACGATATTGCTATCACTGGATTTTGAATCCAGCGCGTCTACCAATTCCGCCACCGAGGCTTTGCCATATCGGTCCGCGTTTACCTCCATCCAGTTAACTATCAGGATATAGGGACCGCCACCGAATTAAATGGGTGTGCAAAGCTAAAAAATAATTTTGTTTGAGACCTTAAAATTCTACCCATTTATCGGCCTTAAGCCAAATAAATTTATAAATTTGCACCTCCTTTGGAAAAAGGCGCTGTAAAAAACTAGCGAACAAGCTGTTACCTTATGCCGTATCAAGTACCAGAACCGAAAATTTTTGCCTGTAGCCAGAGTAAGGAGCTAGGGGAAAAAATTGCCAAGTCGTATGGAACCGACTTGGGCAAGGTGCTTTTTTCGCGCTATAGTGACGGGGAATTTCAACCTTCCTTTGAAGAATCCATTCGCGGCACACGGATCTTTATCATCGGCTCCACAAATCCCGGTCCGGAAAACCTGATGGAGATGTTGCTGATGATCGATGCGGCAAAAAGAGCCTCTGCCAGGCATATCACAGCAGTAATGCCTTACTATGGTTGGGCAAGGCAGGACAGAAAGGACAAGCCAAGAGTGCCTATTGCAGCCAAACTGGTAGCAAAAATGTTGGAAACTGCCGGAGCAACAAGGATCATTACCATGGACCTCCACGCAGATCAGATACAGGGCTTTTTTGAAAAACCGGTAGATCATCTGTTTGCTTCTACCCTTTTCCTGCCCTATTTGAAAAAACTTAAGCTCGATAATTTAACCATCGCCTCGCCAGACATGGGGGGATCCAAAAGAGCATATGCCTATTCTAAAGCACTTTCCAGTGACGTGGTTATCTGTTACAAACAAAGGGCTAAGGCGAACAAGATTTCCCATATGGAACTGATCGGAGAAGTAAATGGTAAGAACGTAGTCCTGGTAGACGATATGGTTGACACTGCCGGAACCCTCACCAAAGCCGCCGACCTGATGATGGAAAGAGGAGCCTTGAGCGTAAGGGCAATTACCACCCACGGACTGCTGTCGGGAAATGCATATGAAAAAATTAAAAATTCAAAACTCGAGGAGTTGATCATCACAGATTCCATCCCGAGCAGACCAAAAAGCGATAAAATTAAAGTATTGAGTTGTGCAGACCTGTTCGCCGATGTTATGCATCGCGTACACCACAACACCTCTATCGCTTCTAAATTTATAATGTAAGTATCAATTTAAATCTATATAATGAAGTCAATTACAATCAAAGGATCAGAAAGAGAAAGCGTGGGCAAGAAGGCAACGAAGGCCCTACGTAATGCTGGAAAGGTCCCTTGCGTGGTATACGGAGGGGAAAAGCCATTGCACTTTGCAGCAGATGAACTAGAGTTCAGACACTTGGTGTACACCCCAAACGCCCACACTGTTGTGGTTGATTTGGGAGACGGCAACAAGGTGAATGCTATCATGCAGGACATCCAGTTCCACCCGGTGACTGATAAAATCTTGCACATCGATTTTTACCAGTCATTTGCAGACAAGGAACTCACCATGAATATCCCGGTTCGTTTAAACGGAAACTCTCCAGGAGTACGGAATGGAGGCCGACTATTATTCAGAAAGAGGAAGCTGGCTATCAAAGCCCTTCCGGACAACTTGCCGGATTTCTTTGATATTGATATCTCCACCCTAAAGATCGGAGACAATATCACTGTAGAATCCCTCTTAAACGATAAGTTTACCATCCTGCACCCTGAAACAACTGTTGTAGTACAAGTTAAAACGGCTCGTGCGGCAATCGTCATTGAAGATGAGGAAGAAGGCGATGAGGAACTCGAAGGTGCAGAAGCTACTGCAGAAGGAGAAGCAGCTCCAGCTGAAGGAGAAGCCACTCCGGCTGAAGGTGCAGAATAACACCTTAAAGAACACAGAAAAGCATCCTGAGAAATTTCTTGGGATGCTTTTGTATTTTAGCTGGGCGATAACAATCCTATGCGTTCCTTCTTATCATTCCTCTTTAACCGACCCTCGGCTGTCCTAAATGAAAAAGACGAGATGAAAAAATTCCTGATTACAGGCCTAGGAAATATAGGTCCGGAATACGACAATACCCGTCATAACATTGGCTTTCAGATCCTGGATCATCTGGCGAGCAAAAAAGAGCTCACTTTTGTCCAGAATAAGCTCGGCTCCACCGCTATGTTTAAAATAAAAGGGCGCAGTATTCTCTTACTTAAACCGGCTACCTTTATGAACAGAAGTGGCAAGGCGGTACACTATTGGCTGGAAAAAGAGAAAATACCTAAAGAACATCTCCTGATCGTTACAGACGACATCAATTTACCATTTGGGACCCTTAGGCTCAAGACCAAAGGGAGCGATGGCGGGCATAACGGACTCGCCGATGTTCAGCAAAGCTTGCAAACGAGTCAGTACAACCGCCTTCGGTTTGGTCTGGGATCTGATTTTCCCAAAGGGAGACAGGTAGATTACGTTCTGGGTAAATGGGAAGAAAATGAAGAGAAAGCCTTGCCTGAAAGACTCGATCGCTGTACAGAACTCATAGAATCCTTTGTTTTACAAGGAGTAAATATTACCATGAATACTTACAATAATACATGATCATCTGATCACTCTGAACGAGTAAACCCCCGAATCAGAAGAATTGCCTTCTCTGTCAAGAGTAACCACTCTCCAATAGTAAACGGTATCTACAGCCACATCAGCTTGTACATCAGTGATAAATACTGATGGAGAGGCAATTAATACCTGAGGGTCTGGGGAAGAATCGAGATACACTTGGTAAGACTGAATATCACTGTCTACATCCGCACCGGACCAACTCAATGTAATTTGATTATTCAGATCACGCACAACCGAGGCTCCCGAAGCTGGTTCAAGGATCTGTGCAGGAAAAGGAGCATATGTGGTTTGAGAACCTGCATTATAAAAAAACCAATCTGCACTCACGGCGATTTCCTGAGTCTCGTTATTTCTGGTGGTCACTCGCCATTGATAGGGAACACCCTTGAGCAGTGGCACCCTGGCAGAAAGTGCTGTTGTAGGTGCATTGGTAACCGAAATACCGGTTAAAATATTTGTCACCCTTAATTCATAAGTATCTGTATGGTTTGCCTCCAGCCAACGGAATTCAACCTGACTCGTAGTCGTATTCAGACTTATCCCAGTTGTGCATTCCGAATTCTGCTCGGGGAAACTCAACATGGCCGACTCTGGTGGCTTTGGCGATTTCTTGCTGCAGGCCATGGCTAAAAGTCCTATGATCACTATTAATATCTTTTTCATCGCTTTACAACCTTAGCTGAGTAATTAAAATCTTCTCCTGATAAACGAAACAAATACACTCCTGAAGGCAGGATATTCAGGTTCATTCTGATCAGCTGATCCTCTGCTGTATACTGTTCTGAGTACACTTCCTGTCCCAGTAAATTATAAATCCGTACCTGTACCGGATACTCAGAAAAAGGGACATATGCCTCTACTTCACTGACAAAGGGATTGGGATATAGGACGGGTTCGTCACCAATAAGGACAACCTCTTCAAAAGTTCCCTGGCAGGGTAGTGCTCCTGTTACCTTTATCGTATTTACACCTGGTTTTAAACCAAGCGTAAATTCTCTGTCTGTGGTTTGAATGAGAATCCCGTTCAACTCAATATTGTAAAGTTCAGAACCACTTAGATTCAATGTGGCTTGCAATGCATCCTGATCAAGGGCGATCAGCACGGCCAGTGGATCGGGTTCTGAGATCACAAAATCAAGACAAAATTCCTCGTATACTTTACTGCCCTCGCTGCCTGTGATACAAGCTGAATAACTACCTGAAGAAAGATTTTCCAACTGATAATTCGTACTAAAATCAGCTGTTTCGTTCACCCCGTTACCTGAAATCACTATCGTATAATCCAATGAAGTATTGGCCGTAATATCGATCTGGCCATCATTACTTGTGATGCAGGATTCACTTGTAAGCGAAATATTGAAGTTGTCCTGCTCAAAACGATAAACCGGGCAACCGTCAGCATTGACTTCCGTATTCGGTGGTGTTCCCAGGCAAAGGTCATCCCCATCATCAAATACGTTGTCCTCATCGGCATCTGGTCTGAATATACCCTCAACACAAAGTTCCAAAGTGAAATCCTGGATAAATCCACCATCGGCCGGTGCCGTATCTTTTACCAAGAGAATCCATTCGCCAAAAGATGATTCGCCATTAAAGGATGCCAGAGACCCCAAAGGTTTTACGGTCCCGCTTATCCCCGGATTACCATTGCAGGCAAACGGACTGGCCGAATCGTCAAAAACCGCATTGATATTCTCCAGTTGTGAACAGGAATTAGAGGTGAGTACAACCTCGGTTCCCGAAGGAGATATTAAGCTGATAATAAGATCTGAAAGAAAACTATGATCGATATTCAGAGAGACATTGATATCTGAGACTGGCAGATCGTCTACCACCATAATGCTTGCTTGTACGGTGGGTGTTCCGGTTGAAGAGATGGATAATGGAAGGCCTTGAGCACTTTTCATCTTACAATTAACCGGTAAGGTGGTAAAACTGAAAGCGCTGCCAAATACGCCTTCTCCACAATTCGTGACAGGCTTAATTCTCCAAAAATATGTGGTTTCCGGAGCCAGATTTTCAGGAGTGTAATTTTTGAATATGACGGTAGCTGATTCGATTACTGATGTAAATCCGGCATCAGTTGCAATTTCAATCTGATAGGAATTATTGATCGCCGGGGTATCCCAGCTCAGTATTGGTCTTAGAGGAATATCGATAGCCGAATTTGTTGGGTTGACCAATGTGACTTCGGGAAAATCAGTATCGAACACGGTAAGTTCGATGGTCAATTCCTGCGAAAATGAAGGAGCTGTGCCCAATACCTGGATAGAGTAAACACCTTCAGGAACTGCTGTCGTATTGGATATGGTCATATCAACCGGCGTATTGTTATTTGTAGCTGTACCAGGTAAAAAGGTAACGCCCAGGCCCGGTGGAACCCCTGTTGCACTAAAGACCACTTCTTCACTAAAACCCCGTAAGTTTCATAAACAAAGGGAATCACCTTGTCTACAGGCTGGCAAACATCAAAACTGAGATTATCAAATTGAAGTACAAAAGGTGACTCTTCTATGGTAAAATCTGCACTGTTTATGGCAAAAAACACATTCTGATTGCCTTTTACCATAATCCTTGCCGTATTTGTTGCATTGCCGGGCAACAATACATCATGTGATCCGTCATTGGCCGTCCTTTCCTCCAGAAGGATAGGGTAACTTAATCCCCGTCCAAAGAGAGGAATATTTCAACAAATTGGGTGTTCACCGGTGGGGCATTGGTGCCTGCAACGTCCCAGCTAACAGTTTGTATAGTTCCCGCACTATAGGTCTCAGAAGAAGCCTGCGAATTTACCACAAAAGGTCCTGCAGAATTGCTGACGCGGACATTCAGGACATCAGAAGACACCTGTCCTCCCCCTGGCGCATTATCCCTGACAGTGAGCGCAAAATTCAAATCGCGCTCTATCTCCGACACCGTTTCCCAAGCCGAATTTATCGCGGGATTGACCTGGGTTAATTCTCCCTGTATTACCCTTTCCAACCTGGGAAAATAGCGTGCAGAATCAATTGCTGGCGGCAACGATCGGAAGTTTGCCCCACTTGCGTTCTGAGGACCGAATGTTTCTGTGGTCACCACCCCGTCATCTATTTGTTCCCAGGTAAAGGTAAGCACGTCTCCGGTATCCGGATCTGAAGCCTCTCCCGGTAATACGAAGGCTGTTCCACCCGGAATAACATAGTCCTCCAAAGGCGAGATAATCGGAGGAGAATTGGTCAAAGTCGTCTCTGCTGCGCAGGAAGTGGTAAGAATGTATTCTGAAATCTGTAAAATACTGAAGTAGTGAAAATAATCGTCTCCGTTGTTCTGTACATTGTTTCCCTGTACAATTCCTGCGTAGCCCATAATAGTTGATCCACTCGCAGGCTCTGCCTGAACCCCTGTCCCTTCAGAATCAAAGGACCAGGTGTGATTGGCCCCAAATTGATGTCCCAATTCATGGGCGACATAATCCAGGTCAAAAACATCACCCTGGGGAACGGTCGAAGCTGAATAGGCACTTCCTTTCTGATTGGTCTGGCAAACAGCTCCAATAAAACCTGCGTTCCCCCCATTGGTATCTTCGTGGAATAGGTGTCCGACATCGTAATTTAAATCTCCGATAATATTATTCAATGTGGTCTGAACTTCTGTATTCAGATTGCTTTGATAAGGATCAGTCTCAGGATCGGTGTACACTACGAGATCATTATTGGAAATCAATTCTAATTCGATTCCCAAATCGGACATAAACACCTCATTGACCCTGGTGAGGGTGGCATTTATCGCAGAAAGGGCACCAACTACAGTACCTCCGTGAAATTGAGTGTATTCGCCGGTGGCTGATACCGCGATCCTGAATTTTCTCAATCGTTGATCGTCAAAGAGTTTGCTTGTGCTGCTTTGTGCTGAGGCAATCCGCTTTTCCTCGGTTTCACAGATAAATTTTTCTATTTCACCTGTATATCCTATCCTGTCGTAGAGAATGTAATCCCCTCGTTGAGGAGATACTTTTTGCAGAAAACGATTGTGGTTCCCGTCGTGGTTCACAAACATGGCTTCTACTCCTTTTGGCGAAACACTGAATCGGACTCTTTTTGATTTGTCGTTGACTCCAATTCCGGAGTAGGACCTTATTTCAGGGTATTTGGCTGTAAGTTCAGGAGAAAAAACAGGAGTTTCTTCTACCTCAAAAGCAGTGAGTTGTCCTTCTGCATCTGGAAAGTATACCAGGGTCTGATCTACCCTTTGGGAGGTAATTTTTTCCAGCTCTCTGTTTAAAAGAGATTCCTGAAGTGAAAAATATTGTACTTTCTGGGCATCTAAACCCTTGAGATCGGAAGACAATATATTGTTTTGAACCTCAGCAGGCTGCCAATATTGACTTTGCCCCACTACGTAAAAGCAGGCAAATAACATGGTTATTGGCAAAACAAGACGTAGTTTTGTGGTCATTCGGGGACTTTAAATCTTTAAAAATAAGCCTTTTTATTATTTTAAGTGTGTGGTAACAGTTCAAAGCATATCTAAATACGATAAAAACCAGGCTTCTGTCATCACCATTGGGACTTTTGATGGTGTCCATATAGGGCATAAGCTGATACTTGAACGTCTCATAAATGATGCCAGACTCAATAACAGAGTGGCGGCTGTCCTTACTTTCTTCCCCCATCCGCGAATGGTTTTACAAAAAGATTCTGATCTAAAACTCCTCAATACAATCGGGGAAAAAAAGAAAATCCTGGAAGAACTGGGAATCGATTACTTAATTATCCAGCCTTTTACAAAGACGTTTTCCAGGCTAAGCGCCACCGCCTTTGTAAGGGATATGCTGGTCAATGCCCTCCACGCCAAAAAAGTCATTATAGGATATGATCACCGATTTGGCCGGAACAGGAATGCCAACATAAATGATCTCATTGCCTTTGGAAACACTCTCGAATTTGAGGTAGAAGAAATTCCAGCTCAGGAAATTGAGGCTGTAGCGGTCAGTTCCACAAAGATTCGAAATGCTCTTCTGGAAGGCGATGTGGTTACTGCCAACTCTTATTTGGGCTATAGCTATATGCTTACAGGAAAAATTGTCAAAGGCAAAGGACTGGGAAGGCAGCTGGGTTTTCCTACCGCCAACCTCAGGATCGAAGAGACCTATAAGCTTATCCCCAAAAACGGAGCCTATGTCATTGAGAGCCATATAAAGGGTCAAAGGGTCTACGGGATGATGAACATCGGCTTTAATCCAACCGTTGACGGACAAGATCAAAGTATTGAGATCCATTTTCTCGACTTTAAGGAAAATCTCTACAACAAGGTCATACAGATCAATATTCTGCAATGGATAAGGGAAGAGCAAAAGTTTGATACGCTGGACGAATTAAAAGAACAGCTTAAGAAAGATCAGGAAACAACTCGAAGAATAATTTCGGCTTAGATGTTAAGGCAGCTGCTTTTTAAACGGGTAGACAACAGTGCTCTGATTGTATTCCGAATCTTCTTTGGCCTCCTCATAAGCTTTGAAAGTTTTGGAGCTATCCTCACAGGCTGGGTCCGAAGAACCCTGGTTGAACCTTCATTTACCTTCTCCTTTATCGATTTTGAATGGCTTCAACCCCTTCCCGGAAATGGCATGTACTACTATTTTATTCTTATGGGGGTTCTGGGGATTTTCATTGCTCTCGGCTATAAATACAGGGGAAGTGTCATCCTTTTTACCCTGTTATGGACTGCAGTCTACCTGATGCAAAAAACAGCCTACAACAATCACTATTACCTGCTGATCCTCATATCTTTTTTAATGTGTTTCCTGCCTGCTGAACGCTATTCCTCCTTAGACAGCAAGAGGGATCCCACCCTCCTTTCAACCCACATGCCTGCCTGGGTTAAGTGGACTATTATTCTTCAGCTATTTATCGTCTATACCTACGCAGCCATCGCAAAACTCTACGCAGACTGGCTCGATCTTTCAATTATCGCCATTCTGATGAAAGGAAAAGCTTCCTATCCCCTGATTGGTGAACTACTGCAACAACCGTATATACATTTAGGGATTGGTATTGTTGGTATTTTATTTGACCTGTTGATCGTCCCTGCCCTCTTATGGAAGCCAACAAGGAAGTGGGCATTTGGCTTTTCTATATTCTTCCACCTCTTTAATTCAATTGTATTTCAAATCGGAATATTTCCCTATCTGGCTCTGGCATTTAGCGTTTTTTTCTTCCCGCCCGAACAAATTCGGAAAATCTTTTTCAGGAAAAAGGCGCCCTACACTGCTGAGGAGATTCGTATTCCCGGATATAAAAATACCCTGTTCGCCGGTTTGGGGATCTATTTTTTAGTACAGTTGGCTCTACCATTAAGGCACTATGTTATCCCCGGAGATGTCTTATGGACGGAAGAAGGCCATAGGATGAGCTGGAGAATGATGCTGAGAACCAGAGCAGGAATTATTCAATTTACCCTCGTGGACAAAGAGACCGGAGAATCATCGACTATACCACCCGGACTTTTTCTCAGTCCCGGACAGCAGGAGAAAGTGGCCTGCTATCCTGATTATATATGGCAGTTTGCGCAATTTCTGAAAAAGGAATACGCCCAAAGAGGACAAAACATTGCTGTTTATGCTAAAGCCAGAGTAAGTATCAACGGTCGCCCGCTACAACCTTTTATCGACTCCTCCGTTGATCTTGCGGCAGAGGAATGGCATCCCTTTAAACACCACAACTGGATCCTTCCATCTCCTCTGGCACTTGATAAAAATCATTCAGTGGGCCGCCCATAATTTTCGGCAATTAAGCGTAAATTTGTGTCTTAAATAAAGTAAATGCTAGTATTACAGCACATAAGGGATCACAAGGAGCAGCTGGTCACAGCGCTTAAAAAACGAAATCTGGATGCAGAGCCTTTGCTGAATAAGGTATCTGACTTAGATGAAAAAAGAAGGGCTATCCAGACTGAGATGGATGGTAAACTTGCCCAATTGAACTCCATTTCCAGGGAAATCGGGATGTTGTTTAAATCGGGTAAACCACAGGAAGCAAATGCCCTTAAAGAACAAACCACTCAAATTAAGGAGGATTCTAAAAAATTAGGAGAAGAACTCAATGAGGTCGTCTCGGACTTAGACCAGGCCCTTTATCTTATCCCTAACATTCCGAATGAATTGGTTCCTGCGGGAAACTCTGAAGAAGACAATGAAGAAGTAATTCGTGAAGGTGATATTCCTGAGTTGAATGAGGGGGCATTGCCCCACTGGGAGCTGGCGAAGAAATACGACATCATCGATTTTGAACTCGGTGTAAAGATAACGGGTGCGGGTTTTCCGGTGTACAAGGGCAAAGGGGCTCGTCTCCAGCGCGCATTGATCTCCTATTTTCTCGATAAGAATACGGAAGCCGGGTATCGGGAAATGCAGGTGCCTCACCTCGTCAATGCCACTTCAGGCTTTGGAACAGGACAATTGCCGGACAAGGAAGGTCAGATGTACCATATTACCGCAGATGATCTTTACCTTATCCCTACGGCTGAAGTACCAGTGACCAACATTCTCCGGGATACTATTTTACCCCTTAAAGACCTTCCCGTTTGCTATACTGGCTATACTCCCTGTTTCAGAAGGGAAGCAGGAAGTTACGGATCTGATGTGAGGGGACTAAACCGTTTGCACCAGTTTGATAAAGTAGAAATTGTAAGGGTGGAAGAACCTTCAAATTCTTACAAAGCTTTGGACGGTATGGTAGCCCATGTTCAAAATATACTTCGTGAACTAGAATTGCCTTACAGGATACTTCGACTTTGCGGAGGCGATCTTGGATTCACCTCAGCGCTTACCTATGATTTTGAAGTGTTTTCAACTGCGCAGGACAAATGGCTTGAGATCAGCTCTGTATCCAATTTTGAAACCTATCAGGCTAATCGCTTAAAGCTCAGGTACAAAGATAAAAATGGGAAGACCCAATTAGCCCATACCCTGAATGGTAGTTCTTTGGCTCTTCCCCGGGTTTTAGCGGGAATACTCGAAAATTATCAGACCAAAGATGGCATCCTGGTTCCGAAGGTGCTGATTCCCTATACCGGATTTGAGCTTATAGATTAAGATTTTCTTGGTAGTTTTTCTTCCGTGATTGGGTTACCTTTGAGAAAGTACCATGATGAAAGCTCTTATTTTTTGGTTGTGCTTTGTCACCGCTCTACCCCTATTCAGTCAGGACGATTTCCTGGCAAAACAGTATTTCAATGACGGAGAATACGAAAAAGCCCTTGTTTTTTATGAAAGGCTTGTTGCACAGAATCCCAGAAGGATGGATTTTGCTGAGAATATGGTGCGCTGTTATCAGCAGCTCGAGGCCTACGATAAGGCAGAGGCCTTCCTATTAAATAAAATAGAATCCGGAAGTGCCTACCCTACCATTTACATTGAACTCGGATACAATTATCGCTTGCAGGAAAAGATCACGCAGGCGGGGGAATACTACGACAAAGCCCTGGAGGCGATAGAAACCAACCCCAATTACGGATATGGAATAGGTGTAGGATTTCAGCGTTTTGCCCTGCTGGATTACGCCTTAAAGGCCTATGAACGGGCCATGGAATTAAATCCACAACTCGATTATTACTTCCAGATAGCCCTGATCTATGGGGAGCAGGGAAAGATCAAAAAAATGTTTGAAGCCTATCTGGAACTGCTAGGTAATGGCAGGTCTACCCTGGGCAATGTCATAGGAAGGATCAGTTCCTTTATCAACGAAGATCCCAATAATGAAAACAACAGGCTGCTCAGAGAGGTGGCACTTAAAAAAGCGCAAAAAGAACCTGCTGTTTTATGGAACGAGTTATTGAGTTGGTTGTTTGTTCAGCAAAAACAGTATAAATACGCCTTCCTGCAGGAAAAAGCTATTTTTAAAAGAACAGGTGAGGCCTCCATAGAACGATTAGAAGCACTTGGTGAAAATGCCCTGGAAAGCAAATCTCTTGAAATTGCGATCGAAATTTTCCGATATATCGATAAAAACAGCGTGGACCGTATCACCCAACTCAACGCACAATTAAACCTTTTGGATATTGAGCTGATGTCTGCATCCGAAAAAGACTACGCGGGAATAGAATCTAAGTACCAGGAACTGGTTTCAGAATACGGATATCAACCCACTACCCTCCAATTACAGGTGGCTTATGCGAATTTCCTCACTTTTAAGAAAAATGAATCCGGGAAGGCTATTCCTATTCTAAAGGAGGCCATAGATCTGCCTTTGACAAAATACGGAGAAGCCTACATTAAAATGGCTTTGGGCGATATATTGGTATTTGACCAGAAATTCAATGAGGCTTTGATCTATTTCTCCCAAATTCAAAAAAACCTGAAGAACGATGTGCTGGGACAGGAAGCACGCTTTAAGGTTGCGCAAACCAGTTTTTACAAGGGGGATTTTGATTGGTCACTTACACAATTAAAAGTGTTGCGGGGATCTACTTCTCAACTGATCGCAAATGATGCGATGCAATTGAGTTTGTTAATCTCGGATAATTCCTTTGAGGATTCAACACAGACTGCTCTTAAGAAATACGCAAAGGCCGACCTGCTCGCCTACCAAAACAAGAATGAAGAGGCTATTTCTATACTCGAAGAAATCATGCAACAGCACAAAGGAGAAAAAATCGAAGACGAGGCTTTGTTAAAACAAGCTGAACTTTTTGTGGAAAAAGGCGACTATGATTCTGCACTTTATAATTATACCAAGATAGTGGAATTCTACGGTGACGACATCTTAGCTGATGATGCGCATTTTGCCATGGCCGAATTGTTCAGGAATACATTGAATCAACCTGAAAAAGCGAAATATCACTACGAAAAGATTTTGTACAATTATCAGGATAGCTATTTTTTCCCTCAAGCCCGAAAGAACTTCAGGATTCTCCGAGGTGATAGTATTAATTAAGAAGATTAAATTAAGTCAACAGCAATTATATGCTTATATATAATGTGACGGTCAATGTAGAGGATTCCATTCATCTGAAGTGGTTAGATTGGATGCAGAAAACGCATATCCCGGAAGTATTGGCCACCGGAAAATTTCTGGAGGCAACGATGAGCAGAGTGATGGTGGAAGAAGAATTAGGAGGTATCACCTATTCGGTGCAATACAAGGCAAAGGACAGAACTACCCTTGATGCCTATTACAAAGAAGATGCCGATGGCTTGAGAAAGAAAACCCTGAAAAACTTTGGCAACTCCCTGGTCGCCTTCAGAACCGAACTCGAAGTGATTTCGATTGAGAAAGTACCAATAAAAAGCGCAACAAACTATTTGTTCTCTTATGGCACCTTACTGGATGAAGAAATACAAAAGATGGTATTTTCCCGGGTACTTAAGGGCAGTAAAGATCAGCTAAAGGCTCATTCTGTATCTCCGGAAAAAGTAGGGGGCCTCTATCCAACTATTCAGAAATCAGGGAATGCAGAGGACAAGGTAAATGGTTCTGTATTTATTGTTAGTGAGGAAGAAATGCATCTGGTAGATTCTTACGAGGGAGAAGCCTATCTGCGAAAAGAAGTAATCCTGGAATCCGGAATTAAGGCCTGGGTGTACCTGGGAAAAATGAAATGAAACGGCCTGAATGAACAAGCGAAACCGAAATTATTCCAAATCGAAAAGCAAGAACAGAAACCACGACTCAGGTGGGAGTCCGGTTAAAGCCAAAAAACACCTTGGACAACATTTTCTCAAAGATGATGAGATTGCGAGAAAGATATCAGAAACTCTTTCCCTTGAAGGATATGACCATGTGTTAGAAATAGGCCCGGGTACCGGAGTACTAACCAAATACTTACTTCTGCGCAAACTCAACCTGGTGGCCATGGATCTCGATGAAGACTCTGTAGTTTACCTCAACCACAGTTTCCCGCTGGAACACCCTAAGGTATTGGAAAGAGAAGGATCTTTTAAAGTTATGGAAGCCGATTTTCTCAAGGCCGACCTGCGTACTATCTTCGGAGATAAGCCTTTTGCTATCATCGGGAATTTTCCCTACAACATTTCCACTCAAATCGTCTTTCGAATGCTGGAATACAAAGATCAGATTCCTGAATTTTCCGGGATGTTTCAAAAGGAAGTAGCTAAAAGGATCTGTGAAAAGGAAG
This sequence comes from Muriicola soli, assembly GCF_004139715.1. GTDB lineage: Bacteria > Bacteroidota > Bacteroidia > Flavobacteriales > Flavobacteriaceae > Muriicola > Muriicola soli. Next base: position 136,630 of record NZ_CP035544.1, on the reverse strand, counting down.
GGAATAAATCGTATGGGATCCTTTCTGTTTTGGTACAGGCTTTCTATGATGCGGAATATCTGTTCACTGTACATCCACAAGTTTTTGATCCTCCGCCAAAAGTACAGTCGGGCGTACTCAGTTTGAAAAGAAAGGAAAATTGGAAGTTAGACTGTGACGAGAAGTTGTTTTTCAGGGTAGTTAAAACCGCTTTCAATCAGAGGCGAAAGACCCTAAGGAATAGCTTAAAAACTTTTGAGCTTTCCAATAATCTAAAAGAAGATGCTATCTTTGACCAACGCCCCGAACAACTTGGGGTTGCCGAATTTATTTCGCTGACGAAGAAGATAGCAAATGACACCCTTTAAGCTCACAGAAGAACTTCTTGACAACATCGCTGGGCTCATCGATGCACAGAGCGATGATGCCTTGATCAACCTGATGAAGGAGGTGCATTTTGCCGATGTGGCGGAGATCGCCAATGAACTGGACGAAGAGCAGGCCACTTACCTTATAAAACTTCTCGATAGTGACAAAACCTCAGACGTCCTAACTGAGCTCGACGAAGACGTCAGGGAAGCCATTCTGAACAATCTCTCCTCAAAGGAAATTGCCGGGGAGCTTGAAGAACTGGATACCGATGATGCGGCAGACATCGTAGGAGAACTTCCCAAGGAAATAGTGCAGGAAGTTATTTCCGAAATTGAAGACAAAGAACACGCCAGAAATATCGTAGACCTGCTGCGCTATGATGAAAATTCTGCGGGCGGACTCATGGCAAAGGAATTGGTAAAGGTCAATGAAAATTGGACGGTCCTGCGCTGTGTCAAAGAAATGAGGGCTCAGGCCGAAAACGTTACCAGGGTACATTCAATTTATGTAGTTGACGACGAAGAAAAATTAAAGGGCAGGCTTTCCTTAAAAGATTTATTGACCACCTCCACAACCAATCCCATCAAGAACGTATATATCCCAAAGGTGGATTCTGTAAATGTGAACGAGAAACCCGAGGAAGTCGCCAAAATCATGTCTAAATACGATTTGGAAGCGATTCCGGTGGTGGATGAGATCGGCCGACTCGTAGGTAGGATTACCATCGATGACATAGTAGATGTGATCAGGGAGGAAGCAGAAAAAGACTATCAATTAGCAGCGGGTATATCCCAGGATGTGGAAGCTGATGATAGCATTTGGATCCTTACCCGTGCCAGGTTGCCCTGGTTGTTTTTAGGTCTTTTGGGAGGCCTTGGTGCCGCGGCCATTATGGGTGGTTTTGAGGAGATGATCAGCAATCATGCTATTCTGTTCTTTTTTACACCTTTGATTGCCGCCATGGCAGGAAATGTAGGGGTCCAGTCCAGTGCTATTATAGTACAGGGCCTTGCCAACGACGATCTCAAAGGGAGTATAAGTAACCGCCTGGTGAAAGAAATGTTCCTCGCTTTACTCAATGGAATAATTCTGGCCGTGGTCCTACTCTTTTTTACCTGGGTTTGGAAAGGGACATTTATCACTGCCCTTGCCATTTCAATCTCGCTGATAGCTGTTATCGTGGTCGCCGGGATCATTGGTACATTCACCCCCTTGTTCCTTCACAAACGAGGGATAGATCCGGCAATAGCAACAGGGCCGTTTATCACTACCAGCAATGACATCTTTGGTATCCTAATTTATTTTACCATTGCCAAAGTACTGCTGGGCATCTGATATTCCCGTTGACCTTAAATAAACACTTATGAAGGTTAAAGTTGGAGTCGTTCAGGATTATCCTGTTTTTTTTGACAGGGAAAAAACTCTGGATAAAATGGAATCAATCCTAGCAGATCATGCAGAGGATGGGTACCAACTCCTGGTTTTTCCAGAGTCATTTATTCCAGGCTATCCCAGGGGCTTTACCTTTGGAGCTGCGGTAGGCAAGCGTACCGAAGCAGGTAAAAGTCTCTATGCAGAGTACCGTAGTCAAAGTGTGGACATCAATGGCCCCGATCTTAAACGACTTGAAAGACTTTCTAAAACCTATAACACCTACTTGGTAGTTGGAATCACAGAACGTTCTGACAACCACGGAAGCTTGTTTTGTTCGATGCTGTATGTCTCTCCGGATGAGGGTTTACTGGGGGTCCATCGGAAAATTAAACCCACAGGTACCGAAAGGGTAATTTGGTCAGAAGCTTCAGGTGAAGACCTGGTCACCTTTAATACGAATATTGGGAAATTAGGCGGACTCATCTGTTGGGAAAATTATATGCCGCTGGCTAGAATGGCGATGTATCAGAAAGGGATAGAAATTTATATCGCTCCCACCGCAGATGCCAGGGAATCCTGGGTGGCTTCTATGCGTCATATTGCGCTTGAAGGACGATGCTTTGTGTTGGGCTGCAACCAGTACATCAGCAGATCGATGATTCCAGAAAAGTATCAGGACATGTTAACAGAAGAAGAGGAGCAGATGTGCCCGGGAGGAAGCGTAATTGTTTCCCCTTCCGGAGAAGTGCTTGCCGGGCCGTTGTGGAATGCTGCCGGAATCGTATCCGCTGTTATCGATTTGGAGGATATCCCAAGGCAAAAATTGGATTTTGACGTAAATGGGCATTATTCCCGAAAAGACATCTTTGAATTCCGGGTAAAAAACCAACCTGAAATTCACAATGAGAAAAACAAGAGGAATGAAGAATAAAAACTTCTATTGGGTATACTTACTTCTAATATTCAGTTGCCAGCCAAATAACATGGTTTCATTTGATCTCAAGGACAACCCGAAGGAACTGACACTTTTTGCTGAAGACCTTATTTCTACGCCTTTATACGAACGTGATTTCGCTGTTTCCCCGGATGGTAATGAAGTGCTATTTACAAGAGGTACTTACACTCAGAAAATTAGAGCCCTGGTATCTATTTCGAGTGAAGGAGCAACTTGGGGAGAAGCTCAGATTCTTCCATTTTCAGGGAAATACCAGGATATTGAACCTTTTTACGCACCGGATGGTAGTAAGTTGTATTTCGCTTCAAACAGACCCATTTATAACGATACCACACGAAGTGATTACAATATTTGGGCAGTAGAACGAAAGGAAAATGGCTGGGGCGTCCCTTTTCACCTCGATTCAATTATCAACACCAAAAATGATGAGTTTTATCCTGCTGTAAGTTCTAACGGGAACCTCTATTTTACGGCTACCCGTACAGACGGAATCGGAAGGGAGGATATTTTTCTAAGTGAATATGCCTCAGGGCAATACCAGACTCCTACCCCATTGGATTCAACGGTCAATTCCACACTTTATGAATTCAATGCCTATGTTAATCCCGATGAATCTTTTATCATTTTCAGCTCCTTTGGGAGGGAGGACGGATATGGCGGTGGTGACCTTTACTTTTCCGAAAAGTCTGCGCATGGCAGTTGGACACCGGCTCAAAATATGGGCCCGGAACTCAATTCTGAATTTCTGGATTTCTGTCCTTTTGTAGATCAGAAGCATGGGAATTTGTATTTTTCAAGCGATAGGACAGATCAAATACCCGTAAGTGTTGAGTCTGCTCAGGATATCCTGAATGAAGCAAATAAAACCTTGAATGGCATGGGAAATATATACCGCATCAATTTGTCGAATACACCTTTAAAGTCTTTGCAATGAACGCAATTAACCTCAATAAAAAACTCGGGATATTCAGAGACCAATGGCATCCTCATCAGATCGCTGTTGTAGATGATATGCAAATCCTTCTCGCCAAAATCAAGGATGAATTTGTCTGGCATGTTCATGATAGGGAAGACGAGTTATTTCAAGTCTTAAAAGGAACCCTTTATATGCAATTCAGGAACAAAACCGTAGAAGTGAATGAAGGAGAGATCATAGTAGTTCCTAAAGGCGTTGAGCATTGTCCTTCCACCCGCAATGGTGAGGAAGTACACCTGTTGCTTTTTGAAAAATTATCTACGGCTCATACCGGGAATGTAGAGGATACCCGGACAAAAACCCATTATCCAAAAATATGAGTGTAATGAAAGTTCTGCATCTTGACACCAACCATCCTTTACTACTTAGACAACTTGCTGAGATGGGCTTTGAGAATACGGAAGAGTATAAGGCCGGAAAAGAGGAGGTGCAAAGTATGATTTCCCAATATGACGGGATTATAATTCGCAGTCGGTTTAAATTAGACCGGGAATTCCTGACAAAAGCCACCCGATTAAAATTTATCGGGAGGGTTGGCGCTGGTTTGGAAAATATCGATGTGGCCTTCGCCGAAGAAAAAGGGATTTTTCTGGCCGCTGCTCCTGAAGGCAATAGAAATGCTGTAGGCGAACAGGCTCTGGGGATGTTACTTTCCCTGTTCAACAATCTGAATAAGGCAGATAGGGAGGTAAGGAAAGGAATCTGGGACCGGGAAGGAAATAGGGGATTAGAACTCGAAGGCAAAACGGTGGGCATCATAGGATACGGTAATACCGGTAAGGCTTTTGCCAGAAAATTATCTGGTTTTGACGTGGAGGTCCTTTGCTGTGATATACTTCCAAATGTAGGTGATAAAAACGGCAGGCAGGTGCGTCTGGAAGAACTGCAAAAAAATGCAGATGTGATTAGCCTGCATGTACCGCAGACCCCGGAAACCCTGGGAATGGTCAGCACCGCATTTATAGAGTCCTTCCACAAACCATTCTGGTTATTAAATACCGCGCGGGGGAAGTGCGTACTCACCTCAGATTTGGTAAGAGCGCTGAAATCCGGGAAAATAAGGGGTGCGGGTCTCGATGTACTCGAATATGAAAAGACCTCTTTTGAAGATCTATTCGAAGAAGAAAAAATGCCCGATGATTTCAAATACCTGATTAATTCAGACCGTGTCATACTAAGTCCGCATATCGCCGGTTGGACAGAGGAAAGTAAGGTTAAACTTGCCCAGACCCTCGTGGATAAAATCAAGGCTAAATTTTTAGTATCTTAGGAAGGCCAAAATTAAACCAACCTAAAATAACGTCATGACTTCAGATGCCAAGTCGCCGGAAGAATACATCAATTCCCTCCCAGAAGACCGCAAAGAGGCGATAAAACAATTGCGCAAAACGATAAACGCCAATTTGCCAAAAGGATTCAAAGAAACCATGAGTTACGGTATGATTGGGTATGTAGTACCCCATAGCCTTTATCCGGATGGATATCATTGTAGTCCGGAGCTTCCCCTGCCTTTTATGAATTTAGCTTCACAAAAAAATTATATAGCCTTATATCATTCGGGGGTCTATGCAGACAAAGAATTACTGGCATGGTTTGTTGGAGAATATCCTAAATACGTTTCCAAAAAGCTGGATATGGGAAAAAGTTGTGTTCGGTTTAAGAAAATGGAGGACATCCCCTATAAATTAATTGGGGAATTATGCCGGAAAATGACAGTGGATGAATGGATAGCTTTGTACGAGAAAAATATTAAGAAGACAAGATGAAAAACAGGGTTACAGGCCTTGGCGGGTTTTTCTTTAAAACAAAGGATCCCGACAAGATTAAAATTTGGTACAAAGAACATCTGGGCCTAAACACAGACCAATACGGCTGTACCTTCTGGTGGAAAGACAAAGAGGGAAATGACTGTTCAACTCAATGGAGCCCGTTTAAAGAAGATACCCGTTATTTTAAACCGAGTGAAAAGCAGTTTATGATGAACTTCAGAGTTGAGAATCTAAAAGAACTTTTGGCTGCTTTAGAAGAAGAGGGAGTTCAAATCGTAGGGGAAGTTGAAGAATACGAATACGGCAAATTTGGCTGGATCCTAGATCCTGAAGGAAACAAGATTGAATTATGGGAACCAATAGACAAGGCATTTCTTTGAATTCAAAAATTATTTTACTTTTATTCAAACTCTAACCATTTAAATTAAATTCATGTCTGAAGATAAAAAAGACTTAGGTGACAAGGCCAAGGATGCCTTTGACGACGCCAAGGAATCTGCAAAAAAAGCAGCAGAAGAGGCTAAAGAATCTGCCGGAGAATTCAAGGAAGAAGCTAAAAAAACAGCGCAGGAATTTCGCGAAGGACTAAATACCGCCGGAGGAGATAACAAAAAGATACTGGCAGGAATTCTGGGAATACTCTTTGGTTCTCTTGGTATTCACAAATTTATTCTCGGGTATAACAAGGAGGGTGTTATTCTCCTTGCGATTACCCTAATAGGATACGCCACCACTTGTATTGTTGTGGGTGCGTTCTTCTTCTGGATTCCCGGACTAATCGGGCTTATAGAAGGGATCATTTACCTGACAAAATCGGATGAGGAATTTTACAACACCTATCAGGTAGGGAAAAAACCCTGGTTCTAATCAGGTATTAAAGTCGGATTTTTGTAGTCCGACTTTTTTATTTCATTTTTATATCGTAATATTGCGATATACAAATATAAAATGGGACTGACAAAAACACAAATCTTCGATTCTGCACAGAATGAAATGGCCGCTATTTTTAAGGTGTTAGGCCATCCTGGCCGGATTGCTATACTCCAATACATCAGCAAACAGAATGCCTGTATTTGCAACGATATTGTAGAAGAAATAGGACTGGCACAACCCACTATATCACAACATTTAAAAGAATTAAAGCAAGCTGGCCTTATCGAAGGGGAAATTGAAGGAAACACCGTTTGCTATTGTATTGCCCTTGATCGTTGGAAAGAGATACAAGATCTGCTCAATTCCTTTTTTAATGAAACTAAAATCAATTGTTGCTAAATACTTTTTGAGATGAATACAGCTGAATTTTTACGTCTTTTGAATGACCAGGCCAATAAGGAACTTGTCTTTCACTACGATACCGATAAAAAAATAGGTGCGAATTACCATATTACCGAAATAAAAAATACCAGTATTGAGTCGGTCGACTGTGGTGGCAGGGCCGATGCTTGGCATGAAACCGTAATACAACTTTGGGAAAGTCCGGCCGAAATTGGCAAAACAGAGTACTTATCTACTTCCAAAGCCAAAAGCATACTCGATCGTGTACATCATATAAAACCCATTGATCTTCAAGCTCCGTTGAAGTTTGAATATGGAAATAATAGTTTTCACACCGCCCAGTTGCACGTTGTAGGGGTAAAAGCTGAAGAGGCGGCACTTACCGTATTATTAGATGTGAATCCCACACTTTGTAAAGCAGGGGAACTATGTGGAGTGGCTGTTGAAAATGAAACTGCTGATATGAGCGCATGCATGCCGGGTTCAGGATGCTGCTAAACTCAATAGGATGAAGATAAGACCCATGACCTCAGCAGACTGGCCTGCAGTAGCACAAATCTACCTGGAAGGTATAGAAACAGGTTTTGCCACTTTTGAAAAGCAAGTCCCCTCGTATGAGGATTGGAACAAAGCACATACGTCCAATTGCAGGTTGGTAGCCCAAGAGGGCAATTCAGTAATGGGTTGGGCTGCCCTTTCTCCTGTATCGGGACGATGTGTATACGGAGGAGTTGCGGAAGTAAGTGTTTACGTCAGTAAAGAGCATTGGGGTAAAAAGGTAGGTTCAAAGCTCCTTTTCGCCTTAATCGAATCCAGTGAAGAAGAAGGATTCTGGACGCTGCAATCCGGAATATTTCCTGAGAACGAAGCAAGCGTTAAAATCCATTTACAGTGCGGGTTCCGGCAAATAGGGTTCAGAGAGCGAATTGGAAAATTAGATGGCGAATGGAAAGACAATTTAATCTTTGAACGCCGAAGTTCTCGGGTGGGTGCAAATTAACATTACAAAAGAATAAACATGTCAGACAAAAACGTATTAGTGCTATGTACAGGAAACTCCTGCAGAAGTCAGATGGCCCATGGCTACCTGGAAAAATTTCTGAGTGATCGGGCCAAGGTATACAGTGCAGGAATAGAAACCCATGGCCTTAACCCCGGAGCAGTGGCGATTATGAAAGAAGATGGTATCGATATTACTTCACATACCTCTAATCATGTTGACGAATACCAAGGGATAAAGTGGGATTTTATAATCACTGTATGTGATCACGCCAAGGAAAACTGTCCGTTTATCCACGCACCAAATGCCAAGAGATTACACCATAATTTTTTCGATCCATCAAAAGTGGGGGGAAGCGAAGAAAAAATTCATGAAGCTTTCCAAAAGGCCCGGAATGAGATCAGGGAGTACTGTTCTGAATTTGCAAAAAAGGAATTTTCTTAGTCGGTTCCATTGCTCTCGGCCAGTTTTCGCTCGAGTTCAGCCTGGAATTCTTCCATTACTGGTTTTACAGTACTCTCAGGAAGGTCGGCTATTTTGATGTACATTAAACCGTCAACCGCATTGTTAAAAAGTGGGTCCACGTTAAAGGCCACCACCTTGGCATTTTGCTTGATGTATTTTTTGATCAAGACAGGTAAGCGCAAGCTCCCCGGCTCTACCTCTTCTATAAGGCGATCAAATTTGTTAAGGTCGGCCTCCGTTTCGTCGAAAACGAATTCTTTATCGGCATCCTTGAGTTTCACCTTGAATTCTTTTCTGGGGTGGATGTACTGGGCCACATAGGGGTCCCAGTAGTTCGACTTCATAAACTCTATCATCAAAGACTTTGAGAAATTGGAGAATTGGTTGCTGATACTCACCCCGCCAATTAGGTATTTGTGTTCCGGATATCGAAGGGTGGTGTGTACAATTCCCTTCCACAAGAGAAATAAAGGCATTGGTTTTTGCTGGTACTCTTTTACAATATATGCCCTTCCCATTTCAATGGACTGTGACATCATCCTGTAGAGTTCAGGTTCAAAACCGAAGAGATCCTGCAAATAAAAACCGTCAATACCGTGTTCAGGAAAAATATGCGATCCCATGCCCATGCGATAAGCACCAACAATGTTTTTGTCCTCGTCATCCCATAGAAAAAGATGGTGGTAAAAATCGTCAAAACGATCGAGGTCAATTGCCTTGTTTGTTCCCTCTCCTATGGCCCGGAAAGTGAGTTCTCTTTGCCTCCCTATTTCATTGAGAATAAAGGGCATATCCTTCTTTTGAGCGAGAAATACTTCGTAGTTCTTACTTTGTAAAAGGCGACAGTCTTTTTCGCGTAGTTTTTCAATCTCACCCTGTATGACTTCAGTTCTGACCGCAGTTGCAATTTTCCGAGGAGCTTTAGGGATTTTCAGACTTCCGGGAATTTGATTGATCAATCGTTCCTTTTCATAGGCATTCGCCAGGATATAAGTCTTCCGTCTTAGGAGGTCGGTAAAATCTTCAAGGGTTTCATGCTCTTTTTGGGAAGTAACAGAAATGGGCTGTCCAATTCGCACTTTAATCTCCCTGTTTCGTTGAGTAGTTAACTCTGAAGGCAGTTTAGCGGTCCTGAAGATGTCGTTGATTCGCGAAAGGCGATAAAACAGTTTACTATTCCTGGCGTGAAAGTAAATCGGAACCACCGGCACTTCGGCCTTCCTGATTAATTTAAGGGCAGCTTCCTCCCAGGGTTTGTCCACGATGAGTTTTCCATCCTTATAGGTAGACACCTCTCCAGCCGGAAAAATTCCCAGAGGATGGCCTTCACGAATATGGTGTAGCGCACTTTTGAAACCCGCAACACTGCTTTTTGCATCTTTTCTTGATTCAAAGGGATTGACCGGCAAAATATATGGTACAAGAGGCTCTACCCTGTGCAAAAGGAAATTGGCGATGATCTTGAAATCCTTTCGATGTTCAAGTAATAATTTTAGAAGGAGAATACCGTCTATCCCCCCTAGAGGGTGATTGCTTATGGTAATAAAAGCGCCATCTTTTGGCAATCTCTTGATGTCCTCTTCTGGGATCTCGAATTTGATTTCATAGTGTTCCAGAATAGCATCGAGAAATGATGGTGTATCCAAATGCTTATGCTTGGCGTAAAAAGCATTCATTGAAGATAATTTCGTGATCTTCATCAGGATCCAACCCATAAAGGTCCCAAAAAAGCCATATTTCTCAAGATTGATGGCTTTTGCTACTTCCTTGGCCGTTACTAAACCCATATTGACAAATGCTGATTAGAGGGTAAAGATAGGAAATTAGCCCATGTACATACGGGCAAAAATTTAAGATAAGGTGTGTGACAGTACTATTTTACAACTAATTGAACGGTTTCCTTTCCGCGTTGTTCCAATAGCACTTCTTTTCCTTGCTGAAGGGTATCAATGGATTGAGTGTCGAAATGTCTGATCGTGTATAAAGAAACCCCTTCGTGATGTACTACCTTAAATTTTCCTTTTAAATGATCCAAAAGTTCTTCCAGACGACCAAATTTGTTGTCTACACAAACAGAAAAACTGATCGCTGAATTCTGAATCATATCCACTTTCATTTTATAATCGTGCAGGAGTTTAAACAGATCACCGATACTATCCTCTACAATAAATGAAAAATCGAGAGAGGAAAGTTTCATCAGCACCTGGTTTTTCTTGACGATAAAACAAGGAATTTTTGGATCTATACTCTCCCCTTTTCCTACAGTTGTTCCCGGGTCTTTTGGGTTCAGAAAGGACTTTACCAACAAAGGAATTTCTTTTCGTTGCAAAGGTTGTAATGTCTTAGGATGGATAACTGAAGCGCCGTAGAAGGCCAATTCTATAGCTTCCCTGTAACTGATCTTATGGAGTAATTGCGACTCCTGAAAATACCTCGGATCGGCATTCAATACTCCCGGGACATCTTTCCAAATGGTCACAGAATGAGCGTTCAGGCAATAGGCGAGGATTGCGGCAGTATAATCAGATCCCTCTCGACCCAGAGTAGTGGTAAAATTATTTTCATCACTTCCGATAAAACCCTGACTGACATATAATTTCCCTTGATCGAGTCCTTTAGAAACCCTTTCTTGTGTCTTTTCCCAATCAATCCCCGCATCCCTGTAATTATTATCGGTCTTGATATAGTTGCGGATATCTAGCCAGGTATTGCTGATGCCGGAATCATTTAAATAGGCACTCACAATGGCAGTAGAGATCAATTCACCATAACATACTACCTGATCGTAGACAAAACTGTATTTGGGCGACTTGTTCCAGGCGAGAAAACCTCTAACTTCTTCAAACAACTCCTGTACTTCCTTAAACACAGCTTTTCTGGAAGAAGGAAAAAGGCCTTCGAGAATTTCCTGATGAAATTCAACAACTTCATGCAAAGCATTTGCCACAGCCGACTTGTCATTAAAATACGCATTGACAACTTCTTCCATGGCATTGGTGGTTTTGCCCATGGCTGAAATGACCAGGAACGTATCCTTATGGCCGGTCTCCTGTAAAACTTTTACAAGATTCTTTACTCCTTCGGCGTCTTTTACCGACGCTCCACCAAACTTAAAAATCCTCATATGTTATCTATAAAATTTTGTATTCCATTTTCGTCCAATTGAACAACATCCCAATCGCGCATCACTTTTGCACCTCGCTGCTTGTAAAACGCAATGGCCGGTTCATTCCAGTCGAGCACTTCCCAACTTATTCGCTTAACTCCCATATCATACCCGTATTTTACCACCCTTTCTAAAAGGGCAGTCCCTAGTCCGCTTCCCCTCATTTCTTCGGTCACGATCAGGTCTTCCAGGTGGAGTACTTGTCCTTTCCAGGTGGAGTATCTGGGATAGACCAGGGCCATTCCACTAATTTTTCCATCTGCCTCCCCAACAAAGCAATGGAAGAGCGGTGAAGCTCCAAAACCATCGGCTATCAGTTGGGCTGCAGAAATTTCAACAGCCTCGGGCTCCTTCTCAAATTGTGCCAGCTCCCTGATCAGATCGAGGACCTGCTCCATATCTTCTTGTTTAGCCTGTCTAATTTCGATCTTCATAGTTGTTACAAATAAAACACAAAGTTATAATTTTAAATAATGAAAGGAGTTGTAAATCCACAATGTATCACAAAATATGCGATATTTGTAGGTATACAACACAACCACTTATGGATAAAAAGAACACCACTCTTGGTGAGTTCATTATAGAAAATCAATCTTCTTTTCAATATTCTTCAGGTGAACTTTCCAAACTGATCAATGCGATCAGGCTAGCGGCGAAAGTGGTGAACCACGAGGTGAACAAGGCCGGATTGATAGACATATTGGGTGGGGCCGGAGACACCAACGTCCAGGGAGAAGATCAACAAAAATTAGACGTCCTGGCCAATGAAAAATTTATTCAAACTTTGAAGAACCGGGAAATTGTCTGTGGCATAGCCTCGGAGGAAGAAGACCATTTTATCAGTATCAACAGTAACGATGAAAAACATCAGAACAAGTACATCGTATTGATCGATCCCCTTGACGGCTCTTCTAATATTGATGTCAATGTTTCTGTCGGGACCATCTTTTCGATCTATCGAAGGGTTACCCCGATAGGCACACCGGTTACACTGGAAGATTTTTTACAACCCGGGATCAACCAGGTAGCAGCCGGCTATATTGTCTACGGAACATCAACCATGCTTGTGTATACAACAGGACATGGGGTAAACGGTTTTACCCTGAATCCTGCAATTGGCACTTTTTATCTCTCTCACCCAAATATGGAATTCCCGGAAACGGGGAAAATCTATTCGGTGAACGAGGGGAATTACATTCATTTTCCACAAGGAGTGAAAAATTATATTAAATACTGTCAGAAAGAAGAGGACGACCGGCCCTATACCTCCCGCTACATTGGCTCACTGGTTTCCGATTTTCACAGGAATATGATAAAAGGGGGAATCTACATCTATCCTAAGAGTAGTGTGGCCGCAGAAGGTAAATTAAGACTCCTTTACGAATGCAATCCTATGGCTTTCCTTGCGGAGCAGGCCAATGGAATGGCAAGTGATGGCTTCGGAAGAATCCTCGAAATAAAACCGACTGAACTGCACCAGCGCGTCCCCTTCTTTTGTGGAAGTCGTAAAATGGTTGAAAAGGCAGAAGAATTTATGGCAGAGCAGCGAGCTTTCAATAGTTAAAAACTATTCCGTTTTTCGTCTCATCATATACAGGTAATCTTCGAAATCGAATTTTCCCATAAATAGAATAATAGATCTTCGAATGACGCTTTCTGCTTTCTCGGGCGAATAGCCCAGAGCCAGGGCGTACTTTTTTATCAATCGAACTTCATCTTCGTCGATTCTGCGATCTGCAAAAATAATCCTGAATAAATCATACAGGCGTTCCAATCTCTGTTCCGATTTGTAAGGTGCTTCAATAGGATATTTATTTTCCTTCTTCATCACCTCCCTGATTTCCTCTCCTGTAATATCTAATTTTACAGCAAACTTATCAAGCACTTTTTGCTCACTGGCATTGATTTCGCCGTCCACTGCAGCTAGTGAAGCAATTGCAGCAAAATGGGCTAGATTGTTTCGCTTTTCACTGTGGCTGTATAAATCTTTGATAGGCATAATATAACATCTTGTAGAGTACAAAGATACTTTATTTGTAAGGGAAAACTTTACTAATTACTCCATATTTTTTTTTAAAAAGGCCTTATAACTGTCCGTGGATTTTAACTTTTTATCCCATCCCATTTTCCCTTGTAGAATCGGCATTAGTTGAATTTATTCATCAGTTAAAAGCCTGAGTTTTTGTACCTTGCTGCTGCTATGAAAAATCCACTTTTAGCCTTCACGGACAAAGGGATCTATTGTGAAAAAGCAAAGGTCTACCTCGATCCCTGGAAACCTGTAAATAAGGCCATAATTTCTCATGGCCACGCCGATCACAGTCGGTGGGGCAACAAACAATATATTACTCATAATCGCAATATTCCTGTCATAAAGCATCGTTTAGGAGAAATCAATGCATCCGGTGTGGAATGGAACGAACCTTTTGTGGTCAACGGTGTAAAATTTAGTCTTCACCCCGCCGGACATATTCCCGGTTCTTCCCAGATCAGGGTGGAACACAAGGGAGAAGTGTGGGTGTTTTCAGGGGATTATAAAACTGAGGATGATGGCCTGTCAACTCCATATGAACCTATCTCCTGCCACTCCTTTATCACCGAATGCACTTTTGGCCTCCCTGCCTTTAAATGGTCTCCGCAAAAGGAGGTATTCAGGGAAATTAATCAGTGGTGGACGGAAAATCGGGCTGAAGGAAAAACCTCTGTTTTATTCGGTTATAGTCTAGGGAAGGCACAGCGACTTTTAAAACATCTCGATACGTCTATCGGGCAGATCTATACCCACGCTGCCATTGAAAATATGAATGAGGTGCTTCGCACATATCTGAAGCTGCCTGATACGATTCGAATTACAAAAGAGACCAAAAAGGATGAGCTCAAAGGCAATTTGGTTCTTGCTCCACCAAGTGCTCACGGAAGTTCTTGGCTCAGAAAAATGGTACCTTATGAAACCGCCACCGCAAGCGGATGGATGGCCTTTAGAGGAGCGCGAAGAAGAAGAGCCGTTGACAAAGGATTTGTGTTGAGTGATCATTGTGATTGGGCCGGACTCCTCAGTAGTATAGAAGCAACAGGGGCATCACGCGTGATCTGTACCCATGGATATTCTGATGTTTTTTCCCGTTTCCTTAGGGAAAAAGGATATGATGCCCGTACGGAGGAGACACAATACGAGGGGGAATTGTCTGAAATGAATTCAACATCAGAATCTGAATAAGAGCGTGTTGCAATGAAGGATTTTGCTCAACTTATAAGAAAATTAGACAGCACCAATAAGACCAAGGTAAAGGTAGAAGCTTTGGCCTCATATTTCAAGAATGCGAACGATCCTGACAAAGTCTGGACGATTGCTATTCTTTCCCACCGAAGACCATCAAGACCGGTAAATACAACCTTGTTGAGAGAATGGGCTTCAGAGTTAGCCGGAATTCCTTTATGGCTTTTTGAAGAGAGTTACCATATTGTTGGGGACCTGGCGGAAACCATCGCCCTGGTGATCCCATCTGCACAAAATAATATAGACAAGTCCCTCACAAGAATCCTCAAAGACCTCCTTGCTCTGAAAAGCAAAACTGAAGAAGAGAAAAAGACTTTTCTCACGGAGCACTGGCAAAGCATGACATACTATGAACGTTTTGTGTTTACAAAGTTTATCACGGGTGGGTTCCGAATAGGGATCAGCCAAAAACTCATGACCAGGTCACTCTCTATGTCGACCGGCATAGATGAAGATATTCTGGCCTACAAACTGATGGGTAACTGGGACCCTGACACTATTTCTTTTCAGGAATTGGTACTTGAAGAAAAACAATCTGATGCATTTTCTAAACCCTATCCCTTCTATCTGGCTTATGCTCTTGAAGGGGATATTGAAAATCTGGGCGATACATCGCTTTGGTTTGCGGAACACAAATGGGATGGAATTCGTTCACAGATGATCTTTAGAAACGGAGAAATATTTGTCTGGAGCAGAGGGGAGGAACTAGTCACGGATAAGTATCCTGAGTTTTCCATGCTGTTAGGCCAAATTCCTGACGGTACGGTCCTGGACGGAGAAATCCTTCCATATCCCAATGAAACAGTGGGCACTTTTAATGACCTGCAAAAACGAATTGGTCGAAAAACAGTCAGTAAAAATCTCCTGAAATCCCATCCTGTGATTGTAAGGGCTTACGATCTCCTCGAATGGGATGGGAAGGATATAAGGGTATTGCCGTTTAAAAAAAGGCGGGAACTACTGGAAGCTCTAATAAATCCTTTGAGTACTGATCGATCGTTACCAATAGATCTCTCGGAGACCATGACTTTTGAAACATGGGCAGAATTCGCTACAGAGCGCAATCTTTCCAGAGAGAAAAAAAGTGAAGGCCTGATGCTAAAACGCAAAGACTCCCCATACCTGGTTGGTCGCAAAAAAGGCGATTGGTGGAAATGGAAGGTTGATCCTCTTACCATTGATGCAGTTCTTACCTATGCCATGAGAGGTCATGGCCGGCGAAGTAACTTATTTACCGATTACACTTTCGGACTTTGGAATATCAATGAAGATGGAGAAAAGGAATTGGTGACCTTTGCCAAGGCCTATTCCGGGCTAACCGATGCAGAATTTCGAAAAGTTGACGCATGGATAAAGAAGAATACACTGGAGCGATTTGGACCTGTGAGAAGTGTGACCCCCCATCATGTCTTTGAAATTGCATTTGAAGGGATAGCGCTCTCCGGCAGGCATAAAAGTGGGGTCGCCACTCGCTTTCCACGAATACTTCGATGGCGAACCGACAAGAGTATTGAAGAAGCCAATTCCCTCGAAGACCTCAAAAAACTGATCCCCTGATAAAGCCAGTATGAAGAAAAATCCGGACGTATCCATAGCGGAAAATTGGTTTCAGGAACAGGGATGGTCCCCTTTCCCATTCCAGCGCAAAACATGGAAAGCGTATTTAGATGGCAAAAACGGACTCCTCAATGCCCCAACGGGAAGTGGCAAAACCTATGCGCTTTGGTTTCCTATCGTTCTTGAGTATCTCAAGGATTACGAACTTTCTGGAAGCAAGCATAATAAAGGACTCAAGGCTGTTTGGATTACGCCATTGCGCGCCCTTTCACAAGAGATCAGGCAATCAGCCGAACGCATTATTACAGATTTAGAACTTCCCCTGACTGTAGGGATCAGAACCGGAGACACCTCCACCAAAGAGAGGAGTAAACAGCGTAGATCCATGCCTGATCTCCTAATCACCACTCCGGAAAGCCTGCAGTTACTGTTGGCTACCAAGGGCTATGATAAAATTTTCGGGGGATGCAAAGCGATTGTAGTTGATGAATGGCACGAATTGCTGGGAACAAAACGAGGGGTGCAAATGGAGTTAGCCCTTTGCAGGATAAAAAGCCTGGCTCCAAAACTGAGGATCTGGGGAATCTCCGCCACCATAGGAAATCTGGAACAGGCCAGGCAGGTATTGTTAGGGCCAGAGAGTGACGCTTTTGACAATTCCATTATGATACGGGCCAACCTCAATAAAAAAATTAATGTGGTCAGTATTATTCCTGACGAAATCGAAACTTTTCCCTGGAGAGGACATCTGGGATTGCGCTTACTAGACAGCGTTATTCCCATTATCAACAAAAGCAAAACTACCTTACTATTTACCAATACCCGGAGTCAGTGCGAGATCTGGTATCAGAAGATTCTGGAAAAATATCCGGAGCTCGCCGGTGAAATGGCCATGCATCATGGAAGCATCAATAAAGACACCCGAATCTGGGTAGAGGAGGCCATCCGCAAAGAAGAATTAAAAGCCGTGGTATGTACTTCAAGCCTCGACCTAGGAGTAGATTTTGCCCCTGTTGAAACCGTGATTCAAATTGGAGGTCCGAAGGGAGTAGCACGATTTATGCAAAGAGCCGGCAGAAGCGGGCACCAACCTGGGAAAGAAAGTGTCATTTATTTTCTCCCCACACATGCCATAGAATTAGTTGAAGCATCAGCCCTGCAGCAAGCAGTGATAAAACGGGCCGTAGAAGATCGGCTTCCATACCTCAATAGTTTTGACGTTCTCGTCCAATATCTGATCACCCTGGCAGTTTCAGACGGATTTTACCCGGCAGAAATCTACAGAGAGGTTAAAAGCACTTTCTGCTATCAGGCCATAACAGAAGACGAGTGGCGCTGGATTATTAACTTTCTGGTCATGGGTAGCCAGAGTCTGCAGTCTTACGATGAATATAAAAAAGTAGAGGTTTCGGAAGACGGTAAATTACAGGTAAATAACAGGGGCATAGCCATGAGGCACAGGTTTCAGATCGGGACGATTGTTGGCGATGCTCATCTTACAGTTCGTTATCAGAAAGGAGGATATATCGGTTCAATAGAAGAGTACTTTATTTCTAAATTATCTCCCGGTGACGTTTTCACCTTTGCCGGCAGAAATCTCGAATTTATCAGGATAAAAGAGATGCAGGCCCATGTTAGAAACTCCAGAAAAAAGACCAATAAAGTTCCGAGTTGGATGGGTGGCCGACTCACCCTCTCTGCCCAGATGTCTCAACTTCTGAGGGAAGAGCTCTACTCCGCCAAACTGCCTTATGATCAGCAATCTGAAGCCATCCAATGTCTGGCCCCTATTTTTAAGCGTCAGGAGGTGGAGAGCATTGTTCCCGGTCCGGAAGAATTCCTGATTGAATCCTTTAAAACAAGGGATGGATACCACCATATTTTTTATCCCTTTGAAGGCAGATTTGTACATGAAGCAATGGGTAGTTTATTGGGATACCGAATTAGTTTGCTATCGCCCATCACCTTTTCCCTTGCGTTTAACGACTATGGTTTTGAGTTGCTTTCAGACCAGGAAATAGATATACAGTCCATTATAGACAACGATCTTTTTAGCCCTGAGTATCTTTTGGACGATCTTGAAAAGAGCCTTAATTCTACTGAGATGGCCAGGAGAAAGTTCAGAGACATAGCCGTAATCAGTGGTTTGGTTTTTACGGGCTATCCGGACAAGGGCGTAAAAATGAAACACTTGCAAAGCAGCTCCCAACTTCTCTTTGAGGTCTTTAAAGATTATGAAGCGGATAATCTCTTATTCCTCCAGGCCTACAGGGAAACCTTTGAACACCAACTGGAGGAGGGCCGATTGCGAATAGCCCTTGAGCGAATTGAAAGACAGGATATCGTATGGAAAAAGTGTAAAAAACCAACGCCCTTCTCCTTTCCTATTATTACGGACCGATTAAGAGAGAAAATGTCCAGCGAAAAACTGGCAGACCGAATCAAAAAAATGACGAAGTTATTGATGAAGTGATCTCTGTTCAACATTGCTTTCTTCTTATCTTTGACCTCATGACAACGCAGATCCTGACCATTTCCCAACAACAACTAGAACTCCATCCTTCAGGGGTTGTTTATTGGCATAATGAGGATGTTCTGCTTCTCAGTGATGTACACCTGGGAAAAGTATCGCATTTTAGAAAATACGGGGCAGCTGTTCCTCAGCAAGCGATTGATAAAAACTTTGAGATGATGCAGCAAGCCCTGCTCCACTTTCAACCAAAATTTATTTGTTTCTTGGGAGACTTGTTTCATTCCAGCCTCAACATAGAATGGCAGATGTTTGAGGATTGGGTAAAAAAAGCTGCTGTGCCGATTATCCTTGTCGCTGGAAACCACGATATTATTTCACCTTTAAAATACGAGGCCCTGGGTATTTCTATTAAAAAAGAACTGATCTGGGGCCCTTTTTACTCACGCATTACCCGGAGGAACGGGAAGGCTTATTTAATCTATCGGGGCATATCCACCCGGCTATTAAGCTGAGAGGCCACGGAAGACAAAGTTTACGCCTGCCTTGTTTTTTTAAAAATAAATACCAGATGATTCTCCCGGCTTTCGGTACCTTCACCGGATCCCACGTGATGGAAAAAAACAAGGAAGATGAAGTATACGCCATCGCAGAAGCAGCCGTGATAAAAATTTAAGGGTTCGTTGCAGAAGCAGTAGTACCGCCATATCTTTGCACAAAAATTGCAGGTGACGAAAAGCACCATTCCTTTACTATACGAAGAGTCTCCGAAACTCAGGAAACTCAGGGAAGCTATTGTTCAATCTCAAAATAAAACGATACTCAAAGGGCTTGTAGGCTCTGCGAGATCCTTGGTAGTAGCCGAGGCTTTCAGATTGTCTGAGCAACCCTTTCTGTGGATATTAAGGGACAAAGAAGAGGCCGCGTATTGTCTCAATGATCTGGAACAGTTTTTCGGAGATCAAAAAGTATTCTTTTATCCCGGTAGTTACCGCAGGCCTTATCAGATCGAAGAAACAGATAATGCGAATGTCTTGCTCAGGGCAGAAGTGCTCAATCGTATCAATTCCAGAAAAAAGCCGGCTATCATTGTCACCTATCCCGATGCCTTATTTGAAAAAGTAGTCACCAGGAAGGAACTGGCCAGGAATACCCAGAAAATTAAGGTGGGAGATACTCTTTCGCTGGACTTTTTAAATGAAGTCTTGTTTGAGTATCGCTTCCACAGGGTTGATTTTGTTACAGAACCCGGTGAATTTGCCGTTCGTGGTGGTATTGTCGATGTTTTTTCATTCTCTCATGACCAGCCCTATCGGATTGAGTTTTTCGGAGATGAAATAGACAGTATCAGAACCTTTGATGTTGAAACTCAACTTTCCACGGAAAAAGTAAAAAAGATCACCATCATCCCGAATGTCGAAAACAAGTTTTTAAAAGAATCCCGTGAGAGTTTTCTAAAATATATCGATGCAAATACCGCCATTTTTGTCAGCGATCAGGAGGTGCTACAAGAGCGAATTTCCGAATTTTTTAAAAAGGCTAAATTAGCTTTTGCCGAACTCTCCGAAGAAATCCAGCATTCTCATCCGGAAGAACTTTTTACTAGTCCGGAAACCATCAAGACCGAACTTCAGCAATTTCCCCTGATCACTTTCGAATCAGATCAGCAATCCGAAGGGCCGGGCGATATCGTATTTCACACCAAACCGCAACCGGTATTTAACAAAAAGTTCGATCTCCTTCTAGCCAACCTGAATGAAAATGAAGACAAAGGATTCAGCAATTACATTTTCTGTTCCTCTGAGCAGCAGGCCCGGAGATTTCATGATATCTTTGATCAGATAGGAAAATCTGTTCACTATCAAACGCTTGTTGCTCCACTTCACGAAGGATTTATTGATGAAGATGCAAAATTGGCCTGTTATACCGATCATCAGATCTTTGAGCGCTACCACAAGTTCCAGATTAAAAATGGCTACGCTAAAAAACAGGCGATTACCCTTAAGGAACTCAATAAACTCACGGTTGGGGATTACGTTACCCATATTGATCACGGGATAGGTAAATTTGGCGGACTTAAAAAAATAGAGGTTGAAGGCAGACAGCAGGAGGCTATTAAACTGATGTATGGTGAACGCGATATCCTATACGTAAGCATCCATTCCCTGCACAAGATTTCCAAATACAATGGGAAAGACGGGGCCGTCCCTAAAATTTACAAGCTGGGGTCCGCGGCGTGGAAGAAACTTAAACAAAAGACCAAATCAAGGGTCAAGAAAATTGCCTTTGACCTTATCAGCGTTTATGCCAAGAGGAGACTCGACAAAGGTTTTGCCTACGCTCCGGACAGTTATCTACAACACGAGTTGGAGGCTTCCTTTATATATGAAGATACTCCAGATCAGGTTACAGCTACTCAGGATATCAAAAATGATATGGAGCGGGAAAGGCCTATGGACCGTCTAATCTGTGGAGATGTTGGATTTGGTAAAACCGAAGTAGCCATCCGCGCAGCATTTAAAGCCGTTGACAATGGCAAACAGGTTGCCGTCCTGGTACCTACCACTATTCTAGCATTCCAGCATTACAGGACATTTACAGAACGTCTTGCTGATATGCCTGTAAAAGTGGATTATTTAAATCGATTCAGAACCGCAAAGGAAAAACGGGAAACCCTGGCAGAGCTGGCTGAAGGCAAGGTTGAAATAATCATCGGAACACATCAGTTGGTAAATAAGAATGTGGTGTTTAAGGACCTGGGACTTCTCATCGTTGATGAAGAACAAAAATTTGGAGTTGCCGTAAAGGACAAACTCAAAGCCATCAAGGAGAATGTAGATGTGCTTACCCTTACCGCCACACCTATCCCGAGGACCCTCCAATTTAGCCTTATGGCAGCACGTGACCTTTCAGTGATTACTACTCCTCCCCCAAACCGCTACCCTATTGAAAGCCATGTGATCAGACTCTCCGAATCAAGTATCAGGGATGCCATCTCTTATGAATTGCAAAGAGGCGGGCAAGTATTTTTTATCCACAACCGGATACAGAACATTAAAGAAGTGGCCGGAATGTTGCAACGCCTGGTACCTGATGCCAAAATCAGAGTAGGCCACGGACAAATGGAAGGGAAAAAACTAGAGACCCTGATGCTGGCATTTATGAACGGAGAATTTGATGTGTTGGTCTCCACAACCATCGTGGAAAGCGGCCTCGACGTTACTAATGCCAATACCATCTTTATAAACAATGCAAATAATTTTGGTCTGAGTGACCTTCACCAAATGAGGGGAAGAGTTGGTAGAAGTAATAAAAAGGCCTTTTGTTATTTTATCACGCCTCCCTACCACGTTATGACCACCGAAGCGAGAAAGCGAATTGAGGCCCTGGAACAATTCACCGAATTGGGAAGCGGATTTAATATCGCTATGAAGGATTTGGAAATACGGGGTGCCGGTGACCTGCTTGGGGGAGAACAAAGCGGATTTATAAATGAGATCGGTTTTGAGACCTATCAAAAGATTCTGGCTGAAGCCATAGACGAATTAAAGGAAAATGAATTCAAAGATCTCTACGAAGATGATGGCAAAGAGAAGAGTTATGTGAAAGAGACGCAGATTGATTCCGACTTTGAACTCCTGTTCCCTGACGATTACGTGAATAATATTACTGAAAGGCTTAATCTTTACACCGAACTGAATTCCATTTCAGACGAAGAAGAGCTGCAGGAATACCAGCTTCATCTGCGCGACAGGTTTGGCCCCTTGCCGGAATCGGTCGAAGACTTGTTAAATTCTGTTCGGATTAAATGGTTCGCCAGTAAAATTGGTATTGAGAAGGTTGTGATGAAAAAAGGTAAATTACTGGGCTATTTTGTCAGCGACCAACAGTCGGCTTTCTATCAAAGTAATACATTTACAAAGGTGCTGCAATACGTGCAATCGCATGCTGGAATTTGCAGGATCAAAGAAAAGCAAACCCGGAACGGACTTAGATTACTACTGATTTTTGAAAATGTAGGTTCAACCGATAAAGCACTGGATGTTTTACGACCAATAGTGGGAGAGACCGAAGAAATTTCACAGCCCGCTTCCTGATCATTTATTATAAACCTTATTATAAGTTTTTCAAGTCCTTTATCGTCTTGAAGGCCATATCTACCTGCTCATCATTGACTATTACTGTGAACTCATTTGTTGTGGAGATCACCTCAAACAAGACGATCCCCTCCCAGGCGAGGCGCTGAAAGATAAAGTAATAGATCCCCGGAACGGAGACGTTTTCCGCGGGCAACTTTACGGTTATCGATGATAAATTGGAGGCTTTCTGGGTACACTTTTCAGCCTTGAAAAGTGATTCCACTAGGGAATCCAGACTATTGCTCACTACGATATTCAACTCATTTACGCCACGGGAAGATGTGTAAAATACCTCTTTATTCTTACTGACCTCCTGAAGCAATTGTGTCTGGTTGTTAAGTATGCTGTCTGAAACCAGAAAGGTAAAATCGGTAAGGGAAGACCTTACAGTGATTTCTCCGATATTCTTTAAAACTTTGATGATCCTGTGAGTGGCCCTGAATTCGAGATCATCAGAGAGGCGTTTTAAGGCCATTACGATCGCACCATTGCGAACATCTTTTCCGAGTTCTTCTTCAATTTCCGGTTTAATTAGGCGCGAAAGGGAAGTGAGATTAATAATTCCCTGGGCCAAAGCACTTTGTAAAAAGGGCTTTTTCCTGATGTAATGTTCTACCACTGAAGAAATAGTCTTCATGTCGTTTTTTTCAAAAATAACAAAATGTTATAAATAAAACTATTGATGGTAATGGGAAAAGGCTGCTTTGAGGTGTTCCAGATTGAATTTCTGATTCTCGTGAAGAAGCAGAATTACATCAAACCGTACTTCAACATCAAGGTCATTTGCCAATACATAGTGATCTGCTGCTCTTATAATTCTATTTCTTTGCTTGAGACTGACGGCATCGGCCAGTACTCCAAGGTATCCCCTTCGCCTCATCTTAACTTCCACTACAGCCAAAATCCCCTCTTTCTCTGCGAGGATGTCAATTTCGGCCTTGCCAAACCGAAAATTTCTTTCCATTATACTATATCCCTTATTTCTCAGCCACTCCACCGCCATATCCTCTCCTATCTTGCCCAATTCCTGCTGCACCTTCATAGCCTCCTGAAAATTAACAAAATAGCGCATTTCATCGAAAAATGAGTTCATTTAACCCATATTTTGGCCTCGAGATTGTACATTAGACTTCCGGATATCGAATATCTCGGGTTTTCCATACTAAGTAAATGGATTAAGCGTTAAGAATTTGCCCCTACACACATGAACATTCTTAAAGCCTAAAAAACAACTATGGAATACTTCGTTAATTGTAACACCTCTACATTAGCGCCTTACACAACACCCCTGGATAAAGTCAGGGCTGCGCATTTGTACAGGAGACTAGGGTTTAGTGCCTCAGTCCAGACCATAGACCAAGCTGTAGGACAAAATGCAGGAACCCTTGTTGATACATTAATTAATGAGGCAGTTACCATGCCACCCCTTGCAGCACCAGCATGGTCTGATTGGAATAATAGCAACTATCCTGCGGACGACGATCTCGCAAGGCAGGTTAGAAGGGCGCAGACAGAGGAGTGGGCAGTAGCCTACACCAATGGAATGTTGAACAACAATCTCCGTGACCGTCTGAGTTTCTTCTGGAGCAACCACTTTGTAACCGAGCTGGATGTTTACGACTGTAATAGCTTTTTGTACTATTACACTGACTGTTTGCAGCGTAACGCTATTGGTAACTTCAAAACTTTTGTGAGTGAGATAGGTTTAACCAGTGCTATGCTCTATTATTTAGATGGAGCCTATAACAATGGGAATAACCCCAATGAGAACTACGCCCGTGAACTTTATGAGCTTTTTACCCTGGGTGAAGGGAACGGATATACAGAGCAAGACATTATAGAAACCGCCAAAGCGCTTACCGGATATGTGGAGCGTGGCGAAATAGGATGTACACAGGTAACCTTTGATCCTACCAGATTCGATGCCGGACCAAAAACTATTTTGGGACAAACCGGAAATTGGAACTATGACGACGTAATTGATATCCTTTTTCAGGAGCGTCCCAATGAAATTGCCAATTTTATCTGCCAAAAACTATACGAGTATTTTGTTCACCCTGATTCTGATGACGATGCAGGAAATGCACAGAGCATCATCAATGGGTTAGCTGCTACAATGGTCTCTAACAATTTCGAAATTGCCCCGGTTTTATCTCAGCTCTTTAAAAGTGAGCACTTTTTTGACGATGAGGCCATTGGCGTAATTATCAAGAGTCCGTTCGATATCTATTTAAATCTGATCAAGGAAAGTAACTTCGCATATAATGACAATACTGTACTCAATGTTATAGATACAACCAGAATGCTGGGACAGGAATTATTTGATCCTGTTGATGTTGCCGGATGGCAACGAGACCGTAGCTGGATAAATACCAATTTTATTATTGGAAGATGGTTAACTGTGGAGGTCTTCCTAGAGATTTTCTACCAGTCGAACCAGGAACAGTTCAGAACCCTGGCTATGGATGCTGTTGGACCTGCTGATAGCAATACCAGCAATCCTGAAACGGTGGTTAGAGCCCTGGTGAACAAGTTTACCCCCCTTGGGTTGCTTACAGACCAGGATTTTGAGAATGCCATGGATGTATTTAAGATAGAAGATGTGCCGGAAGAATACTACGGCTCAGACTACGTACCCGGAGGACTGGGCCTATGGATGTTATCCGTTAGTCCTGAAGTCCCTCAACAGGTCTTTTTACTCCTGATGCATTTATCAAGACAACCCGAGTTTCAACTTAAATAAACCTACAATTATGTGCAATAATCATATCCCCCTTAATATCAATAAAGACAACGGGCACGACGAGGAACACAAGTTCTGGAGCAGGCGTTCCTTCCTGCAGGCAATTGGTATCGCCGGATCAGGTTCCATGATGCTGGGCAGCAATATGCTTTCCGCTTCAGCACCATCGCCCCTTACTGCGGCTATTGCGAATGCAGATTCAGATAATATCCTTATTCTGATCAGGCTATCAGGAGGAAACGACGGTTTGAGTACCGTTATTCCTATTGAGCAATATGACCTTTATGCCAATGCCCGACCTAATATCTACATTCCTGAAAGTAAGGTGCTAAAACTTACGGATGAATTTGGAGTCCCTTCTTATATGAACGCCCTTGAATCTATGTGGGGTGAAGGACAATTCAAGGCCGTCCACGGAGTAGGGTATGAGAACCAGAGTCTTTCTCATTTTACCGGATCGGATATCTACGCCAATACAGATCTTACCACTACAGGTTTTTCAGGACTGGATACAGGATGGATGGGCAGGTATTTTGAAAATATTTACCCCGACTACCTTGTAAATCCGCCCGCCTCCCCGGCAGCTATACAGATCGGAAACTTTGGTAGCTTGGTTTTCCAGGGAGAAGAAACAAATTACGCCTTTGTTACATCTAACATAAATCAATTAGAGGAAATCGCAGAATCAGGAGTTCAATACAGCCTTGATCCTACTCTTTTTAATGATTGTATGTACGGTGATCAGCTTAAATTCCTCAGGGGAGTAGCCAATACGACCTATGAATATTCTGGACTGATCCATGAAGCGTATGAGCGTGGACAAAATCAGGTACAATATCAGGATAATGGCTTTGCGCGACAATTGGCGCTATTGGCCCGCTTGATAAAAGGTAATTTAGGCACCAAGGTCTATATGATCTCTATGGGTGGTTTCGACACCCACGGAAATCAGCCCCTGGCCCACGAGCGCCTGATGTCTAACCTTTCTATCGCGATCAACAATTTCTACGAGGATATCGCCTTTACGCAACAGGACGACAAAGTATTGAGCATGACCTTCTCTGAATTTGGAAGAAGGATCTTCGAAAACGGTTCTAACGGAACCGACCACGGTAAGGCAGCCCCTACCCTCTTCTTTGGATCAGGATTAAATGGAAGTGCTTTTGTGGGAGATCACCCTTCCCTTGAAAATCCCAATGGGAGAGGAAACTTAGAATATACGATGGACTTCAGGGACCTCTATGCCACGGTTCTTGCCGAATGGATGTGCGTGCCTATTCCTTTAGTGGAACAACACCTGTTGGATCATCCCTACGCTCCGGTGAATTTAGGATTTAATTGCAGCGGGGTTCAGTTTCCGGACATTGCCTATAGCGATGAACCATTTACACCCCCTACACCAATGGATCCGAATTCGGAAGACCCGAGTGAAGAACTTTTAAATGCCATTGTACACAAACCCTTTTACCCCACTCAGGAGGCGCCGCATATCTATCTCGAGATGCCATTTAGTGCTCATGTGGACATACAGCTCTATAATATCCTTGGACAAAATGTGGGTACGGTTTACAATGAAATGATGTTTGAAGGATCGGTGGAAATCAATATCAGGGAAAGAATGCCTGAGTACCTCTCTACCGGAAAGTATATTTACCGTATTCAGGTACAAGACAAGAAAATGTCTAAATCCGTTATGGTAGCGTAAGCTACTCCTACGACGCTATAGCAGCCTTCGTATTTCCGGCTTCAGAAAATCATCTGGAGTCATGGACATACGAAGGTTTTCTTTTTTCCCTCTGCCGGAGAGAAGGCATTAAAAAATGGTTATTTTTGTGCCTTAATCCACGAGTTTAATGGCATTGGCACCTAAGAAATTCTCCCGGCACACCATTACCGCAGCATTACCTTACACAAATGGCCCCATTCACATCGGGCATTTGGCCGGGGTTTATGTTCCCGCAGATATTTATGCGCGATTTTTACGCCTGACAGGCAGAGATGTAGCCTTTGTTTGCGGCAGCGATGAGCACGGCTTTGCCATTCCCATGAAAGCAAAGAAAGAAGGGGTGTCGCCAAAAGACATCATCGACAAATATCACGGGATTATAGAGAAATCCTTTCAGGATTTTGGAATCACCTTCGACAACTATTCCAGGACCTCAGCTGAGATTCATCATCAGACAGCCAGTGAATTTTTTCTGAGGCTGTATGAACAAGGCGATTTTATTGAAGAAACCACAGCACAACTCTACGATGAACAGGCGAAGCAGTTTTTAGCAGACCGTTTTGTAACCGGGACATGCCCAAAATGCAGCTATGAAGAGGCTTACGGAGACCAATGTGAAAACTGTGGCTCCTCCCTTAACGCAACGGACCTCATCAATCCTAAATCTACCCTTTCAGGAGCAGTTCCGACCCTCAGGGAAACCAAACACTGGTTTCTCCCTTTAGAACGTTATGAAGAATTTCTGAAGAGCTGGATCCTGGACGACCATAAAAACGATTGGAAACCCAATGTATATGGCCAATGCAAATCATGGATCGATGACGGTCTCAAACCCAGGGCGGTAACACGCGATCTGGACTGGGGTATTCCTGTTCCGGTAAAAGGAGGAGAAGGGAAGGTTCTATACGTATGGTTCGATGCTCCCATAGGCTATATTTCCTCTACCAAAGAATGGGCCGGGCGAGAGGGAAAAGACTGGAAACCTTACTGGCAAGCAAAAGACACAAAATTGGTTCATTTCATCGGGAAAGATAATATCGTTTTTCACTGTATCATCTTCCCCAGCATGCTAAAGGCCCATGGTGACTATATTCTTCCTGAAAATGTACCAGCCAACGAATTTTTAAATCTGGAAGGCCAGAAATTATCCACGTCAAAAAATTGGGCCGTATGGCTACATGAATATCTGCTTGATTTTCCAGATGCGCAGGACGTGCTTCGTTACACGCTTACGGCAAATGCCCCTGAGACCAAAGACAACGATTTCACCTGGGCCGATTTTCAGGCACGGAACAACAATGAGCTTGTAGCCATCTTCGGCAATTTCGTAAACAGGGTTGTTGTCCTTACGCAGAAATACTACAAGGGTACAGTCCCTGCGGCAGGAACCTTAAACCCGGAAGACCTTGAGGCACTCAAAGCTCTACGTGAATTTCCGGATAAGATTGCCGATTCTATTGAGCGGTATCGCTTTAGAGAGGCAGGCCAGGAACTGATGAACCTCGCCCGTCTGGGCAACAAATATCTTGCTGATCAGGAACCCTGGAAGGTGATTAAAGAAGACGAAGAACGAGTTGCAACAATTATGAACACTGCCCTACAGATTGCAACGGGGCTGGCTGTGTTGAGCGAACCCTTTCTGCCCTTTACTTCAGGAAAATTAAAGGTCATGCTTCACCTTGAGAACCTTTCTTCGCATTTGGAATGGAATACTATTTCAACAGCAGATAAGCTCTTGCCGGAGGCCCATCAGTTAGGAAAACCTGAGTTATTATTCCGAAAAATTGAGGATGATGAGATCAAAGCACAGCTCGATAAATTAGAAGCCACTAAAAAAGCAAACACTACAGAAAACAAGGACGTTATGCCACAAAAAGATACGATTACCTACGAAGACTTTTCCAAAATGGACATGAGGGTAGGCACTGTACTGGAGGCTGAGAAAATGCCCAAAACAAAAAAGCTTATGGTGCTCAAAGTAGACACCGGTCTAGATACAAGGACCATTGTGTCTGGAATTGCCGAACATTTTACGGCCAAAGAGGTAGTCGGGAAAAAGGTAACCGTTTTGGTAAACCTGGCGCCCAGACCCTTGCGCGGTGTGGATAGCGAGGGAATGATTCTGATGACAGAAAATGAAAATGGCGATTTAATTTTCTTAAATCCCGATGATTCCGGAGTGATAAACGGAGCGACGATTTCCTAGTATATACTTCTATCGAAGATTAATAAAAAAGTAGCTCTAAACACTTTTATATTTTGTAGGATTCCCCTTTCTTTGATATCTACTTATTGACATACTATAAATGAAATACCTGCTTCTCTCTTTTTTCTTTTTCACTTTTTCTTATCTGAAGGCCCAACCCCCTTCTGAGCTCGATAATTTGTTGCCCGCCTTTGAAATGTATTCCGAACTTCCCCGGGAAGTGGTTTTCGTACATCTCAATAAATCTGTTTATATCAAAGGAGAAGGTATAGGCTTTAAAGCTTATGTATTGGAAAAAGGAAGCAAAAAAAGATCTCTAGAAACCAAGAACCTCTACTGTGTTATTCAGGATAGTCTTGGGCGAGACGTGAAGAAACAGCTAATCAGGATAGAAAATGGGGTTGGCAGCGGCCTGATCAGACTTGATAGTACATTTACCACAGGCAGTTATCGCTTCAAAGCTTATACCAACTGGATGCGGAATTTTTCCGAACCCAATTACTTTGAGCAAAATCTGACCATTATTGATCCTGATAAAACAGAAGAGATCGTAGCGGAGGAAAAAGAATTACAAATAGATGCGCAATTTCTCCCCGAAAGCGGACATGCTCTTGTAGGCGTAAATGCTATTTACGGAGTGGTAATCAAAGATGAAAAAGGCTTTGGCTTTCCTTTTTTGGAAGGAAAAGTGGAGGACACGGCAGGAAAGGTAGTGGCGATCTTTAAATTAAATTCCTTTGGAATAGGAAGATTTGCCCTTATCCCAAAACAGGGAACTAATTACTTTGCCACCTTTCGCATCAATAACCAGGACTTTAAAATCCCTGTTGATTATATTGAAAAACAGGGTGTTAGCTGCACAGTTCAGGACCTTAGGGATAAATTAGGACTGATCATTAATGCTCGGTTGAATGAGGAAAGGCAGAAGAATCAGCGCTTTCTGCTCAGCATTCACAATGGGGATAGTATTAAAGCAGTTGATATTTCCTTCGCTGAACAGCAGCAGGTGATCAAGGTGTTTCCAAAGAAGGATCTCTATCCGGGAATCAACGTATTTACCCTATTTAATCAGGCTGGAACACCTGTCTTTGAGCGACTTTATTTTAATCATGAAGGGATTGTAACTCATGAAATTACAAGACCTGAACACTCCTTTGACAATGATTCTATACAAGTATCATTTTCCGTAAAAGGAATAGATCCAAAATACTGGAATAGTCTTAGTGTTTCTGTATTACCCGAAAAAACAGAGGCTTATAAAGGACATCACAATTTGCCTTCCTATACCCTGCTTACACCTTATTTGAGAGGCCCGGTAGAAAATGCAGCTTATTACTTCACTGATCAGACGCCCAGAAAAGCATATGAATTAGACAACCTTCTCCTTACACAGGGATGGAGTAGTTACCAGTGGAATACCATAAAAATAAGCCTCCGAAGTATCTTTTCGATTTTGAAAAGGGTATCTCATATAAAGTTACGTTTAATGAAAAAAGGACAAACGATTATTTTATCTCTCCGACTACTTACAATGAATCTGAATTTATAACCGTAGCAGAAGAACAGAAGTTTTTTTCCAAGGACAATTTCTTCCCTATCAATGATGAGAAATTGGGACTCGCTGCTATTGATAATAAAGGCAGTTGGTTTCAACCTAAAGTTTTCGTTCAATTCAAACCCTCCTACACTCCTCCTCTTGGTTTAAATGAGGTATCTATCCTGGGAAATAAGCAGGCTCAAATTTTAAAAGAAGTTCAGGAAGCTACTTCCTTTGAAGGCTTTTATAAGGTACAGATGCTAGATGAGGTTTTGTTATTGGAGGAAAGTAAGGCTCAAAGAATTGAAAAAATAAAAAATAATACTGTAGGAAGAGTCGATGTCTTTGAAGAAGATGATTGGAGGCGTAATATGCTGTTGAGTACATATCTGAGTTCACGTGGATATGCTATAGATGAAAGTTCCGGTGTATTTACCATTAGGGCGAGAAATCCAAATACCTTGAACAATGCCACGCCTGCTATTTTTCTCGATGGGGTACTATTGACGAATTTTACAGTTTTGTATCGATTCTTCATGGATCAGGTGGATTATATAGAAATAAATCCTTCGGGAATTGGCGCTGGAATTCGGGGAGGTGGCGGTGTGATCAAGATTGTTACAGATCCTTCCAAGGCGAGGAAGGCACAATTTGGCAATACTTTGATTGACTATGAAATTCCGATTACCTTCACGGCAAATAAACGGTTTTACAACCCAATGTACAACAGCTACTCAGGTACATTCTTCAACAGTTTTGGTGCAGTTGACTGGCATCCCGATGTTGTAATAGATACAAAAGGCGTGGGGAAATTTAGCTTTCTGAATTACGGCTTAGGAACCGTAAAACTTTATTTTGAAGGGATTGTGAATGATAATGAATTTGTATCAGACATCGTTGAACTAAAGGTTCAATAGCTGGTGTTAAAAATTGCATTTCATCCTATATACAGACATCCACTTCCGGAAGGTCACAGATTTCCCATGATCAAATACGATTTGCTGCCACAGCAATTGTTATATGAAGGGACTTGTACCGCTGAGAATTTCTTTGAACCGGAAATCCCCAATGACAAATTTATTCTGGCAGTACATGAGGCCGATTATTTCTACGATCTCCTGAACATGAAAATCTCGCAAAAAGCCGCGAGAAAGATCGGTTTTCCTTTGAGTGAGGTATTGGTAGAACGGGAAAGGATCATTGCAGACGGGACTATAAAAGGATGTGATTACGCCCTTGAATATGGGATCTCAATGAATATCGCCGGGGGCACTCATCACGCATATACCGATCGGGGAGAGGCTTTTTGCCTGCTGAACGACCAGGCAATTGGCGCGCGATACCTGCAACAGGCGGGGAAAGCTAAGAAAATTTTGATTGTAGATCTGGATGTGCACCAGGGCAATGGAACAGCCCAGATCTTTCAGCAAGATCCAACGGTTTTCACCTTTTCTATGCACGGCAGTGGAAACTACCCTTTTAAAAAAGAAACATCAGATCTGGATATTCCCTTGAAAAAAGGAACTACAGATATGGAATACCTCGCTATCCTCAAAAATGTATTTCCCAAACTCCTCGAGAAAGAACGCCCCGATTTTGTTTTTTACCTCTGTGGGGTAGATGTCCTGGCAACTGATAAACTGGGAACTCTTGGTCTAAGTACCGCGGGGTGTAAAGAGCGGGATGCCTTTGTTCTGCAAAAATGCAGAGATCTGGGCATTCCTGTTCAATGCAGTATGGGCGGAGGATATTCACGTGATATAAAGGTAATAGTAGAAGCACATGCCAATACTTTTCGACTGGTTCAGGAATTATACTTTTAAGAGGTAGAATAGCGATAAAAAAGTCAAATTAAAGTAAAGGTTTTAGCTGACAGATATCATTGATCAAATTGATTGTATTGCTTATTTTTACTGAAAATACAAAATATGTTGACTGACAAAATGGAAAAGGCCCTGAACGAACAGATACGTGTAGAGGCCGAATCATCGCAAGTATACCTGGCTATGGCCTCATGGGCAGAAGTAAAAGGACTTGAGGGAATTTCTTTGTTTATGTATCGTCATTCCGATGAAGAGAGGATGCATATGCTCAAACTGATTAAATACGTAAATGAGCGCGGCGGACATGCTCACATAACCGATTTAAAAGCTCCCAAGAAAAATTTCGGCAGCTTTCAGAAAATGTTTCAGGAATTATACGAGCACGAAATCTTTGTTTCACAAAGTATCAATGAACTGGTCCATGTAGCCCTGGAAGAAAAGGACTACGCTACCCATAATTTTCTCCAGTGGTATGTAGCAGAGCAAATAGAGGAAGAAGCCCTTGCGAGAAATATCCTGGACAAGATCAGTTTGATAGGAAATGATAAGGGGGGCTTATACTTGTTCGACCGGGACGTACAACAAATTACGGTAGATAGTGCGGCAGCTGATACCAATGAATAATTTTATTATTATTTTTATTAATTCTAAATAAAAATAATTATTTTTGGATTCTCAGCGAGTCCAAATGGGGAAAAATAAGAAAGAAGGTAAAAAAGAAAAAAAACGCCTTAAAAAGTTAAAAAAGACCGGAGTTCATGCCTTGTCTTCTGGCAATTGCAAATCCAAGTGTTGCAAAAAATATAAAAAGTCTGAAAAGAAACGTTGCAAACGTTGCCCCTGTTTTGATCTTCTTAAAAAAGTTGCTTAAAAAGATTTAATACGGCTAATACTTTGAAGCCATAGAAGGAAGAACGTCGGTATTCCTGCTTATTTCAACCTGCTCCAGGGAAGCACTCATACCGTGGACTTCATAGAATAAAGCCTTTTTGTTGTATCCATTACCGTGATAGGCTACAATATCACATTCTTTTTGATGTTCCTGATACGCCTTTCTCTTGAAAAAAATATAAGTCTTGTAGGCCCGATACTTTTCTTTCTTTAGGCGTTTTTCAAAATTTAACTGATCCTTCCAATAGTCGGATTCATCCTCTTCCGAAGTGAATTCAAGGATTGCTTCAAGCTGGGCATCCCTTATGGCAATACTCTCATAGAATTCGAAAAAAGCAACATCAGTCTCTTTACCCTGCGTATGCCCCGTATAAGACATAAGGGTAAGTACTGTGATCATTGCTGTTAGAATTCTTTTCATGGGCTATAATTCTTCCTCTCAAGCAGATAAAATACATACTTTCAGGGAACTATAAGTTAACCAGAATCCTGTTTTTGAAAAAGAAAAAGGGGCGAAATGCCCCCTTTATCGACCAGTTGTCTTTTTATTGTCGGCCCAGCATCAAGAGTTCATTACATTTGATCTCAGAGACGTAACGTTTCTCGCCTTCTTTGGTCTCATAAGACCTGTGGATCAACTTTCCTTCCACGGCCACTTCGCTGCCTTTGGATAAAAATTTCTCTACCACCTCGGCCAGTTTCCCCCACACTACAATGTTGTGCCATTGGGTATCCGTGACCTTTTCGCCATTTGAACTTTTGTAGGTCTCATTTGTAGCAATTGAGAATTTGGCTAATTTACTTCCCCCATCAAGATTTACAATTTCCGGGTCTTGTCCCAGGTTTCCAATCAACTGTACTTTGTTTTTAAGTGCATTCATGATTACTAATTTTAAGGTTAAACAGTTAATACTATCGGTTACTACAACCAACTGGGCAAACATAAATCAGTAATTACCATTAGTAGGTTGTTACTTATTTATTTTCGTTTGTTATCGTTTGTAGTCGTTTGCATTCTATTTTCTGATTTTTGCAGTGAAGAGATTACGACCCCTATTGTACTGCAGCACAGCTTTTCTTTTTATATTAGGGCTTCTTTAAAAATAGACTCTCACTATGCAAAAACTTAGCACCTTATTTGCCCTCTTGATCAGTACGGTAATTCTACAGGCACAAAGCGCCCAGGAAATGGCCACAGCTATCGAAAAAGAAGCGAATGAGAATTCCCAATTAACTGTTCTGGCTCACGAATTAATGGATGTTGTGGGTCCGCGCCTGGTAGGAACCCCCAGATGAAGAATGCTCATGATTGGGCTGTAAATACCTTTTCAAAATGGGGAATCTCTGCTGAAAATGAAGCCTGGGGTACCTGGAGAGGATGGGAACGCGGTATTACTCATATCGACATGCTTTCACCCAGGGTAGTCTCATTAAGCGGCAGGCAATTAGCCTGGAGTCCTGGCACCGGTCCAAAGGGAATTGAAGCTACTCTAATTACCATCCCAACGCTTCCTGATTCCCTTGCTTTTACAAAATGGGTGTCTGCCGTAAAAGGCAAGTTTGTTTTGGTATCGATGCCACAACCAACGGGAAGACCTGATTACAACTGGGAAGAATTCGCAACGCCTGAATCCTTCGAAAAGATGAAGGCAGATCGAAACGAACTCGAGGATGCCTGGCGTCAAAAAATCAGAAATACCGGGTATAATAGCAGAACTATAAACAAGGCACTGGAAGAAGCCGGGGCAGCTGGCATTATTCAATCACGCTGGTCCTCAGGTTTTGGGGCAAATAAGATCTTTAGTGCCGATACCAAAGAAATACCGGTGGTAGATCTTTCCCTGGAGGACTACGGAATGCTGTATCGAATGGTAGAGCACGGAAGTGAACCTTTGATCAGGATCGTGGCCGAATCCAAAGAGCTGGGAAGGGTACCTACCTTTAATACGATAGCGACGATACCAGGCACAGAGTTTCCGGATGAATACATCGTGCTTTCTGCCCACTTCGATTCCTGGGACGGGGGTACAGGAGCTACTGACAACGGTACCGGAACCATTACCATGATGGAAACCGCCAGAATACTTAAAAAGCTATATCCCAATCCCAAGCGCACCATCATTGTTGGTTTGTGGGGCAGTGAAGAACAAGGTCTCAACGGCTCAAGAGCTTTTGTTGAAGACCGTCCTGAAGTTGTTGAAGGCCTGCAGGCACTCTTTAATCAGGACAACGGTACTGGGAGGGTGGTAAACCTTTCGGGCCAGGGATTCCTGCATTCCTATGCCTACCTGGGAAAGTGGTTGGAGGCTGTCCCTGCAAGTATCACCAAACACATCGAAACCAGCTTTCCGGGTGATCCGGGAAGAGGTGGATCGGACTACGCCTCATTCGTTGCACAGGGCGCCCCGGCATTCTCCCTGAGCTCTCTTAGCTGGAGCTACTGGAACTATACCTGGCACACCAATCTTGATACTTATGACAAGATCGTTTTTGACGATGTTCGAAACAACGTAATCCTCACGGCTATCCTCACCTATATGGCCAGTGAAGATCCTGAAAAAACCTCGAGAGAAAAGGCGGTACTTTCCATCAATCCCAGAACAGGGGAAAGAAGGGATTGGCCTACCCCCAGGTCCCCGAACAGGGAAGGTGGTACCAACTAACAAAATCATTTATATGGTTCGCTCTCTGCTCCAATTTGTTAAGTTCTGTACGCATCTTATTATAGATTTTAAACCTGAGTAAATTTTTGAACTCCAGCGATAAAAACACGAGAAATAATTACATCTGATTCCTGATCAAATCAGCTAACCCATTCAACCCATCATTATGAAATTCACAAATATCTTACTCCTGGCCTTGTTGATCCTTCCTATCTCCCTTGAAGCACAAAGGAGAAAATCGCGCAATACACCGCCACCACCATCCGTAGAAGATTCCCTTTTTCACGGATTAAAATGGCGAAATATCGGACCCTTCCGGGGAGGACGTAGTGTTGCCTCTTCCGGGGTTGTTGGCCAACCTATGACCTATTATATGGGAAGCACAGGAGGTGGGGTATGGAAAACGACAGATGACGGAATTAGCTGGTCTAACGTCTCAGATGGCTTCTTTAAAACAGGTACCGTGGGAGCGATTGCTGTATCTGAAAGCAATCCCAATCTGGTAATAGCAGGAATGGGGGAACATGCCGCCAGAGGAGTGATGACATCTATGGGTAACGGTATTTACTTTTCCACAGATGCAGGAAAAACCTGGAAGCACAAAGGGCTCGACTTTACGCGGCATATTTCGGACGTTGTTATCCATCCCACCAACCCTGACATCATCTTTGTTGCGGCACAGGGAGCTCAGTACGGCCCCTCAGAAGATCGAGGGATCTACAAATCTTCAGACGGGGGAACAAGCTGGGAAAAAGTACTCTATCTCGATGCTACTACAGGAGCCTCCTCCCTCTCAATGGATATGAATAATCCCCTGATTCTTTATGCGGCCATGTGGCAACATCGACGCTATCCATGGACGATGGAATCCGGTGGAGCCATGTCAGGACTATTTAAATCCACTGACGGAGGTCTTACATGGAATAAGATGAAAACCGGACTGCCAAAAGAGTTTGGAAAAGCAGGCATTTCAGTCTCCAGGGCAAATCCGGAAAGGGTCTTTGCGGTTATTGAAGCCGAAGGGGACAAAGGGGGTGTTTATCGTTCCGATGATGCCGGGAAGAAATGGAGGCAAATTAACAGCGACAGGGTAAATATTGCCAGATCCTGGTATTATATGGAGATCCTTGCGGACCCTCAGAATGAAAATGTAGTCTACGTAATGAATGCTCCGGTCATGAAATCGATAGATGGGGGTAAAACCTTTGCCAATCTTCCCACCCCTCACGGTGATAATCACCATTTGTGGATTCATCCTCAGGACAATCGCAAAATGATCAATTCTAACGATGGCGGTGCCAATATATCCAACAACGGTGGGAAAAGCTGGAGCTCGCAGGCCATACAGCCTACGGCACAGTTCTATAGGGTAATTACAGATAATCAGGTCCCATATCGCGTATATGGTGGACAACAAGACAATTCAGCAATTTCTATTGCCAGCAGAACAGGAGACGGGGGAATCGACTGGAAAGACTGGTATTCTGTGGCTGGATGTGAAAGCGCATTTCTCGCCTTTGATCCTGATCAGCCCGATGTGATCTACGGCGGTTGCTATCAGGGGATTATTGAAAAATGGGTAAAGGCTTCACGTGAAGGGAAGGCGATCAAAGAATATCCGGAACTGGCCCTGGGAAATGTTCCGGCCGACTTTAAATATCGATACAATTGGAATGCCCCTATCATCAGTTCGCCTCATGACAGGAATACCATCTACCATGCCGGGAATGTCGTATTTAAATCAACTGATGAAGGACAGAGCTGGACCGTGGTAAGTCCGGACCTCACAAAAAATGAGAAAAGCAAACAAGGCCCCGGAGGCGGCCCGTATACGAATGAAGCAGCAGGAGGTGAAAATTACAATACGCTTATGACCCTGGTGGAATCACCACATGAGGAAGGCGTGCTTTGGGCCGGATCAGATGACGGCCTTATTCACCTAACGCGTGATGGCGGAAATACCTGGCGGAATGCAACACCCAAAGAGTTGAATGATGGCATAGTAAACAGTATTGAGGTCTCTCCTCACGATCCTGCAACAGCCTTTGCCGTTGTGATGAAATACAAAACGATGGACCTGAAACCGTATATTTTTAAAACTACAGATTACGGTGAAACCTGGACAAAGATTGTAGAAGGGATTTCTGACCC
Organism: Muriicola soli; assembly: GCF_004139715.1. GTDB lineage: Bacteria > Bacteroidota > Bacteroidia > Flavobacteriales > Flavobacteriaceae > Muriicola > Muriicola soli. The sequence continues at coordinate 98,116 of NZ_CP035544.1, read as the reverse complement.
ACATACATTTGTCAGGGTGGTTCGCGAGGATACAAAAAGACCTGGATTATTATATGCAGGCACTGAAACTGGGATGTACATTTCCTTTAATGGAGGTTTAAATTGGCAGGCTTTTCAGCTCAACTTACCGGTAGTGCCCATCAATGATATGGTCATTCAGGACAATGACCTTGTGGTGGCCACCGCAGGGCGTTCATTCTGGATCCTAGACGATGTGGGCAGCATTCAGGTTGCCCCCGTGAGTGCCGCCTCACTGCAGGTAATAAAACCTAAGGACACCTATTTACTTTTTGGGGGAAGTACAGATAGGCCTATTCCCGGGCTGGGCCAAAATCCAAAACAAGGAGTAACCATTGATTATTTCCTCAATAATAAGGCCGATAGCGTCCCTTTGACCCTCGAAGTGATGAAAAATAGAGAAACTATCCGCTTGTATTCGAGTAAGGAGGACAAAGATTTTAAAAGCTGGCCCGGTGGTCCTTCTAAACCGGAGGTTCTTCCTGCCAAAAAAGGCTATAACCGATTTACCTGGGATTTCAGAAAAGATCCCCTCCCGGCAGTGGACAAAGTTTTTGTCTATGGCAATTACGCCGGCTCAAGGGTAGGTCCGGGAGTTTACCAATTAAGGTTTTCACTCGGTGACGAAGTGTCTGAAACCAGTGTTACGGTCATGCCCAATCCAAATGTGGACTTCAGCGCTGCAGATTACCAAGAACAACAACAAATGCTCACCAATATCGAGTCCATGATCACCAGCATTCATCGAGCGGTAAATGAGATGCGATCTGTGAGGGATCAGGTCAAGGCCTATAAAAAGAGACTTTCGGGCAAAGGCAAAGCGAAGGATCTGCTCGCTACAGGTGACAGCCTGATTGCCAGAATAGACAAATGGGAGAAAAACCTAATACAGCCCAGGCAGAAAACGTTTCAGGACGTCATTAATTACAACAATAAATTGAATGCCGAATTAATGAATCTCAAAGACTATGTGGATGCTGCAGAACCGAAGGTAACTGAGGGTGCCAAAGAGCGATTTCAGGACCTTCAAAAACAGTGGGTACGCTTTGAAATGGAATGGGATCTTATAGTCAGGACTGAAATGTTGCTTTTTAATACTATCTATGAGAGTCTGGAATTACCTGCACTGATCACGGAAAGGGAATAAGGACTTCCCTGCTTGCCAACTACCGTGAAATATGCGATCTTTAAGGAAATTAACCTCAGATTAGCAATTTATGGAGAGGCAATGTTTGGAATGCGGTGAACCCATCAGAGGGAGGGTAGATAAGAAATTCTGTTCCGATTATTGCCGAAATGCCTACAACAACAAACTCAATAAGGATAGTAAGAACCTTGTTCGCAATATCAACAACAGACTGCGCAAAAATTATCGCGTCCTGGAGAGCTTTCCATTAAAAGATGGGAAGACAAGGACAACAAAAACCCGACTATTAGATAAGGGGTTCGACTTTGAATATATCACGAATCTCTATACCACAAAGAAAGGTACAACCTACTATTTTGTATATGATCTGGGATATCTTCCCCTGGAGAACGATTACTATATGATCGTAAAAAGAGAATAGCCTTATGACCATGGTCATAAGGCTATTTATAAATCTAAATTTTTATTCTATTGATAATTGTGGCTGGTAAGCTTCAATGCCGCAATCACGATATCTTTCCGACTAATCTGACCTACTATGATTCCGTCTTTCATGACCGGTAACCTTCTTCGGTTATTTTTATGAAATTCCCCTGCCGCATCAAATATGCTCATATCATGAGGAATGGTTTGTACCTTTTTGGTCATAAAGCGTTCGAGGCTCTTATCGAGAATAGGTTGGTTAAAATACCGGCTTTCTGATATCTCTTTCATACAGTCTGCCTCTGAAATGATCCCCACCAAAAATCCATTGTCATCAAGAACAGGACCTCCGGAAATTCTATTCTTGGCAAATGATTCCATAACTTCCAGAATGGACTGATCGGGGCTAAAAGTGATCAGCTTCCTGGTCATGTAGTCTTCCACCAAAATAGGGGCATTGTACTCTTTTTTGGACACATCTTTGGCTCTGCGGCCCATAAAACTTTTAATACCCATACCAGATCGTTTTAAATTGGTTAGCCTTAAATATAGGAAATTTGTGCTTATTTTCTAAAATTAGTCGACAAACGACAGAGACCACTGATAATTCTTTATTTTTAAAGAAGAATATTATCCCATGAATAAATTCAGGCTTTGGATTACCCTTCCCTTGCTCATCCTGGCTGTATTTTGGAGTTTCAGAACGCTGATGCCCTCCGATTCCAATACAAGTGTAGAGGATTTATACGGCTTTTCCACCTCCCGTGCCCTGGAGCATGTTAAAGAGATTTCGAGAAAACCCCATGCTGTGGGTTTCCCTGCCCATAAGGAGGTAAGGGATTACATTGTAAGCCAATTGGAAAGTATGGGCCTTGAAGTAAGCTTACAAGAAGGATATACGGCCGGGGATTGGGCCAACTACAGTAAAGCAGTCAATATTGTAACCCGAATTGAAGGTAGTGGTGATGGCAAAGCCCTTCTGCTTCTAACTCACTATGACAGCAATCCTCACTCCTCTCTTGGGGCTAGCGACGCCGGAAGCGGAGTTGCCACTATATTAGAGGGAATACGCGCCTTTCTCGAACAGCAAAAAACACCGACTAACGATGTAATTATTGTGATCACTGATGCCGAAGAGCTGGGACTGAATGGGGCAGACTTATTTGCCAATAAGCATCCTTGGACTTCTGATGTAGGGCTGGTCCTGAATTTTGAAGCCAGGGGGAGTGGCGGACCTGGTTATATGTTTATGGAAACCAACCGGGGTAACGAAAAGTTGCTAAAGGAATTTGTAAAAGCAAATCCAGCATTTCCCGTGACCAATTCTCTGGCCTACAGTATTTATAAATTGTTGCCCAACGATACTGACCTTACCGTATTCCGGGAAGACCGGGATATTGAAGGCTTTAATTTTGCCTTTATTGACGACCATTTTGATTACCACACGGTACGTGATTCCTTTGAACGTCTGGACAAGAACTCACTAACTCATCAGGGCAGCTATCTCATGCCCCTTCTTCTTCACTTTAGTGAATCTGATCTTGGACAGTTAAAAAGCCTCAATGATCAGGTCTATTTTAATATTCCGGTATTCAACCTGGTTACTTACCCATTTGATTGGATCTGGCCGATGTGGTGGGTGGCTGTTGTGATGTTCATTGTTTTATTGCTATTCGGCCTTAAAAATAGAGCCCTCAGCTTTAAAGGGATAGCCAAAGGATTTATTCCGGTTCTGGCTACACTTTTGATCAACGGGGGAATAGGATACTACGCGTGGAAAGCGATCACCACTATCTATCCTGAATACAATGACATATTGCACGGCTTTCCCTATAACGGGCACACCTACATCCTTGTAATGGTATTCCTCTCTTTGGCTATTTGTTTCTGGTTATATCGCAGCATGAAAACGGTAAATCTTCCCGATTTACTGATTGCCCCTGCCCTGTTATGGCTTGCAATATGTTGGGGAGTAGCTCAATATCTACCCGGGGCAGGTTATTTTGTCATTCCTCTCTATGCCCTTCTCGCCTCTTTAATGGTAATGCTCTATCAAAAAGAACCGGATCCTTTACTAATGTGGTTTTTGGCCCTTCCGGCCATCTTTATATACGCTCCGTTTATTTCGATGTTCCCCGTGGCATTAGGCTTGAAAATGCTGGTAACAGCAACAGTGTTTACCACGCTCCTGTTCTGGTTGTTATTGCCGCTTACGGCTCGTTACACTAAGAAAAAGATGTTAGGAACACTTTGCTTATTAAGTTGCCTCATCGCCTTAGTGATTTCTCATTTCCAATCGAATTTTACTCCTGACAAGGCCAAGCCAAGCAGTTTGGTTTATATTCTCGATACCGACGAAAAAAAAGCCCGGTGGGCGACCTATGAACACGTACTTTCAGACTGGACTTCAGCCACGCTGGGAACTGAAAAAATGACCCCGGACAAAATGGAGAACATCATCAGCAGCAAATACGGATCTCGAATTACGTATTCTTCTCCGGCTCCACTGAAATCTATCGAAGGCCCGGTCGTCACCATTGAAAGTGACACTACCTTAAAAAAGATGCGTATTCTTGAAATAGGAATTTTTCCTCAACGTTCAGTAAACAGATTGGACATATACACAGACGCTACACCTGTAAATGAAGCCAGTGTCAATGGAATTGAGCTCTCCGAATTCTATTTAAAGCAGCGAAAAAGCGGACGTTTACTGACGCATTATATCAGTGATAATGACTCAACAATGCTAAAGTTGAGCATCCCTGCGAAGGCCGAGTTAAATCTGACCCTGTATGAAGCTTCCAATGATCTCATAGAACATCCTTTAATGGGAATACCCCCAAGGCCTGAGGATAATATTCCCATGCCTTTTGTTTTGAATGATGCCGTAATTATCAAAAAAACAATTCGTCATTGAGTTCTAAAATCGGCATACTGGGATGTGGTTGGCTGGGTTTTGCCCTCGCAAAAAAATTGATCTCGCAGGAATATACCGTTTTGGGTTCAACCACCACCAGAGCTAATCTGGAAATTTTAAAACAAGAAGGGATCGTGCCTTTCTACGTTGAACTATTTAAGGACGGGGCCAGAGGTGATCTTATCGATTTTCTTAAAGAGGTCGATATCCTCATCGTCAACATCCCCCCGAAAAGGAAGTCGGACACCTCTGATTACTTTAATAAAATAGAACAATTACACGAGGCCTGTAAGATCATGCACGTAGAAAAGGTCATTTTTGTAAGTAGTACATCCGTTTACGGAGATTTGCAGGGGGAAGTCACGGAAAAATCGAAACCCAAACCGGTTACAACATCTGCTAAGGCTGTCTTTAAGGCAGAAAAACTCTTTGCGGAAGACGCTTCCATCAGCAGCACCATTGTCCGCTTTGGAGGATTGATAGGGCCCGATCGGCATCCTGTGACCTATCTCTCCGGTCAACAAAATCTGTCCAATGGCGATGAAACCATCAACCTGATCCATCTCGAAGACTGTCTTGACATAATACTCTCAATTATTATGGAGGACTGGTGGGGCAAACTTATCAACGGGGTTTACCCTCTTCATCCCGTAAAAAGCGACTATTACGTACAGGAAGCCAGAAAACGTGGACTCGCCCTGCCCTCTTATACCAAAGGATATGCAGGTAAATCGGGGAAAGTGGTTAAAGCCAAAACGCTGGAATCATTAGGTTTTCAATTTAAAAAACCAATAGATGGCTCAGATCTTCAGAACTAGATCACTTCCCCACAGATTCTTCAGCTCTCACTAAGACTATCATTTCCCCTGATTTCATAGGGGAAGCCGAAAATAAATATTAATTTTGCCGCACTAAAATAAAGATCATGAGAACACGTATACTTATCCTTTTGTTGATTTCGGTCTCTTATTCCTTTGGGCAGAATACCACCGATTTAAAAAGCCACTACGAGGCATTTTACAAGCAAATGAAAGCTCAGGGAGATGTTAATGGCGTCATTCACGCATTGACACATCTCCATGTAATATCTCCCACAGTACAACGAAGAGATACTCTGGCTTATGTTTATGCAAATAACAATCAGCATATACAAGCTCTAAACACTATTGGGATTGAAAAAAACGAAGCTGATTCTGACCTGGCTGTACAGGTAAAGGCCATCAGTCTTAAAGCCATCAATCAACCAAAAAGGGCCCTGGAGCAATTTGAGGTTTTAAATCAAAGATCACCTAATGCATACCTCGCTTATGAACTGGCTGATCTGAAGATTCAAACCGGAGATAATGAAGGCGCAATGGCGAACATCGAATATGCTTTATCCAATCTGCAGGAAGGTATGACCTATGCCTTCTACGAAAGACAGCAGCCTTATGAAGTTTCCTTAAATGCGGCTTTACTTCACCTTAAAGGTTTAGTACAATACAGAATGGATCCAAAAAATATCGAATTGGCCATCGCTACTATTGATGAGGCCCTCGCCCTTGATCCGAACTTTAATTTAGCTAGCCTGAGCAAACAGGCCCTCGAGTCCAGGATTGGCACTGAGGAGGAAGAAAAGAAATAAAAAAAAGGAGGTTTTAAACCTCCTTTTTTATGCTTCAAATTTATTTTCCTGGCTCCATCTCTTCAAGTAATGCCTTAAAGCTAAGGGCCACCCCATTGGTCCATCCAAATCCATCCTGTGTTTCATACTCGCCTCCCCCCGATGGCAGGCTAATGTCCTCAACATTATATTTTTCCATCATCTTGCCTGTGTCATTGTAAACGCGCTCATTTAAGGCCAGCCACCTTTCCATGATCATTTTTGCCTCATCTACATAGCCGTAATTAAGCAGGCCTTGCACTGAGATGTACTGTAAGGGGGCCCAGCCGTTGGGAGCATCCCATTGCTGTCCTGAATTTTCCAGAGTGGTCACCAATCCGCCGTCTCTCAGAAATTCAGACATCAATTTATCCCGGACACCCCTGGCCTGTTCGGGTGTGGCCAGTTCAAAAAACAATGGAAAAGCACCGGCCAGGGTTGCGGTTCTGCTAAAACTCTTCTCAGTGAATGTATAATCGTAAAAATAATTTTCTTCAGCGTTCCAAAACAATTCTTGTATTGCTGCTTTACGATCGTTTGCCTTTGATAGAAATAGAGATTCATTCTCGCCATCATCATCGCCGGCATACCCTTTGGCTATACTCATCTCCATGAAATACATAAGGCAATTGAGATCTATAGCCAGTAAATTGGCCGTTTCTGTAGAGCCGAAATCTCCTTCCCTGGTATACCATCTACTGCTAAAATCCCAGCCCGATGCCGCACCGGATCTCAGTTGTGTATAGAGATTTTCTTTCTCAGAAGTCGAATTTAGATCGCTCGCAAGGTGAAAATCTTCCTTATACGCCTCTGGCCTTGGGGTAATACCGCTATCCCAATACCTGTTCAGATACATTCCTTCTTCTAATTGGACCACATATTTCTCAGCCGAGAACGTGTCCTGTATTTCTTCTCTTCCTTCCATCCAGAAGTTGTACTCTTTCAGGATAAAAGGGTAATATTCAGAGAAAAAACCCTTGGTATCCCGGGTTACGGCATCAACCATCAGGGCGTAAAAAGGAGGTTGTGAGCGGGTTAGGTAATAGTTTCTGGTGCCATTGGGGATAAAGCCAAGGGAATCGATTAAGAAAGTAAAGTTGTCAACCATACTTTTGGCCAATACTTCCTGTCCATCTACCATGAGGCCTTCTATGGTGAAGTAGCTGTCCCAGTAGTAAATCTCCCTGAATCGGCCGCCAGGAACCACATACTGGTTTGGCAACGCTATTCTTGAATAGTAATCAATCGACTTGTCCGGACCCCGGGTTAGTTTTCCCCACATACTGCTGATATGCTGATACATAGTTTTGGTGGTATCGGTCACAATTTCCTGCCCTGAGACAAAGGGATCACTAAAATGGGCGTCAACAAAGATCTTCAGATCAAAATTGGGCTCATCCTTCTCATCCTTGTACAACTTTATCAATTCTCCATAGGAACGGTCCGGCACTAGATCGACAAAGGTTTTAGAGTCCTTATAAATGGCCTGTAATTGCACATCCCTGAATAATTCGGTTTTATAAAAATCAGTTCCCGATATAGATTCAGGCGTTTCTCTGCATCCCGTCAGGAAGAGGAAAGAAAATAGTAAAATAAGGAAAGAACGCTTCATGTTTGTTGAATTTCAGAATTATTGTCTGACCAGGCTTTTAATATATGTACTGTCAATTTCTCTTTTCACATCGATAACAGCTTCAATCTCATCATTCGGAATGGTCAGGGAAAGGACGTAATGAGCTATTTTCCATTGCCCGTTCTCTTTTTTAAGAACACCGGAGCCTCTGCAAAGTTGCATCCAGGTGTCGAGCAACTCATCAAACCACGCGATGTCTCCTTTGGGACCAATGTAGATATTTCGGTTTACAGAACTAAAATCCCAGGCCTTACCCTGGTCAAAATAAGGCTTGGAAAAGGACATAAATTCAGATTTATTCCACACCTCTGCTGCATCTGTGCCAATGAATACCGCCTCTTTGGACATCAATTCAAAATAACTGTCAAAATCAGCTTCCGCCGCGGCTTTATGCCAATTATCCAGGATTGTATTTATCTTTTGCGTGTCCGTTGTCTGGCCTAGTGAGGAATCGATTATAAAAAGGCTGAGGAGCAGAAATAAGTATTTATTCATCTATGATCAGTTCAGTGTCTAAGGTATTGTTGACAATTACATTGAGTTGAGCCCTCAGCGCGTTGTACGCATTGTGCATTTCAATGGCGGGAGCGGTAGCATCAATACGGTATTGAGCTGCGGCCCGGGTTTTAAAAATAAAGGTTTTCAAAACCTTCTGCCTGCTTTTTACCTGAGGGACATCGAATTCCGGAGGATAAAGGCCTTCTTCCAGTCGCTTTTGCTTCTCTACCAGGTCTTCGAGTACAAGGATAAGATCCTCCTCATTATCAACCGTGGACAAAGCGTCAAATCCGGTTTCAAGCTCTTTAAACTCAATCCAATCTCTAACGATTATTGCAGCCTTTGAGTTTAGAGCTGTCCTTTTGGGCATGGAATCCAGTGAAAAAAATTGAATTTCTTCCTTCGCAGATTCTTCCGCTTTCCCGGACTCCTGACAGGCCTGAATAACCAAGAACAAAGAAAGGATCGACATTATTTTTCTCATAGAACGAATGTACAAATTTTAATAAAAGCTATCTTTGAAAGGAACTCCATTAATTCATAATTCCTTGCAAAAATCTATACTCATTTTAGGGGCCTGTGGCCAGATCGGAACAGAACTTACCTTCGCTTTGCGCAAGAAATATGGAAATGAAAATGTCATTGCGAGTGATATCCGGGAAGGCTCGGATAATCTTATGAATACAGGACCATTCGAAATTCTGGACGCCACCAGTTATGATGCCGTTGAAGAAATTGTAATGCATTATGAAGTTGAAGAAGTTTACCTAATGGCTGCTATGCTGAGTGCCACGGCAGAAAAATTCCCGGAACGTGCGTGGAACCTCAATATGAATTCGCTTTTCAATGTCCTTAACCTCGCCAAAGAAAAAAAGATCGATAAGATTTTCTGGCCTTCCAGTATTGCGGTCTTTGGAAAGAACACTCCTAAAAACAATACCCCTCAGCACACCCTGATGGAACCCAGTACGGTCTATGGTATCAGCAAACAGACCGGAGAACGCTGGTGTTCCTACTACAATGCAAAATACGATGTAGACGTTCGCAGTGTGCGCTATCCCGGGCTAATCAGCTGGAAGACACAACCCGGAGGAGGCACCACGGATTATGCCGTGGAGATCTACTTGAAGGCTTTAGAGGAAGGATCGTATAATTGTTTTTTAAAAGAAGATACAGCATTGCCCATGATGTTTATGGATGATGCCATCAGGGCCGCGATTGAGCTTATGGAGAGCGAAGGAGATCAGCTCAGCATCCGTTCCTCTTACAATCTAGGCGCGATGAGTTTTACCCCTGCAGAAGTTGCCAGGAGCATTAAAAAAAGCTACCCAAATTCAGCATCTCCTATGAACCTGATTTCAGACAGGCTATCGCTGATTCATGGCCCAGCAGCATAGACGATTCTCAGGCAGGCAACGATTGGGGTTGGCAGGCCGAGTTCGACCTGGAACGCACCACCGACGAAATGCTTCGTCAACTTAAAACACTGAATAATTAATTCTGGAATTTGAGTTTCTTTTCAATGCCCACGATCATAGCGTTGGCTATGTCCTTTCCGGTGGCATTCTCAATACCTTCAAGACCAGGGGATGAATTTACTTCGAGCAAAAGCGGTCCTTTATTAGACCTGATAATATCAACCCCTGCGACGGAAAGATTCAGGATCTTCGAGGCCTTTACGGCTAATTTGCGCTCCTCTGCAGTGATTTTGATCCTCGATGCCCTGCCACCCTGGTGAATGTTGGCTCTGAATTCTCCCTTTTCCGCCTGCCGTTGCATAGAAGCGACCACTTTTCCATTGACGACAAAACACCTGATGTCCTGTCCGTTGGCTTCTTTTATAAATTCCTGAACCAGAATATTGGTTTGAACACTTTTAAATGCGTTGATTACACTTTCTGCAGCTTTGCTGGTCTCGGCCAGAACCACACCTTTTCCCTGTGTGCTTTCCAGGAGCTTAATGATCAATGGTGCCCCGTTTACCATCTTGATCAGGTCTTTGGTATCCATGGGTGATTTGGCAAAACCCGTAATAGGAATATGAAGGTCGTTTTTAGCAAATAATTGAGAGGCGAATAATTTATCCCTTGATTGACTTATCGCTTCGGCAGAGTTTTGACAGTAGACACCCAAATAGTCGAATTGCCTGATAAGAGCACAACCGTAGAAGGTTACCGAAGGTTTGATCCTCGGGATCACCGCATCGAATTCCTTCAGGATGTTTCCTCCCCTGTATCGGATCTCAGGCGAACGGGCATCGAGTTTCATATAAGCGAGTTCCACATTGAGAAAAACAATTTCATGTCCACGGGCTTCCGCCGCTTCCACCAGGCGTTTATTACTGTACAAGTCGGGATTACTAGCCAGCAATGCTATTTTTAGGCCTGTTTTCTCCTTCAGGTAAGGCGCATAAGAAGCAGACAGATTGTCTTCCGTCAGGGTTTTCAGGATATAAGATTTGGCCGGATTTACCATAAATCGACCATTTAAAGCTTCCCTGCCCAATAACATCCTGAATTCCATGGTATCCCTGTTAGCCAGGGTAAGTTCAATATCGAAGGTGTCATCCCCCAATGTCACAGGAGTACTGATCACATATCTTTCTTCAGAAATTCCACTGGAACTTTTAATGACGCGGCGATCTACAAGTCTTCCTTCACACTCCAAGGTTATGCTTCTGTTGTCCTGTATGGGGTTGACCTCAAACTTGACCCAGTCTTCCTTTTTCTTCTGGAAAACTGAAATGTGTGTAGCTTGAATAGAAGAGGTTTTTGCGCCTGAATCTACTCGGGCTTTAATGGCAGGAATTCCAAGTTCTTTGAAGGCACACCATTCTTCACTGCCTATGATTTTTAACATGGGTATTGATTTCTATTTCTGATTAATCTGATTTAAACCTGAAGGGCATCTACGAAATTCGCTCGCCTCAAGAAGCGAAAACTTCAGTGGATTCCTTAAAACACTTAAACTCCACTACATAACCATTAGGGTCTTCGACAAAGAAAGAGGTATGCTCTCCCTTTTTGCTCACCAGGAAAGTAACGGGCTCAATGTTTTTATCCCCAATCTCCGAAAGTTTACCATAAACTTCATTCCAGCTTTTCTCATTGAGGATAACACCGAAATGAAATGACGGAAGGATATTGTCTCCAAATTTATAGGACTTGTAGTTGAATGTAAATTCCCCGGACTTTGTAAATGTGATCTGGTTGCCATAGAGGTTAATGTCTGCCCATTGCGTGGAATGGCGACCTAAATCGGCACCGAGTACTTCGGTATAGAATTTTTTAGTTTTGGTAACGCTGTAACAAGGCAAGGCGAGGTGAAAAGCGCTGTGTTTCATATATCTGTCCTATTTAGCTAAAGACTATTATTCTTCCGGATCGTCATCATCCTCTAGTTTAATATCTGGTATTGCTTCCGGATCATCATCGTCAAAATCCTCGTAATCATCCTCATCGTAATTCGCCATGGTGACCTCCAGTTTTGCGCTGATCTTTACCAGGTATTTAGTGTCTTCAGTAGTTACCTCAACAGCTTCTATCCGCTCACCGCTGGCATTCCTAAACGAGATGATATGTGCATCGTCATAACCATCCGGGTATCTCTCCACCAATAGCTTTAGAACCTCCGGAGTAAGCTTTTTGAAATCTACTATGACTCTTTTTAAATTATCCATAATTACATGTCTAAAAGATAAGCAAAAATAAGCGGTGCAACAATAGTTGCGTCACTCTCAATTATAAATTTGGGCGTATCTATGCCCAGTTTCCCCCAGGTGATTTTTTCATTGGGAACAGCCCCGGAATAACTTCCGTAGCTTGTAGTGCTGTCACTGATCTGACAGAAGTAGCTCCAAAAGGGAGTATCTGTACGCTCCATATCCTGATACAACATGGGAACCACACAGATCGGAAAGTCCCCAGCTATACCTCCACCGATCTGAAAAAATCCGATTCCTTTGGCAGAATTCTCGGTATACCAGTCGGCCAGAAAGGTCATATATTCAATACCCGACTTTACCGTTGAAGCTTTCAGTTCTCCTTTGAGCACATAAGAAGCAAAGATATTTCCCATGGTACTGTCTTCCCATCCGGGACAAACGATAGGCAGGTTTTTCTCTGCCGCCGCATACATCCAGGAGTCTTTTAAGTCGATTTCATAATACTCTTCAAGTACGCCAGAAAGGAGCATCTGATACATGTATTCGTGTGGCAAATACCGCTTTCCTTCTTTTTCGGCCTCTTTCCACAATTTATGGATGTGTTCTTGTAACCTGCGAAAGGCTTCTTCCTCAGGAATACAAGTATCGGTTACCCTGTTAAGGCCTTTCTCCAAAAGATCCCATTCCTGCTGAGGAGTTAAATCCCTGTAATTGGGAACTCTTTTGTAATGAGAATGAGCCACAAGATTCATGATGTCCTCTTCCAGGTTTGCCCCTGTGCAGGAGATGATATGTACCTTGTTATTCCGTATCATCTCGGCAAAGATCTTTCCCAATTCTGCCGTACTCATGGCTCCGGCAAGGGAAACCAGCATTTTTGCTCCGCCATCTAACTGCTCCTCATATGCTTTTGCAGCATCAACAACTGCTGCGGCATTAAAGTGCAGGTAGTATTTTGAAATAAAATCTGAAATCGGTCCTTTACTCATCTTCATCATTGAATTTTGGAAGTGAAGAATTTCCACTTCCTGTGTTTACATCGTATGTATTGTCATATTCATCGTCCACGGCTTCGTCCTTAAATTTAAAGCTGAGCATTTTATAGTACAGCTTTGCCGCCAGGAAGTCTGAGGATTTGTCCTGACTGTTAGGACACAATTCCACTATGTCAAAGCCCACTACGTTCTTTTCCTCAAATACCTGTTTCAGAAGATCGAGAGTTTCATACCATAGCAGTCCGCCCGGCTCAGGGGTTCCTGTTGAAGGCATTATAGAGGGATCCAATGCATCGAGATCAAATGTGATAAATACATTTTCACCTAACAATTCTACGACCTTGTCTATCCAGTAATCGTCATCGACCATTTCATGTGCAAAAAATGTCTTTTCTACGTCCATGATAGTTGTTTCAATGCTATCCATACTTCTGATCCCTACCTGTACCAGGTTGGTATTCTGACTGGCTTCATATACTGCGCAGGCGTGATTGTATGGCGTACCCTCGTATGATTCCCGTAAATCTGCATGAGCATCTATATGGAGCACGGTAAGGTCGTCAAAGCATTCATTGAAGGCCCGGATAGATCCGATGGAGATGGAATGCTCTCCCCCAACCAGGGTAACGAATTTATTCCTTTTGATATACTCCTTGGTCGTTTTGTGTACCTTCTTTACCATAGCCTCTGGGCTGGAGAATTCCGTTAGAGGATCTGTGAGGTGAATGCCCTGCTTGTAGACCTCTGTATCTGTTTCGATATCGTATAATTCCATATTCTCAGAGGCTTCGAGAAAAGCCTCCGGACCTTTATCTGCACCTTTTCCCCAGGTACTGGTTCCATCATATGGCACGGGGATCAATACAACTTTCGATTTTTCTAACTGTGCGTATTCGTCGTTAATACCCGCGTAATTTTTAGATGTTCTCATATCCTAAAATTTTAAGCATTTCCGATGCTTTTTGTTGTTTGCTAAATAGTTTTGTCACCAGCTTCCCATCTTTATCCCTGTCGATAAGCACATGCTTCGGGGTGGGAATCAGGCAATGTTGCAGCCCTCCAAAACCTCCTATGGATTCCTGATAGGCTCCGGTATTAAAAAATCCGATATAAAGTGGCTGGTCTTTTTGTACTTGGGGAGGTAAATGGCATTCATATCCTGAATACTGTTGTAGTAATCATCACTGTCACAGGTGAGTCCGCCTAGTAAAACCCGTTCGTATTGATCGTGCCAGCGGTTTACCGGCAACATAATAAAGCGCTTGTTTATGGCCCAGGAATCCGGTAAGGTGGTGATAAAGCTGGAATCAATCATGTTCCATTTCTCCCGGTCGTTCTGTTGTTTTTGATAAAGGACTTCGTAGATCGCTCCCCCGCTTTCCCCAACCGTAAAACTGCCAAACTCGGTAAAGACATTGGGCACAGGCACGTCTGCTTCCTTACAAGCAATGTTTATCTGGTTGATGATTTCATCAACCATATACTCGTAGTCGTATTCAAACGCCAGGGAATTCTTCGTTGGGAAACCTCCTCCAATATTGAGGCTGTCCAGAGAAGGGCATATTTTCTTTAATCGTACATATACCTTTAAACACTTGGTCAATTCATTCCAGTAATAGGCATTGTCCCTGATCCCGGTATTAATGAAAAAATGAAGCATTTTGAGTTCCACTTTCTCATTATCCCGAATCTGGTTTTCATAAAACGGAACTATATTCCTATACCCTATTCCCAACCTTGAGGTATAGAATTCAAATTTAGGTTCTTCCTCAGAAGCGATCCTGATCCCCAAACTGAAGGGATCGTTTATTGCCTCAGTGAGCAGATCGATCTCTTCATAATTATCGATGATTGGAATACAGTTCTGATGTCCCTCATTGATAAGGTCGGCTATATTCTGTATGTACCTGTCCCTTTTAAAACCATTGCAGAGCACGTAAGTCGTGTCCTTGATCTTACCCTCTTTTTTAAGCTGTTCTACAATGTTAATATCAAAGGCAGAAGAAGTTTCAATATGAATGTCATTTTTAAGAGCTTCATCCAGCACATATTCAAAATGGGAGCTTTTAGTGCAATAGCAATAGATGTATTTCCCCTTGTAATTATGTCTTTCTATAGCTTTTGCAAACCACTCCTTTGCCCTGTTGATGTTCCGGGATATTTTAGGGAGATAAGTAAATTTTAACGGACTGCCGTATTCTTCTACAAGAGATTTCAGGGGGATCCCATGAAAAAGTAAGTTATCCTCGTCAAGGGTAAACTCCTCCTGAGGAAAATAATAGCTTTGATCGATGAGATCAATATATTTAATGTTCATTAAGTATATGTGGGATTATCAGAATTTAGTGTTCAGATACTTCTTTGTTGATATTGATTCGCTTCTGCTCTGTTGCTTAATTATCGGTGTAAATGAAATCAAAAATAAATAAAACTCGGTCTTTTTAAGACAAATTTCTAAAGGCTAACATAGAATTAAATTTCACAGTTGAAAAATACCCCTAAATAGGAAAATAAAAAAGAATAATTTCTCATCACTTTGTATCTTAGGAAGTAAATTGAAACGTCATGAGGTATCCAGTAAATTCATATGTATTTCTCATCATTCTCGCCTTATTTTCTACTGTTCTCCTGGCGCAACCAAGCTCTGGGGTTTACAAAGGAAGTGACGCAGAAAACCCGGACCTGATCCACGAGGTCAAAATGAATGACAACTATTTCATCTATACGGAATATTCTACTGCTCCGGATTTCATCCGCAGCCGTGGGGGATTTTATACTGTTGACGGAGATTCCTTAAAGGTGCAACTCGAATTTAATTCAGCTTTTGAAGAGGATGGCATAAAGGAGATCGCATTTTCGTATACCATGAAGGGCGATATGCTCATCCTGAATGAAGGTAAACCCGTAAGTCTGCTCCCGGTGGATCGTAAAGATCAAGACCTGGATGGCGCCTGGCTATTTGCCACAAGGGGGCCTGATACCGGGCAGGAAAGAAGAGGGGAATCCAATGCGAGGAAGACCTTAAAATTCCTTATGGACGGGCATTTCCAGTGGATCGCTTACCATACCGAGACTATGCGTTTTTCAGGTACCGGGGGTGGCTCATTTACTTCTGAAGATGGGATCTATACTGAAAACATCGCCTATTTCTCCCGTGATAATAGCAGGGTAGGTGCTTCTCTGAATTTTAATTACGAACGCAAGGGGGACGACTGGCATCATACCGGGAACAATAGTCGCGGAGAGCCCATGTACGAGATCTGGGCCATCAGGTAATTGAAATTCTAACTTTTGTCAATATCTGATTTTCCTCCTGACTTTTTTATCAGGCGGATTCTTCCAATTTCCACACCCTTGTCTATGGGCTTGAGCATGTCGTAAAGATTAAGGGCCACAATGCTTGCCCCATGCATGGCCTCCACCTCTACCCCTGTTTTATAATGGGTTTTAACGGTAATCCTGATCCTGATCCGGAGGTCTTCAATTTCGTATCTGATGTCTGTGAATTCTATGGGCAGGGGATGACAATCAGGCAATAGATCGGCTGTTTTTTTAACGCCCAATAGGCCGGCTGCCTTACTCATCGCAAAGACATCGCCCTTGGGTACTCTTTTCTCCCTGATGGCCTGGATGGTTTCCCGGGAGCTCACTTCAACTACTGCTTCAGCTACAGCCGTACGAAGGGTACTTTTCTTATGTGTTATGTCTACCATGACTTATGTATTCACCTTCCATTGATAAGACTCATCATCAAAAACTTCTTTACCAAAGACCGGTACCTCAGCCTTTATCTCTTCAACAACAAAATGCAAAGCATCAAAGACTATCTTGCGATGTGGTGCGGAAACAAAGACAAAGAGGCATATTTCCCCTGTTTCCACCCTCCCAATGCTGTGGTAGATATGCATACAGCTCAGCTCATATTTTGCAAAGGTGGCTTCCCGTATCTCGTGGAATTTCTGGTTGGCCATGGATTCGTATGCCGAATAGTCAATCGCTTTAACTTCCTTTCCCTCGATCACATCGGCACGTACCTGTCCCAGAAAGATATCATGTGCCCCTATCCCGGTTTTCGACTGGTGCTTGGCGATAGAATTCGCTATGAATTCAGGAGTGATGGCACCCTTAATAAAGACATTTTTTACTTTGTTTGCTTCCAAAACGAAAAGGCTTTCCTACGAAGGTAACGAGTTTTTGGTAATTTCATTTACCTCAAGCATGCATGTCGGTTTCCCGATCTTATTGCACTAAAACGTAATCGTGAAAGGGAGATGCCTTATCAAGGTTGCTTCTCGATGTAGTACAACACGAAATCCTCGTTTTCTTTTTTGTGATAATAAAGTCCGTTATCATCTGCTGAAAAGGTAGGCCCTTCCACAAATCCGGTGATCTCGGTGATGAGTTGCGGTACTGAAAAAGGAAGATCAGTAGATGTTCGGGTTGCGATGTAGATCCTCGCTTCAGAATCGGGAGAAATATCGCCTATGATCCTGGTAAAACTGAGTTCCAGTTCGTTTTTGGAGATTGCCGCAGCATACTCCAGGTCTTCTGTGTTAATGTTCGCCAGGATAGTGGCACTGTTAGGGTCTCTTTGGAATTCAGTTCCGCTCTTTCTTGCAATTGAAAAATTTGCCTCTCTGGGGCCTCCATTCTCATCGTAAAGTCCGTCTACAAAGTACAGGGTTTGTCCGTCGTTGGCAACTTCCACATCAAAATTCAACCAGCCGGGTTCATTAAGTGATAGGTTTTCCACCACTGAAATATTTGAAAGTACTCCATCTTCATAAGTACCTTTATAGATAGATTGGAGCGTTTGAAAATAGTCTCCTGTATACACATAATACAAAGTGTTGTTCTGATCCATGGTAGGTACACCTTCCAGGTCTTCTGTGGCCACTCCCTGTAATTCCCCCTGATATTCAAAAAGGGTATTGTTGATTCGTGTACTCCAATGCAGGTTGGTGTCAACAGAGGGGTTGTTCCAATTATTAAAGAAGAGGATACTGCCATCCCTGCTTAAAAAAGGCTCCATGATCTGGTCGTCATAGCCCTGAACGGTTACGCGCTGTGGACTTCCAAATTTAATGCTTGTATCTTCGATGACTTCGTCCTCCTCAGAAGAACTACAACTTAAAAGAATAAAGGCGAAGCTTAGGGAAAGTAGGGTATGGAATTTCATGTGGTAGTTTTAAATCAGACTGCGTTTTTGTAAAAAGGTTTGATTTGAATCTCTTTTTATCTTAAAATAAGACCGGGATTGACCTTAGTACTAAACGTAGCTAGCGGACTATTATTTTAGTCTAAAATTCTCGTAATGAGGATGGAATGGAAGGAAAGTATATAAAAATTAGTGGCAGGAATAGGAAATATGGTTATTCTAATACTTCGTAGACGGTAATCTTCTCTTTTTTATTCTTGAGTTGTATATCCCCTACCTTTTTACACTGGAAAGCCTCTTTAACCGTTTGGTAGCAATCTTCAGAGATCAGGATCTGGTTCTCTTCGGCGGCAAACTCCAGTCGCGCTGCCGTATTTACGGTATCTCCTATTACGGTAAAATCGAGGCGTTTTAAACTGGATGATCCTATGTTGCCCGAAACCATTTCCCCACTGTTTATTCCAATGGATACACTGGGTCGGTAACCTCCCATTTCCTTGAGTTCAGGTAGTTTGGCAATTTGCTGCCTTACCGCCAGGGCGGCGTCTAGTGCCCGGTCTAAGTGGTAGTCTCCCCTGAATACCGCCATCACTGCATCTCCCATAAATTTGTCGACATAACCTTCCTGCGCGATGATCTCCTTTACCATTGTATCAAAATAAGAGTTAAGCATGCTAACCACAACATCTGGACTTGTAGTTTCGCTTAGTGAAGTAAATCCGCAGACGTCTATAAACATTACGGTGGCATTCACATTCTCATTGGCCATAACGGTAGACTCGTATTCCTTGCTCCCCATAAAATTGAGCACGTTTTCATCCACATACATTTTAAGTATGTTGTTCTCTCTTACGGCTTTCAGGGTTTCCTGAAGTTCGCGTACGTGTTTCAGGGTCTTTTCCATGGTAATGGTAAGGTCCTCAAAATTGATGGGTTTGGTAATAAAATCGAAAGCCCCACGATTCATAGCAGTTCTAATATTCTCCATATCACCGTAGGCAGATACAATGACAGATTTTAACAGGGGATTTAATTCGTGAATCTTGGTCAGTAAGGTAAGGCCGTCCATTTCCGGCATGTTGATGTCGCTCAGCACCAAATCCATATTGGGATGAGTGCTTAATTTCTCCAGGGCGTCTATTCCATTGATGGCAAAGACAAACTCGTATTCGTTTTGCCGAATCTGTTTGCGAAATTTTTGTTTGATCAGGACCTCCAGATCCGTCTCATCATCTACCACCAAAATTTTTGCCATTACAGTATTGCTTTTAATTTTTCCTTTAAGATACCAAATTCAACTGGTTTAGTAAGGAAGTCATCTGCCCCCAGTTTCATGGCAGTTTCGTAATTTTCCTTGTCTCCATAGGCCGTGATCATCATGACCACCGGTGGGGGTTTAAGAAAATTCTTCTTTATATGTTCTAACAGCTCCAGGCCACTCATCCCTGGCATATTGATGTCTGAGAGGATCAGTACCGCCTCGTGGTTGTGTTCCCCTAAATAGCTAAGTGCTTCTTCACCTGAAAAAGCAAAGGCAAAATCCAGTTCCTTCTTCCGGATCTCTTTTCGAAAACGTTGTTGAAATAGAACCTGTACGTCTCTTTCGTCGTCTACTACTAATATTTTCATGTGGTTTAGGTTATTTAGTTTTCTGTTTATGTGTTTCTTTCGCTGTGGGTAAAACTATGGTAAAGGTGGTGCCTTCCCCTTCTGTGGAAGCTACCTTTAATTCTCCCTTATGGCCTTTAGTCACAATTTCATAACTCATACTTAATCCCAGTCCCGTGCCTCTCCCTGAAGGTTTGGTGGTAAAGAAAGGCTCAAAGATTTTTTGTCTGATCTTTTTAGGGACCCCAAGGCCATTGTCTTTTACCGAAATCTCTACTGTGTTACCGACTTTTTTAGTTGTGACTGTAACAGTAGGCTCATAGTCTTTCTCGCTTTTTTTCTTCCGCTCCTGCACGGCGTGGAAGGCATTAGTGATCAGGTTCAATACCACACGGCCTATATCCTGGGGCACCACTTCAATTTTACCGATAGTCTCGTCAAACTCCGTTTCCATCGTGGCATTGAAAGACTTGTCCTTTGCGCGCAAACCATGGTAAGCCAGACGCAGGTATTCATCTGTCAGTGCATTAATATCAGTAGGTTCTTTTACCCCGCTGCTACTGCGGCTGTGTTGCAGCATTCCTTTTACAATGCCGTCTGCCCTTTTGCCATGATGATTAATTTTCTCAAGATTTTGCTTGATGTCTTTCGCGATTGCCTTTGCTTCTTCTAAATCTCCTTTTTCTATTTCCTCATTCATCTCATCGAGGAGTTCGTTGCTCACTTCCGAGAAGTTATTGACAAAGTTGAGCGGGTTCTGTATCTCATGAGCGATACCGGCAGTGAGTTCCCCGAGGCTTGCCATTTTTTCAGATTGGATAAGTTGGGTCTGAGTTTCCTGTAATTTGACGTATGCTTTTTCAATTTCCCTGGCATGGGCCAGTTCCTTTTCTTTGGCAAGCGCCTTTTCTTTGGCCAGGATCCTGCGCTTTTGATATTTATCAAAGTAAAAGATACCTAACACAAGTAATACTGCATATGTACCATATGCCCAGCTCGTTTGCCACCATGGGGGTGATATAGAGATACCAAGGCTTTTTTTCTCCCAATCACTGCTATTCCTGATGGCCGATCTATAGGTAAGCGTATAGTCCCCGGGGGTACCTTGTTGTAAGTTACTTTCTGACCTGAAAGGCTTTCCTGCCATTCTGTATCATACCCCTCGAGCATGTACAAAATGCGTTTCTTTAATTCCGCCCGTAGATCAACAGCGGCAAAGCTTAAACTGAAGTTATTTTCATTGTAATTAAGCCGAATTTCATTTGCCTTATAAAGGGAGGTTTCAAGAATTCCATTTTCTTCTGGGTTAACAGCCTGGTTGTTTACTTTCAAGTCCATGGCATAGAGTGCCAACTTGCCGGAGGCTATTTTAAATTCTTCCGGTTGAAATGTATAGTACCCATTAGGACTACTGGCAAAATACACCCGGCCATCCTTATCCTTGTAGGCATAACCAAGATCAGGAAATCCATTTACCCTAACACCATTTTTTATACCGAAAATTTCCTTGTTTTTTCGGTCTGTTCCTAGTTTTACAAGGGCCACGTCTGTACCGATCCACAAATTATCAGCATCATCGCCAATTACAGAATAGGTCCATTCTCCTAAAAACGTTCCGGTTTCATTAATTTTATACGGAGACATCTTTGTCCAGTACTTATCTGTATTCCACAGGCCGGTATTCGCTCCTGCCCAAAGGATGCCTTTTTTGTCCACATAAAGATCCCTGATGGCGGGACCGGTAAAAACAAGCTCTAACTGATCTGTAAGTTCATTCAATTTGTAAACTCCACCTGCAACAGAACCAACCCATACTTGCCCTGACAAATCCTCTACGATTTTCACGCCCCACCCTGCAGTGTCTGACTGATTCATTTGTTGATTTGTATATCTTTTTATAGTTCCTTTCTCCCTGTCCAATTTATGTGCTCCGTTAACGGTACCGATCCATAGATTGGAATGACTGTCTTCATAGATATCGGAAATAAAAGAATTACTTATACCTTCTGAATCATTGGTATCATCATGTATAAACCTGGTAAAAGAGTTAGATCTCTCATTAAAAAGATTAAGCCCATTGTAAGTGCCGATCCAAAGATTGTCTTTTCGGTCTACGTATAGGTTTGTGATATTATTATTACTCAGGCTTCTGGCATTCTTTTTATTGCTTGTAAATTGTTCAACCCTTTCTGTTTTTCTATTCTTGCGTAAAAGTCCGTGCTCATAGGTTCCCATCCATAATTCTGAAGTGTCCTTTACTACCAGACTGCTAATCTGTTCCCTTTGTTGTATTTCTGAAATTTGAGGAATATGGGGATCTATCCGGAAGAGTTTATTTTCCTGGGTGGAAATCCAGATGAGCCCATCATTGGAAACATCGCACCACCAGGATGAATTTTCCTTATAATTTCCTGATTGTATCCCTTTAGTTCCAAAAAGTGCCATGGTATTTGAGATGGGATCCCACCGATAGATCCCATCTGCATAGGTGCCAATCCAAAGAAATCCATACAGATCTTCGTGAATAAAAGTGATATGTTGCATTCCAGGGGTTGCTTCGGGAAGGCTGAAGGCCGGGTATTCAGGATCGAACTCATAGCGTGTAATTGCCCCTGTCTCGCGGTCCATTTTGTGAAGCCCATTTTTGTTTGTCCCAATCCAGAAATTACCTCGACTGTCTTCACAGATGGCCCGCACCTGATTTGCCTTCAGGCTTTTAGGATCGTCGGGGTTGTTCATATAACGGGTAAAGGAATTGGTGTCTGGGTTATAACGGTTAAGTCCTCCTGCCCCAGTATTCCAGGGGAAACCGGTTCCTACCCATAAGGTATCATCCGAATCTTCATATATCACCCGCACGACATCATGACTAAGACTGGAGACATCGTTTTTATCATAACGAAAATGAGTAAACTTCCCTGTAGAAGGATCTAATTTGTCCAGACCATTTTCGGTCCCAATCCAAACCATTCCATCATGAGCAACAAGAACGGCACTTACCCCACCATCGCTAAGGCTCTCCGGGTCATTAGGATCATGTGCATAATTGGTAAAACTTTCCGTATCAGGATCGAAATAGTCCACTCCCTTGTCGCTAAATCCTATCCATAATGCCCCGTCGGAATCGGCTGCAAAACATTCGGGATAAAATCCTCCCAGGGCGTTTTCTTTTTCCGGATTGAAGGCATAACGCTTTATCTGACTTCCGTCGTATCTTAAAATACATCGGTTGGTCTGGTCCGAAAACCACATAAAGCCGTAGCTGTCTTGTGTTATCGCATTTATCTTCCCCAGGGAAATATCCTCCACTTTGGCAATCTGCTCAAAATTCAAATTTGTTGATTGTGCCTGTATTTTTGTGATGGAATAAGACCCAATAAAAGTCAGGAATATTGCTATTGCCGCCCTTATGTCTTTTATTGCAGTCATGGTTTAGTGGTTTTTGGCTTCAAAGGGGATGAAGATTAAAAAAGTGGTTCCCTGACCTTTTTTGGTGTCTACTTTTAATTCCCCCCATGCCCTTTTGTAACGATATCGTAGCTCATGCTTAATCCCAGTCCTGTACCCTGCCCGGTAGGTTTGGTAGTGAAGAAAGGTTCAAAGATCTTTTCTTTGATCTCATCGGGAATTCCATTGCCATTATCCTTTACCCTTATTTCTACTCCTGCCTTAGATTTCTTTGTACTTACGGTTACTGTAGGCATATAGTTAGAATCCTCCGAAGCTTTAGCGTGGGATGACTTTTCTTTTACCACATAAAACGCATTGGTAATAAGGTTTAAAATAACCCGGCCCAGATCCTGGGCAAGTACGTTTACCTTCCCTATGGACTCGTCAAAGTCGGTTTCCAAAGTAGCATTAAAACTCTTGTCTTTGGCCCTCAGGCCATGATAGGCCAGGCGCAGATATTCGTCGGCCAGGATATTTATGTCTGTAAGTTCTTTTTCCCCGCTGCTGGCTCTGCTGTGTTGCAACATCCCTTTAACAATGCCGTCTGCCCTTTTGCCGTGATGTGCAATCTTGTCCAGATTTTGTTTGATATCATCCAGCAGGGCTTTCACCTCCTCCAGGTCACCTTTATCCATCTCCTCCTGCATTTCCTCTAAGAGTTCAACACTCACTTCCGAAAAGTTGTTGACGAAATTGAGCGGATTCTGGATCTCATGGGCAATCCCGGCCGTAAGCTCACCCAATGAGGCCATTTTTTCCGATTGGACCAGCTGATTCTGCGTGGCCTTGAGCTCTTCCAGTGTGTTCTCTACCCGTTCTTTAGCTTTCTCCAATTTGACAAAATCCTCATACCGCGCATAGGCAATGGCAAAGGCATCAGCAAGGGTTTTTACCAATTCGATCTGTTCCTCCTCTAAAGATTCTGTATTTCCTACATACAACATGCCCTGGGTGAAGGGTACAAAATGAAGGTGGAGCGACTCCGGGGGTTGTTCGGCTCCCTGATACTCGTTCTTATTACTCACCTGTCCCAGGTCTACCATCAACTGCATAAATTCAAGAAACTGTTTCTTATCCCAGTGTGTTCTGAATACCTCACCCTTTTTCCAGTGCGCTACAATTGCAGCTGTAACCTTATCGGCTTTAAATGGAATCTGCATAGCGCCGAGGGAATGTCCATCCGGTGCCGATAAAAATGCCTGCACTGTTTTGTTCGATTCATTTATGATAAAAACCCCGCATCGAATAAATGGAATCTCCAGGAAGGTGAGTTCATTCCAAATCAGGGGGGTGATACGTTCCAGGTCTGAAGCAGAACGCATACTGGCAATCTGTCCGCGTACCCTGTCTAGCGTAGCTTGCTTTAGCGCGTCTCTGGCTTGTAATTCAGCTTTTTGGATATCGAGAAAACGCTGGTAGAGTCGGCCGAATTCCTTGGCAAAGCGGATCACAATATCTTTTTCCTCCTCGGTTGCCCTTCTGTTGTGGTTAAAACCAATATATCCGTACTTACAATGTCCCTGGGTGGTATACAAGCCATCGGGAAAATCCTCCGGGTAAATTTTATTCTCCTCGGGTAGGGCAGACATAACCTCATCGAGTAATTCCCATACTGCGGGAAGTACTTCCGGGGGGTATTCGATAAAGTCTATGGCATGCATCTCACTTTTCTTCCAGTTGGCAAAGGAAGTTTTCCAGCTTTCCACTGCATTTACGTCGATCAACTGTTCGGCAATGACCCGTTTCTTCCCCCCTGTCGTAATACGCAGCGTAAAGGTTTCGTTTTCTTCGTCGAAGAGCGTCAGGTGAGTGAGTACAGGATTGATCCCCAGGGAATCAAATTGGTCAAAAAGCACTCCGAGTACATCGGTCAATTCGTCGGTATGGTGCATGGCCATAGCTCTGGCACGAATACGTTCCAAAGAAGCTTCTATCTGTGCTTCACGAGCTTGTTTTTCAGCGTTCAGCAGATCCAGGTAGCGTCTGTAGGTTTGTCCAAAAACCCCGGCAAACCGTTCCAACACCTTTGATCCCTCCTCGGATATTGCATTCTCTGTAAAGGCAAAAAGAATTCCGGCAGAAAAAACAAAACTCTTGTGGTAAATCTTATCAGGTAAGGTATCCAGATCCACGGTGAAGGAATATTCAGGTTCCGCATTGAGCTTGCTGTAATAATTCCTGACATCCCCATCCTTTAATTCATATGTATATCCTTTCTTACCCCTTTTCCACGAATTTTTTACTCCCACCAGCATAGGGTGTATCGTCATATCGAGCATCCCCAATTTTAACTCTACCTTTCCTCCAGGCGTAGCATTGGCAGACCAGGTTTCCATTTTTTCATTTCCTTCCAGGATGCCTATTCCACAACGTATGGAATCTTCCAGATTTAAATTCTTGACCTCATCAAATAAGGTGACAACGGTTGCTCCTACGTCCTGACTGTTATGCATGGCCATGGTTTTGGAACGAACCCGTTCCAGTGCCGCTTCAATCTGAGCTTCCCTCGCCTGAAATTCTGCTTTTTGCAGGTCTAAGAAGCGGGTGTAGGCCTGTTCAAACACCTGTGCAAACCTTCCGAAAATCGAATTTTCTGCCTCAGTAAAAGGGATCGCCTTGTAGTTAACAACATACAGGTCAATATTCTTCAAGAAAAAGCTAGAACGGGCAAAACCCGATGCCGTCAAAATAAATTCTTTTATGGTTTCCGGATATTGCTTTAGTTGGGTATATCTAATGAGATGTTTACTCCATTCTTTGTTTTCTGCGGCTGAAAATACATCTGTAATAAATCTAAGTCCATTTTTCTTAGCGCTGTAAACGCTATTCATTACCCGACTGTCAATAGGTGGCACTTCCATCAATATAGGTTGGGGTTGCCCCTTTGAGCTTAGCCAAAAAGTAAAAGCCCCCTCCACATCATTTTTTGCAAAACTAACTGAGTCAAAATTTAAATTAAGTCCTCTCAATTGGTCAGAGACAACTTTAATTAAATCTAGCATTTCGCTACTTTTATGCATGGCCATACTTCTACTGCGTACTCTTTCCAATGCTGCCTCTATCTGAGATTCCCTGGCCTGTGCTTCTGCTTTTTGAATATCCAAAAAGCGCTGGTAGAGCCTCCCGAATTCGGTAGCAAATTTTATTACAATATTTTTCTCTTCTTCTGTTGGCGGACGGTTGAGATTACAACCTATGGTTCCGTAAGTGCAATACCCTTCAATATTGTACAGGCCATCTGGAAAATCTGATGGTAAAGGCCTTACCTTTTCAGGAACTGCATGTACAAGATCTTTTAAAATTTCCCAAACATCTGGTAAAATTTCAGCAGGATAGAATTGATCGCTAATCATATCAGGAGTACCCTGTCTGAATTTTTCTCCGTAATCCTTCCAGATTTCATTTTCACTAAACTTTACCGTTTGTGTTCCGATGACTTTTGCGCCGTTTTTACCGGTTACCCGCATGGTAAATGTGTCGTTTTCTAAATCATACAGATTTAAAACAGCGAATACCGGGTTTATTTCCAAAATCACAAACTGCTCAAAAAGCACTTCCAGTACATCACTCAATTCATCTGATGAATGCATAGCCATAGATTTGGCACGGATTCTTTCCAGAGCCGCTTCAATTTGTGCTTCCCTTGCTTGTGCTTCTGCTTTTTGCAGATCGAGAAAACGGGTATACGTTTGCTCAAAAACCTTGGCAAATCGTTTAAAAATAGGATGTGCTTTAGGTACAGGTTCATAGGTGATGAACATCAGGTAACCCTGTGGGAAATAGAGGATATGAAATATTTGAAATGTCGGTAGTGATAAACCTGCATTTAGCAATTCATCCAATATTTCTCCAACGGTAGGGAGCGTGCGCATAAACTCATAATGCTTTACCAGTTTTTCACCTCCTAACTCCTCCACATAAAACGTGTCGCCCTTTTTTATAGGGTCATAAAAATTATAGCCTTCTCCTATAGTTGGCAGACTAAATGATTTTTGGAGTTCCCCTTCGCTACTCATATTACAGGAAGCGAATTTTTTATCCTCGGACTCCCAAATACAATACCCCGCACTCCAAGCCGGAATTCCTAAAGACTGTATTTGCAGAAAAAGGGTATTGGCGGCTTCCGGCAATTCTTCACTTCGCTGCATCGCCATGGTCCTGGATCGCACTTTTTCGAGAGCAGCTTCAATTTGGGCTTCCCTGGCTTGTGCTTCTGCTTTTTCGAGATCCATAAAACGGATGTAAGCCTGCTCAAAAACTCTTGAAAAGCGCTGTAGGATCTCATTCTCTTCTTTTGAATAAGGCTCGTCTGTATAACGAGCAATCTGAATACTGGAGTATTTTGAAAACGATATCGAGGTTGAAAAAGCCGGCGCAGTTTTCATCTTTTTTTTAAGTGGGCCGGGGAACTCTCCATGCTTGAGTAAGTGCTTAGTATATTCCTCCTTCTCCTTTCCCGAATAGGTCCTGGCAAACAACTTTACTCGCTCCGCAATGGCTTTGTTGTAATCACGCTGTACCTCCGTGTCTTCATTAAATGGAATCCGCAGGGCTTGTCCAAAAGTGGAGCCTCCTATCCACACATCATAATCGTTTTTTGCTTCAATGACCCCGCTCATCCCCACGGCATCCAACTCCAGCCCTAGATTCTGGAGTTGTTCGTAAACCTCGTTGGCTACCTCCTGCATTTCCGTTGTGGAATGCATGGCCAATGAGCAGGAACGCACTTTTTCCAGTGCGGTCTCAATTTTTGCCTCCCTTGCCTGGGCCTCTGCTTTTTGAAGATCGAGGAAACGGGTATAGGTCTGTTCAAATACCTGGGCAAAGCGTTTAAAAATATCATGCGAGTCCGGCACTTGTTCAGTGGTTATAAATAATAGATACCCATACTTAAAGTACACCACATGATCTATTTGATATTCGGGATAAGCGCCATTTGTTTTTTTTAGTTGCTTGAGAACATCCCCTATTACAGGCAGGGTACTCATGTATTCATAATGTGCTATACACTTGGCTCCTTTGAATTCCTGAATGTGCAGTTGGGAACCCTTTTGTCCCAGATCATAGTACTTTTTAAAAATTCCTTTTCTTGGAACAGTATAAGTTGGTAGAATACCTTTTTCATTTCCAAACCATTCAATGGAGTCTTTTTCCCTGTAAATATTAAAGGCGCAACCCCAGGTTTGTATACCCAGTTTCCGTACCTGTTCATCTAATAAAAAGGAAGCTTCCTGCAACTCATCACTGTGTTGCATGGCCATAGTTCTGGCCCTGACTCTTTCCAATGCCAGTTCTATTTCAACCTCACGTGCCTGGGCTTCTGATTTTTTCAGGTCGAGGAAACGGCGGTGGGCAAGATCGAAAGCCCCTGCAAATCGTTGAAGGATAAATAAATCTTCTTCAGGGGGCTGTTCTACCACACCCGGTAAACTGTAACCGATCTCTCCGTGGGTTGTTCTTGCCATGATAAAGGTAAGGCCTCCAATATGCCTGATATCATCATGACTCGGGGCGTTGGGATCTACCTGTTTAAAATCGCCAAGATTGATCATCTTGTCCACATAGTCAATAGCCGCCTCAGCATCCATAGGATAAACTACTAAAGGCTTCTTACTCTTTTCCCAGTTTGCCAATAATTTGATGTCGCCATGGAGATGACGGGGTAATTCCATGACCATGCCAATCCGTTTTCCATCCCCGGAGGTCATTGCTTTTTCGTATTTATCCGGTAGCCACATCATATGCCAGAAATAATGTGCTTCGTGGCCGAGACGAATAAATTCACTGCGCATGGTCACCACTATATCAAGTAATTCAGAGGATTCCTTCATTGCCATCGCCTGAGAACGAATACGTTCTATGGCCAGGTCTATTTCTGCTTCCCTGGCTTGTGCTTCTGCTTTTTCCAGATCCATAAATCGGATATAGGCTTGCTCAAAAACTCCGGCGAAACGTTTCAGTGTCTCCGCATCTTGATCAGTATAAGGTTGATCCGAATAATGCACTACCTGAATGCCGGAATTCTTTTTCGGGGCGATCATGGTGGTGAAAGCATCAGAAGTTTTCATCTTTTTTTTAAGTGCTTCCGGAAATTCCCCGTGGGTTAGCAGGCGGTCGATGTATTCCTTTTTGACCTGGCCAGAATAGGTTCTGACGAAGAGTTCCGGCCGGTCTTTAAGCATCTTATTGTAATCGCGCTGTACCTGAGTATCCTCGTTATAGGGAATTCGCAAAGCCGATCCCAAAGGGGCACCCCCTATCCAGACATCGTAGTCCTGTTTAGCCTCAATGATCCCGCTCATGCCTACGACATCCATTTCCATGCCCAAGGCCTGAAGCTGCTCAAAAACCGCATTGGCTACCAGCTGCATTTCACTGGTGTTATGCATAGCCAAAGACTGTGACCGTACTTTTTCCAGAGCAGCTTCAATTTGTGCTTCCCTGGCTTGGGTTTCTGCATTCTTTAGCTCTTCGTAGCGTTTATACGTTAAGTTCAACACCGTAATTAATCTTCTATAAATTTTGAGTTCCTCTTCATCTAATGCCTTGTCAGACCAGGCATAATTGGCGGTGTCCTTTAAAAAGAAAAAGTAGCCGTGTTGTACAGTATCCATAGGTGGTATCGGTACGTCAATGGCGCGGCCTAAGATTGAGTAATAGCTTTTCATTTCCTCTCCCTGAAGGGCATAGTACAAATCTTCTTTTGCCAGAAAATTTTTATATATCTTTTCCAGTAACGGATGGCCTTCAAGTTTTATTTGACCTACCACTTTCCCTAAATCCGTAGCCGTATGTAATTCAACTATTTTGGTATCCGCGTTTAATTTTGCATGTCCAAATCTTAAAGCATGCACCTGGAGGGTATCTAGTTCTTTATAGAGTATTTCCACGGTATCGGCAAGGTCATCAGAACTGTGCATTGCCATTGCTTTTGATCGAATCCGCTCCAGGGCCGCTTCAATTTGTGCTTCCCGGGCATGGGCTTCCGCTTTTTTGATATCGAGGAAACGTGTATAGCTCTGCTCTAACACCTTAGCAAAACGTTTAATGATTTCATTTTCCTCCTCACTGTACAGAATCCCATCATAGCGCATTACTGACAAGGAGGTATATTTCCCCATTGCATTAGATGTTCCCAGGCCAGGGCTGGAAAAGATGAGGTCTTTTCTTGCCTGAGGCGCATTTCTAAGTATGGTATTATCAAAAAAGTGATGAAATAAATTATCCTTCTGGCGTTTCGAAAATTTTAGTGTATAAAATGATTCCCCATTGGTTACTGCTTCCCTGAAACGTTTGAAAAATATATTTTTAGAGAATGGTGCATGAACCTGTTCCGAATAAACCACACCATTGGTGACTATCCAAATATGCATTTCTTTTGGGTCATCAATAGATTCGATTATTTGGGCCGAGTGCATCTTCAATCCCAGCGAAGCCAATTGATTGTACAACATCACCAAAACATCATGAAGATCTTTGCTTTTGTGCATGGCCATGGAGGCTGAACGGACTCTTTCAAGAGCCATTTCAATCTGTGCCTCCCGGGTCTGGGCTTCCGCTTTTTGTATGTCTAAAAATCGTTGGTATACCCTTGTGAATTCAACGCAAAATCTGATTAGGATTTCCTTTTCTTCATCCGTGGCCGGCCTTTGATGGTCATAGCCCAGGTAACCAAAAGGGGTGTACCCCGCCATGGAATAACCTCCTTCGGGAAAGTCTTCGGGTCCCATGCGATCTTCTTTAGGCATGGAGGAAAAAGTTTCGGAAAAAATGCCAAAAAGTTGGGACAATACTTCTTTGGGGAAAAAGATCACTTCAACGGTATCGGAATTGTCCGTAAGCCATTTGTCGTACAGGGCCCGGAGTGCCTCCATGCTATCTACTTCCACCACCTGCTTCCCCGGCATTCGTTTCCCCGATTTACCCGATGCCCTGTAGGTAAGGGTTCTTTGCTCACGATCAAAAAGACTTAGGAACACATTCACCGGCTGTATGCCCAGATCATCAAACTGTCTGAATAATACCCCCAAGACCTCATGCAATTCATCACTGGATTGCATGGCCAAAGACCTGGCCCGAACCCGTTCAAGTGCGAGTTGTATTTGTGCTTCCCGGGCCTGTTTTTCGGCATTAGCCAAACCTAAAAAGCGGATATAAGCTTGTTCAAAAACGTTGGAAAATCGCCTTAAAATCTCATGTTCCTCTTCGCCAAATCCTGCACCTTCTTCTGAAAATTTAATAATGGCTATTCCTGAATTCTTTGAAAGCGCAATTGAATAAGCGCCCGATTTTGTACCTAGTGCATATTTTTGCCTGCTCTCAGAAATATTAATGTTTGCGCTTTTAAGAAGATGGCGGTACACACGATTTTTAACTTTTTTACTCATCCCAGCTATGGAAAAAAAGCTTTTGTTTTTTTGTCTGGCATTATAAATGCCATCAAATATTTCATGCTTGATATATGGAAAGTATACTTCATTGGGGTAAACTCCACCATCCCCTGCGATCCACATATTAAATCCTTTATCATTTCCCTCCTCAAATCGAAATAGGTGTGCCGCATCAATATTTAACCCAAGGCTATTAATTTCCTGTGCTACAGTTAATACCACCTTATGCAGTTCCTCACTTTTGTGAATGGCCATTGATGCCGAACGTACCCGTTCCAATGCGGCTTCAATCTCTAATTCCCGTGTCCTTTCCCTGATCTTTGCTTCCAACTCCTCATTTTTCTTGCGCAGGCCTTCCATGGGCAAAGCCTCTTCCTCAGCTATATCACTGTCGGGTGTAGAGCCGTGAAAGTGGGTAATTAACCATTTGCCGGATACTTTTTCTAGAATGGTAGAAAGCCTGAGCGGCAGGTTGTGATCATTGTCCTGCAAATGGAGTTCAAAATCCTCAAGGATCAAGTAGTTTTTACCATCAGAGAGGAATTTTTCAAAAATGATTTTGCGTGTCAATGTATATTCTGTACCCTTTAATTGTTCGGCCTGCATTTTAGCCATTCTCTTTAAAGCTGCCTTGTCACTTAGAAATTCATGTGCAGCGGTACCATATCCATGAAAATCCGGATGAACGATCTCATCGAGCTTTTCAATAGGCCCGAAGTACAAAAGTACCTCGATCATTTTTTCGTAAACAGCGTGGATCTCAGTTATATTTCTGCCGTGGGAAGATGGATTCATTGGTGGTGGTTATAGAGGACGTTTGGCAGCATAGCAAACACCATTAGCTATTAAGTAATGGTCTTCAACTCTGGTGCTCAGAGCTCATGGTCTAAGATAAGTAAGATTTTAGAATAAATCCCTGAATAAATCCGATGGGGTTTTTAGGGGGACAGGTGCAGTGCTCCCGACAGATATTTGTGGTGAAAATACAAAAGCTCAACTGCTGCGCAGTTGGTTTTATTTTTGGTACGGGCCTCAGGAGAAATCCAGGATTAGCCAGCCCCCGAAGCGTGCTTCGCTCTGCTTCTGCGGACGCTGTTCCTGACAGAGCCTCATCGTGAAAATACAAAAGCACAACTGCATGCGCAGTTGGTTTTATTTTTGGCCCCGCACTCATCCTTACCAGGATTAGCTGGCCCCCGAAGCGTGCTTCGCTATGCTTCTGCGGACGCTGTTCCTGACAGAGCCTCATCGTGAAAATACAAAAGCTCAACTGCATGCGCAGTTGGTTTTATTTTTGGCCCCGCACTCAACGAAACAAGTTTCTTTCGGCGGGTCGCAAAAATAAAGCCTTTGCTTTTCGCAAAGGCTTTTGTGCTTATTTGTAGCCTCACCAGGAATCGAACCTGGATCTAAAGTTTAGGAAACTTCTATTCTATCCGTTGAACTATGAGGCCAAAATGGGAGGCAAATTTATGAATACTTTTTGATAAGCTTTTGTGTAATTTCAGGATATTTCTTTAGATCCTGTATGTACTTCCTGCTTTTCATTCTCTTGATATGATTTTCAATTTTACCAGCTAATCTTAAATCCCCAATTTCCAGTATGAAAAAATATTTCCATGGGATTTTTCTTTTTGTAATCCCTTTGTTTAGCTCTGGTGTATTGTGAAAAAGTAATCTTTCTTCCAAATTCGATGTCTTTCCAATATAAAAGCTATCATCGAGTCCTGACTGGATAACATATACATAATACATCCTTAAATGATCTGATCTGGAAACTTCCCCCGATAGCTATCGGGGCTATCCGTTGAACTATGAGGCCAAAATGGGAGGCAAATTTATGAATACTTTTCGAATTGATTTCTTGTCCACTGAGGAAACTTCCCCCGATAGCTATCGGGGCTATCCGTTGAACCTGCCTGCCGGCAGGCAGGCTATAAGGGCAAAATGGAGGGCAAATATTCCATCTTGGAAATGATTTTAAAAGATGTAACTAAATTAATGATGCCCCCAGTTCTACCGTTATAAAACTATAAACCCCGCATAAAGCGAGGTTTATTTTATTCGTATTTATTAGTTGTTATATTTTGGTAGACATTTCCGGCACCATTTGCAGGGTTTCTACTTGCTCACCCCAGAATTCCAGAGAGGCGTCGATATTTTTTCCATCTTCCTCAAAGGTTCCCCAGCCAAAGAGTTCATCATAATCTTCACGCCAAGTATTTTCATTCTCCCTGGGAGGATCCGTCCTTTTATGGCTTTCATAAGGCAAAGCCAGCACAAACTGGTTGCGATTCCCTCCACTCTCAAGTCTGAACAGCATCCTCGGGTTTTTGTTGCCTCTCTTTTCGATGACTTTGGAAGCTCTGTACATCCACCTCCTGAACGCCCTCACTCCGTCAGCTTTCACATTAAAAGTGATCATCTTGACATATTTGGCAGGAGGTGCCGGATTTTCAGGGTCATAATTTATGGTACCTCCGTTAAGGAGTTGCCATCTTACCTGTCCGCCATTATTGGCTATATATTTACTGACGTTATCCCTCCAGTAATTGCCTTCCGCAGAACGGTCTTTATCGTAGTCTGAAGGAGATTTCCGGGCTTCGATTCGCATGTAACTTCCGGCATTTGGGCCATCAATAAAGCGATAGGTAACAATTGCCGTTTCCGGGGAGGTGTTGAACATGTTGGTCTTCTTGGCCGCAGCTTCTTCAAATTTTTGCTGCATACCATCTTTTGCTTTGTACTGCCAGGTATTCCAATACTCGTTATTGTCATTACGCTGACTGAACATTGAGGCACTCAAACAGAGAGCAATTGTTAAAACTACTACTTTTTTCATGTTGGTTGGTTTTTGGTTATCTCTGTAATGTACGAATAATAGTAATAGAACACACTAATATAAAGTGTTTATTTGATTGATTTTTAGCGCGTTACATAAGTTTAATAGGCACTTAAAAAAAGAAGTTATTTTGACTTCTCCCTTTATTTTATGAGACTTACTACTTAGAAGAATTAAAAAGGGTTCTCATTTGAAGTGAGGAATAGTAAAACTATAGCGCATAAACCAACATGAGTCCGCCACGGTAAGGGATCCACTCGCCACTTTTATTAAAGTTGCGGTCCTCGTCTAAAGGGATGTCTATCCGCATCCGGGTCTCCTGGCTATAGGCCCTGTAGGTAGCCTGGGAAGTGCCTCCACCCAAAAAGAGCTCCAAAGCCCATCGATCTGACAATCGTTTTTTATACCCTACGGATGCCCCGATATAATAATTTCGGCCCGACTGGTAAACATCCTCATCGTATCCGTATTTAGTGAGATTAAACATCCCGAAACCGACATTTGCACCAAAAAAGAATCCGCTGGTATCGTTCTTGCCGTAGTAACGAACTTCCCCGAATGCCTGGGTAAATTGCAACGGTTTGCCGTCAAAGGAATCCCAAAATGATCCCGATAAATCCATCTGAAAACTAAAGCGCTCGGAAATGGGTACTTCAATCCCTACATTAGGAATCAGAAGTAGGGCCGAGGCTGCATTGAATTTTAATTCTGTCTGACTGTGAAGTGACTGATTTCCTGCCAATAGCAGCAGGAAAATCCCCGTCCAATATACTTTTGCAATTTTCATCTCGTGTCCTTTTTGCAGATCTTAAATGTATCGATTTAAGTCTAAAACATACCACATTATCGATGTATTGTCTTCTAAATAAGTTTCATTAAGCAATGGGTTTATTCTTGCAGTGATTCCCTCCTTAGAAATATAAAATTGTTGTATTTTGTAAATTCTGACAATTGCAAACTCAAACACTATTACCATGAAAAAAGGACTACTCATTACACTTCTATTTCTGTTTATCTCCCAGCTCGCATTTTCGCAACGAAACCGTGGGAAAGCTGCTGATACAGATTCCAAGGAAGACAAACTTTCCCTGGCCGGACTCAAGCTCAGGAATGTCGGACCGGCATTTCTTTCAGGTCGGATCGCAGATATTGCGCTCCATCCCGATGATCCCAGTATCTGGTATGTCGCCGTGGGCTCAGGAGGGGTATGGAAAACTGAAAATTCAGGTACCACATGGACTCCGTTATTCGATAAAGAGGTATCCTATTCCATTGGCTGCCTTACCATTGATCCCAATAACCCTTCCACCATATGGGTAGGAACCGGGGAGAATGTTGGAGGTAGACACGTAGCCTACGGGGATGGTGTCTACAAAAGTGAAGACGGGGGTAGCAGCTGGAAAAATATGGGCCTGAAGGCTTCAGAACATATTTCTGAGATCATTGTACATCCCGAAAATCCGGATGTGATCTGGGTGGCCTCACAAGGCCCGCTTTGGAGCAAGGGAGGTGAAAGAGGCCTTTTTAAATCCACAGACGGGGGAGAAAACTGGAAAAAAGTATTAGGTGGTAATGAATGGACCGGCGTGACTGATATTATGATGGATCCACGTAATCCGGACCGGCTCTACGCTGCCACCTGGCAGAGACATAGAACCGTAGCAGCCCTTATGGGTGGAGGCCCGGACTCCGGCCTGCACCGTTCAGAAGACGGGGGGAGACCTGGGAGAAGTTAAGCTCAGGATTGCCTAAATCCAACCTCGGAAAAATAGGGATCGCGATCTCGCCTCAGCAACCTGATGTGCTTTACGCGGCAATAGAATTGGATCGAACCCAGGGAGCCGTTTATCGCTCAGAGGACCGGGGTTCTTCCTGGGAAAAAATGTCAAATACCGTATCCGGAGGAACCGGGCCACATTACTACCAGGAGCTGTATGCGAGTCCCCATGCCTTTGATCGTTTGTATCTTATGAATGTCCGAATTCTGACCTCGGATGATGGAGGAAAGACCTTTGTTCAATTGAAGGAAGAGGATAAACATTCTGATAACCATGCTATCGCCTTCAGACCAGATGATCCTGATTACCTGCTTGTAGGAACAGATGCGGGTATTTATGAAAGTTTTGACCTGGCTGAAACCTGGCGCTATATCAAGAACTTGCCCCTTACCCAATTCTATAAGGTGGCCGTAAACAACCAGAAACCCTTCTACCATATTTTTGGTGGAACGCAAGACAACGGTTCTGCCGGAGGACCTTCAAGGACAGACGAGCCTCAAGGAATCCGAAATGCACATTGGTACAAGACCCTGGGAGCAGACGGCCACCAGTCGGCCACCGATCCCGAATACAACCACATCATCTATGCAGAAACCCAGCAGGGAGGACTGCATCGGGTAGACCTTATTACGGGCGACAGGGTATTTATTCAACCACAACCAAGGGCAGGAGAACCGCATGAGCGCTATAACTGGGATGCACCAATTCTAGTGAGTCCGCATAAACCCTCCCGACTCTATTTTGCTTCCTACCGGGTTTGGAAATCAGAAGACAGGGGAGACAGCTGGACGCCAATCTCTGGAGACCTTACCCGTAATGAAGAGCGGATTACCTTACCCATCATGGGGAAACAGCAAAGCTGGGACAATGCCTGGGATGTTGGGGCTATGTCTAATTACAATACCATTACTTCCCTTTCAGAATCTCCTGTGACTGCAGGGGTTATCTATGCGGGAACAGATGACGGCTTTATTCAGGTCACAACGGATGGCGGCGGCAATTGGAACAGCATTCCGGTTAGCAGACTAGGGCTGCCTTCCCGCTCATTTGTGAATGATATTAAAGCCGACTTGTTTGATGAGAACACGGTATACGTGGCTCTCGATAACCACAAGGAAGGAGATTTTTCTACCTATCTATACAAAAGTACCGATAAGGGCGTAAGCTGGAGATCCATCAAAGGCGACCTCCCGCAAAATACCATCATCTGGCGCCTGGTTCAGGACCACGTGAATAAGAACCTGCTTTTCCTCGGAACTGAAAATGGGATCTACACCTCAATGAACGGTGGGGTAAACTGGCACAAAGTACCCGGATCGCCAACCATCTCCTTTCGTGA
The DNA here is from genome assembly GCF_004139715.1 of Muriicola soli. GTDB lineage: Bacteria > Bacteroidota > Bacteroidia > Flavobacteriales > Flavobacteriaceae > Muriicola > Muriicola soli. The sequence goes on along the minus strand of NZ_CP035544.1, from coordinate 60,614 downwards.
CCTCGTAATCCAGAAGGAAATGAATGACCTCGTTGGTGCCTCTTTCGGACGTGGATTTTTTGTGCTGGACGACTACAGTGCCCTGCGTGAAATTACCGACGCATCCCTCAAAAAGGAAGGGGCGCTTTATTCAACTAGAACGGCCCCCTGGTATGTGCCTAAAAATGTAATAGGCAACACCGGGGCAGATTACTACTTTGCTGAGAACCCCGAATTTGGGGCCTGGTTTACCTATTCCCTGGCAGAAGGATTTACTTCAAAATCTAAAGCGCGTAAGGATAAAGAGAAAGATCTGGAAAAAAGAAATGCTTCTATTCCTTTTCCGGGATGGGATGCCCTTGAGGAGGAACGACGGGAGCAGGATCCAAAAATCTGGATCACAATTAAGGATGCCAATAACAACGTCATCAGAAATGTGGAAGGAAGCAGTAGTAAAGGCATTAATCGTGTTGCATGGGATCTAAGGCACCCCAGTTCCAGGGCGATCAGGCCCGGGCAGTCTTCGGGCGGGGGCAGTTCCTGGTGGAACTCAGGTCCGTTGGCCATGCCGGGAACCTACACAGCAACGCTGTCAAAGGAAGTAGATGGAGTTGTCACACAACTGGATGGACCTATCACCTTTCAGGTTGAACCCTTGTTTGAAAGTACTTTGAAAGGCGTTTCTTATGAAGAATACAATGCCTATATCTCGGCATACAACGAAGTTGCAACCCAGGAAAGTAAAATCTCCGATGTTTTAAACAGCAGCATGGACAAAGTGAAGGCCATGAAGCTGGCCTTGAGCAGGGCTCCTGCTGCACCGGGAAATACAGCAACAAGGCTGCACGATCTGCAGCAACAACTGTTTGCTTTTGAAGAAAGACTGGAAGGTAATAAATCGAGAGATGAGATCGGGGAACGCAATCCGCCCAATGCAGGCGATCATTTGAATGTAGCCAGACGAGGTTTAGCTACTACCTACGGCCCCACTCCCCTGCATAAGCAAAATCTGGAGCTGGCAAAGACCATGATGGCCTCTTTGTATACAGAGATCAGAACTATTGCAAATTCTACGATTCCACAATTGGAAAAAGAATTGCAGCGGATGGGTGCGCCCTATATCATGGGACAGGGAATAGAAGATTGATTTTGTTGAACCACAAACCAAAAGCGCTGCCAGATGGCAGCGCTTTTTTATTGAGATAATTGGGTTTTAAAATATGGCCCCGGTATGATAATGAGTCATCCAGGCGATCCAGGCTATTCCTACACAAATCATAAACCTGGCAATTTCCAACGGATTTATCTTAGTATTCATATGAAAGGGTTTTGGGATTTTCCTTTCACAATGTAGAATGTTAATTGCTATTTCCTCCGGCTGTAAGCCCTTATGTATGGAATTCTCGGTAAAATTCCGTTTAGAGACATCTAACCCTTATTTTAGGTGTTTTAAGGAATTAAGTGAACGATAATTACTTCGTTTATACGATAAATATTACGGATTTATGGTCCATCGCAAGACCTACTCACGAAGCATATTCTCAAGATCCTCCACCAATGAATCATCATATTTTAGATTGTGGACGCGCCAAAAATCATTAGGCTTGTATAGAATAAAAGTAAAGCGCAGGGGCTGGCGATCATACCTCACCATAAAAGTGGCCAGTCGGAGGCGGTCTGTGATCTGTGATTCCTTTAGTTTTTCGAATCCGAAATATTCGCCCAACTGCGGCCTTAATTCCTTAAAGTTGTTTTTGAGTTGCTCTATGGCGATACGGTTGCGGTTTAACCATTTATTGGTGGTAAAAGCAAAGTCCATGGCTTCCAATGGATCGGTCTCATATCTTCTGAAAAACTCATCGGTAATGATCTGATGTTCATTTTGAGCGTTCGCTCTGAGGTGACCCAGTAAAAGTAACAGGCTGGATATAAGAAGTAGTTTGTTCCTCATGATGGTGAAAATTTTCTTTGATAAATCCCCTATTGGATGTTTACTTTAAGATGGATCAACTCCTTCGTGTCTATGAACTGATCTTTGTTTTGATCTAGCCAAACCGACATATAAAACTCTTTAAAGTCGCTGAGAGGCTTTTTGTCTCCGGCTATGTCGAGGAAGTGAACTTCATAGGAGGATCTTCCCCCAGCCTCGGATATTGCTCCGTGGTTTTTGTTCAAGGATGCCGCTTCATGGGCGCCTGTTGGCAAATAGGATGCGTCTTCTTCCATGGCCAGGAACTTGCCGATATAGAAGTAGGAGCCAAAATCGACATTAATGTCGATCTCGGGCTTTGTACTTTCAAACAAAGCTTCGGTAAGGCCGGCACTGACCATAAGTTCCCTTCCATCAAATTGGAGGGTAAAGGGAGAAGGGGTAATACTTACTTCATAGTAATCCCCGGAATCCGATTTCTTCAATTGGAGTTCTTTTTCCTGTACGATTTTCACCTGTGCAAATAATCCTCCACTCATCAGGGAGAAAACGAGCGTATAAAAACTGAGCTTTTTCACTTTAATATTGATTTAAAAGATTTATTATGGTTTGGTTATTCAAGACAATAGCCTCCTTCATGCAGGTCTGGCCATAAGTATTTGGTCGATCTTTGTTGGCCCCTTTTTTCAGCAATACCTCTACAATCTCCACCTGTTCTGCAGAAACTGCGATAAACAGGGCAGATTCTCCCCGGGTTCCTCTCGCATTCAGTAAAGCCCCATTGGCGATCAATAATTCTACTACATCTACATGCCCTTTCAGGGAAGCATACATCAGAGCTGTTGACCTGTATAGACCATCTTGTTCATTGACATCTGCTCCTCGTTTGATCAACATCTCCACAAGCGCATAATATCCGTTTGAAGCCGCGCGCTGTAAGGGGAATACCTCATCTTTAGTAGACCTTAAGTTCGGATCTGCCCCATTTTTTAATAAAATTTCTGCAACATCATAAAAGCCGCCTTCTGCAGCATATAACAAGGGCGTCCATCCTCTTTTGGGCTCCCTTTGATCGACCACTCCTCCTTTCCTGATGTATTTTTTTACTTGCTGAGGTTTATTGAAAACTGTAGCCCTTACAAGGTTTTTAGTAGCAGCCTGCTGAGTCATTTTACGGGAAGAAAAACACCCGGCCAGGATCAACATACAAAACGTGAGTCTTCCCGAATTTGAAATAAAGCTGCTAAATGTAAAGTTTGTGCTGGTCATCACAGACAAATAATGTCTTTAAACGATATTAGAACGAATCCTTAACAGAAATGTTGTCAATATCTTTTGGAGATTAAATTCGCTAATATTTGATTGTAGAATCACAAGATAGAAATCCTTGTAATGAATAAGATGTTTTTGGATTTCAGCTTTTCTTTATTATTGTATCTTTGACAGAGTTTTTACCTTATGGGACTTCTACTTTTCTACGCATTCTTAGCCATTTTTTTCTCCTTCCTCTGTTCCATTCTGGAAGCGGTGCTCTTGAGTGTTACTCCCACTTTTATCAATGTAAAAAAGAAGTCGAAAAAGAGTTTTGCCCCCGCTTTGGAAACGCTTAAAAACGACATTGACAAACCCCTGATAGCCATCCTCACTTTAAATACCATAGCCCACACTGTTGGTGCCATTCTGGTTGGGGTACAGGCAAAGGTGGCCTATGCAGAGATATACGGGCAACAATCGCGCACCTTCCTTGGAATGGAATTTACCGAAGACTTGATGGTAGGTTTGGTATCCACCCTGATGACCATCCTGGTATTGGTTGCCTCCGAAATTATTCCCAAAACTATAGGAGCCAATTACTGGAAAGAACTCGCCAACATCTCCACCCAGATTCTAAGGGGTATGGTTTGGGTCATGCAGGTTACGGGTTTGATGTGGGCTTTACAGTTATTTACCCGACTTATAGGAAAAGAACACAAGGGGAGTGTCCTAAGCAGGGAGGATTTTACCGTGATGGCTGATCTGGCTGAAGAAGAAGGAGTCTTTGAGAAGTCAGAATCTAAGGTCATCAAAAACCTGTTACAGTTTGATGAGATCATGGCCAAGGATATCATGACGCCCAGGGCAGTGATCAAAATTGCTCCCGAAAATCAGACCATAGAACAATTTTTTGAAAACAATCCCCGACTTCGATTTTCAAGGATTCCAATTCACGGGGAAACTGTGGATACCATCACCGGATTTGTTCTTAAGGATAATGTGATGGAAGAAATTATCAACGAGAACGGAAAATTACGTTTAGTTGATATCAAACGGGATATTTTGGTAACTAAGAGGAATACTCCTATACCACAGCTCTTTGAGAATTTTATTAGAAAGCGGGAGCACATTGCCCTGGTAGTTGATGAATACGGCTCTGTAAGCGGCCTGGTCACTATGGAAGACGTCATAGAAACCCTGCTCGGACTTGAAATTATGGATGAGAGCGATAATGTGGAAGACCTGCAGCTCATGGCCCGGAGGAACTGGGAAGAAAGGGCCAAAAAGACAGGGATCATCGAATAACAGAAACAAAAAAGAGCTGTAATACTACAACTCTTTTCTTCCGGATTTTTTATTACTTACCTTAAAAGTCGGCGTCCATATTCCCTTCACCTATGGGTTCTTTCCCTGTTCTAACATAACCCAGTTTTAATTCAATATTATAGCTGAAGTAAATGGGTTTCTCATGTCTCAGCAGGTCGATCACATTCGGGTACATAGAGATGGGATATCTCAAATACACCAATTTATTTCGTTTATCGTAGTGGTTTTCGGGTACTTTCCCATCGGGATAAAAATTAACCTGAACCACAAAATCTTCATCGTGATAACACTTGACAAGGGCTCTTGGGTAAACTTTGTTTTTATCTTTTCCTCCGGACTGAAAATGGACCCAATACTGGTTTACTTCGCTAGTAACAGTTTTCATGCTTCTTTGGTTTTAATTATTCAGAAAGATACCAAGTTAAATAATATTTCCCAAGATTGAAATAGAAATACCAAAAAGCAGGGTATAAATACTCAGAGATGGTAATATCACCGTGATTACTATTAATCTTTTCCTTTAATACGGCCTTGTATAATTGAAGAGTCGGCCATTCAATACCATTAATTACTAATTTGTTTATCCAAATAGCACTTTTTACGATTGTCTGCTAATTGTCTCCAAATCTGCTTATTATTAATAAACGACCACTTGCAAAAGCAAGTGGTCAAATTTAGTCAATCCATACAAACGTGCGCTTAATTCCCTTCTCCTATGGCTGGGTTATGAGCTGTAAAAATTCCTTCCGGGTTTTCTGTGTATATCCAAACATGGAGTTGCCACTGTTTTAAATTTGGATTGATCTCCCACACATCGTCCTTACCGGTAAAGCCTTCCGGTGGTAATCCCGGGTTATCCAAATCTTCTATGGGAACCGCATACTCAACTGCTACGATTTCCATTACACCATTAGCATTGGGCACATACAGAAGGATCTCAGGTTTACTAAGTTCAAAGGTTTCGTCAATCCTCTCGGGCAGGATGTAATGATGTCCCATATTGGGAACAAATCCGGAGGCGTCAAAAAAGCCTTCTGCCGTGGCCACATCAACATTTACATATTTGGCCGTGGCTGCCTTTAATTCATCCACTTCCAATTGCCAGGGTTCAAGATCGTCATTATCGTCACTACAGCCAATAATAGCAATCATCATTAATAACCCTAAAATTTCTCGAATTCTTACTGTTTTCATTTTTTTCATGATTTAGTGATTTTGGTTTAATTATATCCTTCTTATACAAATGTTATCCCGTAATTGGCACATATCGATGCAACTTCATCGAAATCCGGCTTGCCTTCAGGCATCTGACTCAATTCCTGGAACATATGCTCCATCCCTGCCGGAAAAGCACTGACCCACATCTGAGCCTCTTCTTCTCCAACAACTTTCCAGGAATGCACAATGTTTTTTGGAGCAAAGGCCATATCGCCCTCTTTCAGTATTGTTGATTTATTATCAACCATGATCTCCACTTTGCCCTTTAAGACCCTAAAAATCTCGTCTTCCCTGGTATGGATGTGTGGAGGAATTCCGGAACCCGGAGCGAGATTATCTACCCATTCAAAAATTTGATCGTCCGTATCGATTCCAACTACTTTATGTTTTTGGGGGTTGCCGAGGACCATTAATTCGGCACCTTCATCAGCCGTTATAATTTTTTCTTTGACTTTATTTTTCAAAGGTGAATGACCTATAGCAGCCGTTACAGCATTGCTTGGAAATAATACTACTGCAGCCGTTCCCCCCAGACGTGTTAAAAAAGATTTCCTGTCCATGATTTCTAGATTTTAATAATTATTCTTTTCATAATTCTGTTGAACAAAACTATTGAGAGAAGGATTCCAGCAATATCGGTCAGGTTGCAATTTTTAGTTATTTTGTCTCAAATTCCTGTAGATGAAACAAAAGTGTTAATTGATGAAACAATGTTATTAAGCAAAGATGTTTTTTGGAATGATCTTAGCATTGCCGAAGGCGATACGTCAAAATCTGTGGCTTTAATCTATCCTTTATGAGACTCACATTGTTTTTCCGGATCTTCTGCATTTTGATCTTCTGTAATGTATCGGGACAGGAAGTTTATGAACTGGATCCGGCATACCCTGTTCATGATCTCAATAGAAACTTGCAGGTAGTTGCCGACACCTCAAATCTGCTGTCGACAGAAATGCTTTTGCACCATGACAATATGTTGAAGTATACTCGCGCAAATGAGTTGCCTAAATTTCTTGAGCCGAATATCACTTACTGGGGAAAGCTTCAAATAAAGGCGCTCGACACCCTGCTGGGATGGGAATTACATTTCCAGGATATTATGATAGGCCCCCCTGCGTGGACAAAAAGTAATGGCAGGGTAGACGTTTATGCCTATGTTGAAAACCAATTGTTATTCCATCAGGTAACAGGAGTAGAAGTTCCTTTTAGCGAAAGGGCCAACAAAGAAAGCTGGATTTTAAACAGTATTAGTCTCCATGAATTACCCATTGAAGAAACTACTACGATAATTATTAGAGCACAGGGTAATAGTTTTGGATATCCCCCATATTTCAATTTAAGCGCTCGAAGCCCTGAACAGCCCTATTATCATCAAATCAATCAATTCAATAACAGTTTTAACACCTTTATGTTTGGGGTAACTTTTATCATTTTTTTGTTTTTCCTTTTACAATACCTCTATTTAAAGGATACTGTTTACTTCTGGTTTTCGCTGTGGTTGTTTTTTTGTACCCTCACACAAGCCATGACCATAGGATTGCTCATAGATCGATTACTCTCATGGAGATATCCATTCTGGTTCATCTCTGCCAATGGTATCTTCTTTACGTTTTGGTTCTTTGGACGGGCCTTTATAGGATCAAAAAAGAAATATCCAAAACTCGATAAATTCATATTGGGGTTGGCCTTATTCGTCCTTGCAGAAATCGTAATTACTGCATTGTATGTCATTTTTTTCAATCCAAAAATATATTATATCGAACCAGGCATCCATTTTCAGCTCTTAAATATTTACACGCTGGGAAGTTTAATCTTGTCCTTGGTATTGACCTTTAAGAAAGATCGTTTTTCGAGATACTTCGGGATTGGTTCCTTTATTGCAAGTATCTTTTTAGTGATCGGCACCTTGTGGTCGATGGGATTGATCAGGCCTCCTTTCAGACTCGACCCCTATGTTACCGGTTTGTTCTTTCAAATCGTCATTTATTCTTTTGGTATGGCTTATCGGAGTCAAAAAATTAATGTACAAATACAAAACGAACGCCTTAAAGCAGCTCAATCCCTGGCCGAAATACAACGCATGAGAGATCTGGATGAGGTCAAAACCCGTTTCTTTGCCAATATAAGCCATGAGTTCAGGACACCCTTGTCTTTAATACATGGGCCATTGCAGCAAGCCAAAAAGGCTTCTATTCATCCTGATGATCCCATCCTTATTGGGAATAGGGCCTACGACGTCATCAAAAAAAATATCAGCCGCCTCCAAAACCTTATCAATCAATTACTGGACCTTTCCAAAATGGAGAGTGGAGCTGTTCAACTTAAACTGCAGCAAGGAGGATTGATCCAATTTCTGCGCTCCCAGGTTTTTTCTTTTGAAAGTGTCGCAGAACAGTCAAATATTAGTTTGAATACACATTTTCCACAAGAGCTTCCAGAGGCGTATTACGATAAGGATAAATTGGAAAAAATATTGAACAACCTTCTTTCCAACAGTTTTAAATATACTTCTCCTGGAGGTGCAGTAAGTATTAATGTAAGCAATTCTGACACCATCCTGATTATTGAGATAAGCGATACAGGCAATGGCATGAGCAAAAAAGATGTCGACCGGATATTCGATAGATTTTATCGGGTGGAGGGAACTGAGGTGGAGGGATCAGGCATTGGCCTGGCCCTAACCAAGGAGTTAGTAGATCTATATAATGGTCAGATCAGCGTAAGGAGTGAAAAGGGTCGGGGTACTACCTTTAAAATCAGGATCCCCATTGCGCTTTCAGATTTACCCGGATCTGTGAAAATTGAAAAATACGCTAAAGAACTGGAACCTCTAAATGGAGTAGACCAAATGGAGTCTTTGAATGAAACAATGGCCTGCGAAGATGTAAGTGATGATGGTATGGAGGTTGTTCTGTTGGTTGAGGATAATAAAGACCTGTTGGATTTCATCTCTGAAGTCCTCTCCTCCAAATACAAAATTATAACTGCCAAAGACGGTCTTCAGGGACAGCGCATGGCCTTTGAACATATCCCTGATCTTATTATTTCTGATGTTATGATGCCAAAAAAAGACGGGTATGAGCTTTGTAATGCCCTGAAGAATAATATCAAGACCAGTCATATTCCAATTGTAATGTTGACCGCCAAAGCGGGACAGGCCAATAAATTAGCCGGTCTAACCCAGGGAGCCGACGCCTATTTAACCAAGCCTTTTGATTCGGATGAATTACTTCTGCGAGCTGAGAATCTCATTGCTTCACGAAAAAAGATATGGGAACATTTTAAGAATTTTGAACTGATGGAAGTCAAGGATTTAAAGCTAAGCTCAGTTGACGATACCTTTCTGCAAAAAGTAATCCAGGTGATAAAAGACAACATAGATAACGATCTGCTTTCTGTTGAAGACATCGCATCAAAAGTTGGTTTTAGTAGGGCACAATTGCATAGAAAACTAAAGGCCCTGACGAACAAGTCGGCAGGTCAACTGGTAAGCGAAATTCGAATGAACAAGGCCAGATCTATGTTGCAAAGTAAAGCAGGATCCGTTTCAGAAGTTGCCTATTCAGTTGGGTATTCAAATTTATCTTACTTCACCAAAAGTTTTAAAGAAAATTCGGAGTACTTCCCAGCAAGGTTTAAAATAAAAAAGCCACCATGTCTGGCGGCTTGTCTAATTTGGCTCCCCCTCTTGGGCTCGAACCAAGGACCCTCTGATTAACAGTCAGATGCTCTAACCAACTGAGCTAAGGAGGAATAAAATCTCTTTTTAGAGGGGCCAAAGATAGCAGTTTCTTTCAAATCCCCCAATAGTAAACACTAATATTTTCTATTTGAATATCGCCTTGTATACGTCATTCCCATTAGCAAACAATAAGAGGGCAATAAGAAGGAAAAATCCGGTCATCTGGGCGTATTCCATAAACTTATCACTTGGTTTCCTTCCGGAGACCATCTCGTAAAGTAAGAACATCACGTGTCCTCCATCCAAAGCGGGAATAGGAAGAATATTCATAAATGCCAGGATAATAGAGATAAGTGCTGTAGTATTCCAGAATGCCGGCCAGTTCCAGGTATCGGGAAACATACTTCCTATGGCAGCGAAACCACCAACTCCCTTGTAAGCCCCGGTTTCCGGATTAAATATTTTCTTAAGCTGTTTTACATACCCGGTCAAAGTTGATACCCCTTTATCAATTCCTGCCGGAATAGATTCCGCAAGGCTGTATTCTTTGGTTTCTAATCTAAGGTATCCCTCTTTCTCTAGTTGAGCAAAGGTTAAACTTCCAAGGTTCACCCCAATAGTGGCCGAATCACTGATCACGACAGGTATTTGTTCTCTTCTGCCCTCCCGTTCCACAGTTAAGATTGTTTCTTGGCCGGCATATTTGACTAAAATAGTCTTTGCCTCATCAAAGTAGCTGATCTGATCATTACCTACAGCAACTACCTTGTCCTTAAGTTCAAGTCCGGAATCCTTATTAGCAGAGACTTCAGGTATGTTTCCAATTACAAATGGCACTCTCGGACTTAAAAAACGAACTTTATCCTCATCCTCAAGTAAAGTAGAAATAAAATCGACCGGGATCTCCTTTTCAATAATCTCCCCATCCCTTTCAATGGTAATTTCATTACCATTTACGATCTCCAGGAATAAACTATTAAAACTCTCTACCGTATTTCCATCTACAGCCAGGATCTTATCCCCCGTTTTTATTCCGAGTTTATCCCCAATATTTTCTTCTGTTACCCAAACGCCATCCTTAAGACTATCTGTAGGCACAAATTGGTCTCCATAGGCGTATGCCATACCTATATAGATGATAACGGCCAGGATAAAATTCACAGTTACCCCACCAAGCATTATGATTAGTCGCTGCCAGGAAGGCTTGCTCCTGAATTCCCAGGGTTTGGGTTCTTCCTGCATCTGCTCCTTATCCATACTCTCATCGATCATCCCGGCAATCTTCACATAACCCCCTAGTGGCAGCCAACCGATACCATACACCGTTTCCCCAATTTTCTTCTTAAAAAGGGAGTATTTGATGTCAAAAAAGAGGTAAAATTTTTCAACCCGGGTCTTAAAGAGCTTTGCCGGAATAAAGTGACCCAACTCGTGCAGAACGATGAGCAGGGAAAGACTCATAAAGAATTGGATAGTCTGTATAACGATTGGGTTCATTGACAAAATCTTAATTTGGAGCACAAAAGTACGCTTTTAGGGGGTCTAAAAAAAAGAAACTCCGGCTCCCTCCGGATTTTTAAGAAAGTTTTAGCAGCGAAGGTATCCGGGATTTTTGATTGGCTGATTCTGCTGCAGTACCTTTGCAAAAAAGATAAATGCGACAGTTCTTTAGAAAATTTCGATTCCTGGGCATCGTTTTACTGGGTATTTCCGCTGTCATTGTCTATCTCTTCTACAACGCCCTTCAGCCACAAAAAACATTACCTGTATACCAACCGGCAGATTTTAATCCCGAACTGGTGGATGACTCTGTTCAATACGTGAGGAAGTACCACACTATAGCCGACTTTTCCCTGATCAATCAAAATGGGAAGATTGTCACCCAGGAAGACTACAGGGACAAAATTTATGTGGCAGATTTCTTCTTTACTACCTGCCCTTCTATTTGCCCTATCATGACCGAAAACATGGTCACTATCCAAAATGAGATCCTGGAAGACGAGGAAGTATTGCTATTGAGTCATTCCGTTACTCCGGTTATTGATTCCGTGGCTCAACTCAAAAAATACGCCCTGGAAAAAGGAGTCATCGATAAAAAATGGAACCTGGTCACAGGAGATAAAAAACAAATCTACAACCTGGCCAGAAAGTCGTATCTGGCGGCAAAAACAGATGGGGATGGCGGACCTTACGACATGATCCATACCGAAAATTTTATCCTTGTAGACAAGGAAAAAAGGATTAGGGGGACATATGACGGGACCAATCCGAAGGAAATAGAGAAATTGCTAAACGATCTCAGTATCCTGAAAGCTTCTTATACAGATTAAAAAACTTCCCGTAAAGGATCACTTTTATTCTATTTTTTTCTCCTATTTTTGTGCTTACTTAAAATCAATCTAAATAAAAATTGGACCTTACCGTCGTAGATTTAAAAAGAGGGCAACGCGGAATCATCCGTGAATTTGCTGATGATGTGCTCCCCATTAAACTCCTTGAATTGGGTTGCCTCCCGGGCAACGAAATCGAAATGGTTCAGATTGCCCCTTTAAATGATCCTATCTACATCAACGTCAATGGTTCCCACATTGCCATCAGAAGGTCAACCGCCCGTTTGATCTCCCTAGACATCATAGAAGACGCCTAAAATCGCATGAGCAAGAGTATCAACGTTGCACTTATTGGAAATCCCAACACCGGGAAGACGTCTGTCTTTAATCAGTTAACCGGACTGAATCAAAAAGTAGGTAACTATCCCGGAATCACAGTAGAAAAGAAAGAGGGGGTCTGTAAGCTACCGAGGGGGGTAAAAGCTCATATATTAGATCTGCCCGGGACCTATAGCCTCAATACAACTTCCCTTGATGAAAGTGTGGTGGTTGAACTACTGCTTAATCGCAATGACAAAAACTTTCCGGATGTGGCGGTGGTTGTCAGCGATGTGGAAAATCTCAAGCGTAACCTCCTTCTCTTCACCCAGATAAAGGACCTAAGAATTCCAACCATCCTTGTGATCAATATGGCAGATCGTATGTTGAGGAAGGGTATTACACTGGATGTTCCCTTGCTGGAAGAAAAGCTGGATACTAAGATTGCCCTGGTGAGTATGCGCAAAAATACCGGGGTTGCCAAGATCAAAGAATTGATCGCAGACTACAAGAATATTTCGAGCAAGCCCAATGTAGATACAACGGTTATCGCACCGGATTACTTCGAGCGTTTAAAGAGGACATTTCCCAACGAAGACCTGTACAAACTATGGCTCGTGATTACCCAGGATGTAAACTTCATGCCAATTGAAAAAAAACGCATTCAGGACAGCAGCGATTTTAGTACCAAGTCGAAGTCTGAACTTAAGCGGCTTCAACAAAAAGAGACGATTCTAAGGTATCAGTTTATCAATGGCATACTGAAAGAAGCTTACAAAGTAGACCTGCAGGCTGCCAGGGGGCTCAGGGCTACTTTAGATAAGATACTAACACACAAGGTTTTTGGGTATTTAATTTTCTTTTTCATCCTTCTGACCATCTTCCAGGCGATTTACGACTGGAGTAGTTATCCCATGGATTTTATTGACGAACAATTTGCTGCAGGCAGTGAATGGATCAAAGACACCCTTCCCCCGGGGGTATTCACGAATCTGCTTGCTGAAGGTATCCTGGCAGGCATCGGGGGAATTGTAATCTTTATCCCCCAAATTGCATTTTTATTCCTGTTTATCGCCTTGCTAGAAGAATCGGGCTATATGAGCAGGGTAGTCTTTCTTATGGACAGAGTGATGAGGCCCTTCGGGCTTAGCGGAAAAAGCGTAGTCCCACTGATTTCAGGTACGGCTTGCGCTATCCCAGCGGTTATGGCTACAAGAAATATAGAGAATTGGAAAGAACGCCTGATTACCATCCTGGTCACACCTTTTACCACTTGCTCTGCCCGACTTCCCGTTTACCTTATAATTATTGCTCTGGTAATTCCTGAAGGTAGGTTTATCGGACTGAGTTACCAGGCTCTCACCCTGATGTTACTTTACGCCTTAGGATTTGTGGCTGCAATATTTTCTGCCATGATCCTTCACAAAATACTAAAGATCAGGAGTCGGACCTTTTTTGTAATCGAAATGCCCAATTACAAGCTGCCATTGCTGAAAAATGTCGCGATCACGGTTATCGAAAAGACCAAAAGCTTTGTCTATGGAGCAGGGAAGATCATACTTGCTATTTCCATCGTCTTGTGGTTCCTTGGCTCCAATGGAATAACAGACCGATTTGTCAAGGCTGAATCCCTTGTACAGGAACGTATTTCTGAAAAAGGGTTTACCCCTTACAACCAGGCAGATTTAGAACAAAAGTTGGCTGCTTATAAAACTGAGCTGGAATCTCAGTCTGCACTAAGTACAGCCCAAATTCAGGATTCTCTCCTTGTACAACAGAAAGCTTTGGAAGCGCGGGCTGAAAAACAGGAAATTGCCAGTTTTAAACTGGAGAATTCCTATATCGGCAACATTGGAAAAGCAATCGAACCTATTGTAAAACCTCTTGGATACGACTGGAAAATAGGGATTGCAGTACTTACGTCCTTTGCAGCCAGGGAGGTGTTTGTAGGAACCCTTGCCACCATTTACAGTGTTGGTAATGACGAAGAAGAAACCATTAAGAACCGAATGGCGGCAGAAGTAAATTCCGAAACTGATGAGCCATTATTTAACCTGGCATCGGGTATTTCTCTGCTTCTATTCTATGCCTTTGCTATGCAATGTATGAGTACACTGGCGGTCGTAAAACGGGAGACCAACAGCTGGAAATGGCCACTGGCACAGCTGGTATTTATGAGCGTTTTTGCCTATCTTGTAGCTTTGGTGGCATATCAAATATTGAATTAAGAAAATGAGTATTCAAACTGTATTAGTCTACCTTGTCCTGTTTATCGCCCTGGCTTATCTGGTGAATAAATTCCTCTTGCCAAAAAAGATCCGATTGGGAAAGAAGCCCTCCTCGTCTTGCGGGCAGGACGACTGTGGTTGTCATTAGCACTAAACAATATGGGCGATAAAGGAATAGAACAACAATGCCCATCCTGCAAGTAAAAGAAGGCCTCCTACCGGGGTTACAGGTCCTAAAAATTTCCATTTTCTGCCTTTCGCGCTGGAAAGGCAAAGTCCGTAAATACTGAATGAAAATAAAAGGGTACCAAAAATAAAACAGTAGGCCATATAGGTTTCCAATGCGGAGGTAAAGCCGAGGTTAAAACCAAGAACCACCAATAACAAGGCGTGATACATCTGGTATTTCACTCCGGTTTCGAAACTTCTTAACAACTCCTCAGAAAGGGATTTTTTTAACACATGAGCTCCAAATGCTCCAAACAAAACTGCCAGCAATCCTAATAGGGCTCCCACAACCTGAACCAGTAATATCATTGTTATTATTTTGACCAAATATAATCATTCACGCCTGATCACTATAGATAAAAACTTAGTGCGTCCGTCAGAATTAGCATATCTTTAGAGTCGTTAAATACACTGTTATAATGAAACGAATTATCCTTTTGTTCTCCCTGTCTCTAATAATTTTATCCGCTTGCGGAACTTCTAAAAATACAGCAGGGGATTCTGAGACTCCCCTTGGTAAAAACCTGGACGATAAAAACAGGGTGACCATTTCACTCCTCAACCAAATAAGGCGCCTGCCCGGTATTGTTGTTAAAGGCGGAATCCCGTTTTTTAACAAGGCCAATAACTCCATGTTACTCGAGGGATCCCAGCAACCCCTATATGTGCTCAATGGTTATATTGTCGGTACCTCTTTCCGCAGTATTGATCAACTGGTAGACAACGTAAATGTGGCAAATATAGAAGCCCTTTACGGCACTGACGCTTCTGAATACGGGGCAAGAGGCGCCAATGGCGTCATAAGGATCACCACCAAATAAGTCCGGTTTTAGTTTTATCAATTTATTTACATCCCGTTACGGATGTACCTTCATGGTCTGGATTTCCAGTGGGCTGCCTTTTCTATCCCAGCGCCTTTCTTTACGGGTTGGTTGCCTCAGCTTTTTTCAATACTTTAATCATCTAAACTTTATCTCAAATGAAAAAAATATACCTTCTATTTTTGTTTTTGTTTGTACTTGACGTCAGCGGGCAAGGTACTCAACTCCTGAGACAGCCTACAATTTCGGCATCAGACATCGTTTTTGTGTATGCCAATGACCTTTGGAAAGTATCTGTTAGCGGCGGACAGGCGCAACGTCTGACCAGCAATCCGGGATATGAATTTTCTCCGCATTTTTCCAGGGACGGAGAGTGGATCGCTTTCACCGCGGAGTATGATGGAAATAGTGACGTTTATATAATTCCGGTTAGCGGAGGAGAGCCCAAAAGACTTACCTGGCATCCAGGGGCCGATATAGTTCAGGGATGGACCCCAGAAGGTGAGATATTGTTCAGGTCGGGAAGAGAATCAAAACCAACACAAACGAATAAACTTTACACGGTATCTGCGACTGGTGGACTTCCAACAGCTATCAACATACCCCGTGCCGCCTACGGAGAAATATCTCCGGACGGCAAATTTGTTGCTTACACTCCTATTACTTTCTGGGACCCCGAATGGAGGAATTACAGGGGAGGCCAGGCGATGCCCGTATGGATCGTAGAACTGGCAACAGGGAATCTCCAGAGGACTCCTCAACCGACCAAGGAAAGACACCTCGATCCTGTTTGGTATGATAACAAAGTATTTTATCTCTCTGAGCGTGATCTGGCCAGCAACATATGGTCTTACGATCCGTCGACAGGTGAAGAAGAACAACACACCTTTCACAAAAAATTTGACGTAAAAAGCCTGGATGCAGGACCTGGACAAATTGTCTATGAACAGGGGGTTATCTTCATTTACTGAATCCTTCAGATAATTCTACAAAGCAATTGCAAATTGAGGTGAAGGGCGACATGAATTTTGCCCGTCCCAGATGGGAAGAAGTCAATGGCAATGACCTGGCAAACGCCAATCTTTCACCCACGGGGAAAAGAGCAATCTTTGAGTACAGGGGTGAAATTATCAGTGTCCCAAAAGAAAACGGCACTTATCGCAATCTCACGAATACTCCCGGAGTGGCAGACCGTTATCCCGTTTGGTCTCCTAAAGGTGATCGGATTGCGTGGTTCACCGATGCGAGCGGGGAATATCAATTGGTAGTGGCAAATCAGGACGGTAGTAAGCTCAAGAGTTATCCCCTGCCCAACCCAACCTTCTATTTTCAACCTACCTGGTCTCCCAACGGAAATTATATCGCTTATTCGGATACAGATTACAATGTCTGGATCATAGCTCTTAATTCGGGGAGCGTTAAAAAGGTAGCGACAGATCGATATGCACACCCCAACCGGACCATGAATCCGGTTTGGTCTCCGGATAGCCGATGGATTGCCTATTCCAAACAATTAAACAGTCATTTTAAGGCAATTTTCGCCTATGATGTTCAGGTAGAAAAAGAATTACAAATAACCGACGGTATGGCGGATGCTATCAGCCCTGTCTGGGACGAATCAGGTGCCTATCTCTATTTTCTGGCAAGCACGAATTACGGCTTGCAAACAGGCTGGTTAGATATGAGTTCATATGATCCGCAGGTCACACGGAGTTTGTATGCCCTGGTCCTTGCTGCCGATGGGAAAGCGCCAAACCTTCCTGCTTCCGATGAAGAAGAGATTAGTACTGCACCTACAGAAAAAAATGACAGCAAAAAGAAAAAGGGAGAAACCGAAGAGGTTGAAAAAAAAGTCACCGTAAAAATTGATGCAAATGGAATTTACTCCCGTATCATTCCCTTAGATCTGGCGGAACGAAATTATGTGGCCCTGGCCAAAAGTACCAAGCATCAGGTGTTTGTAGCCGAAAATGTCCCCAATGAGCCCAATTTTAAAATCCATACCTATGATGTGGAAAAAATGAAAGCAGAGGAATTTGGAAATAACATCTCCGATTTTGTTCCTTCCTCAGACAGAAAAAGTGTTTTAGTCAAGCAAAATGGCTCCTGGTTTATTTCAGAAACCAGCGGAAGTTTTAAAGCCAGCGATGGCAAACTGAATACCAATATGAAGATCAGGGTTGATCCCAGGGCAGAATATCATCAAATCTTCAAGGAAGGTTGGCGGTTTATGAGGGATTTCCTCTATGTAAACAACGTGCACGGTGCGCCCTGGGACCTTATTTATGAGTGGTATTCCCCATGGATTAATCACGTGCGCCACAGAACAGATCTCAATTACGTAGTAGACATCATGAGCGGGGAAGTCGCCATTGGGCATTCTTATGTATCGGGTGGTGATCTCCCAGATATCGACAATGTGCCCATAGGTCTGTTAGGTTGCGATCTGGAAGCAGTAAACGGACACTATCGCATTTCAAAGATCTACAATGGAGAGGTGTATAATCCGGGACTTAGTGCCCCGTTGCACCTTCCTGGAATTGACGTTAAGGCAGGTGACTATATTCTAGCCATCAATGGCCATCCGCTTAGCTCAGATATAAATCCCTACAGTTTATTAGAGCAAAAAGCCGGCCGGGAAACCATTTTAAGTGTTTCCTCGGGAACGGACTTAAGCAATGCGAGAGAAATACTTATTAAACCGGTAAGAAGTGAATTTCTGCTCAGGACGATGGACTGGATCGAAGGCAATCGCAAAAAAGTAGATTCATTGTCAGATGGTAAACTGGCCTACGTTTATGTCCCAAATACAGGTGGTCGTGGATTCGAATATTTCAACCGCTACTATTTCGCTCAGCAAGATAAAAAAGGTGTGATCATTGATGAACGCAATAACGGAGGAGGCTCTGCAGCAGACTATATGATCGATATTATGGACCGTACCCTGGTAGGTTATTTTAACAGCAAAACAAATGATAACCGGCCCTGGACAACACCTATTGCAGGTATATGGGGACCTAAGGTCATGATCATCAACGAAAGAGCTGGCTCAGGCGGAGACTTGTTACCCTATATGTTTAAGGCAAAAAATATTGGTCCTCTTGTGGGTACCCGAACATGGGGAGGCCTGGTGGGAACCTGGGACACACCGAGATTTATTGATGGCGGACGTATGGTTGCCCCCCGCGGTGGATTCTTTGATGTAAATGGGGAATGGGCAGTAGAAGGCGAAGGTATTGCCCCGGATATAGAAGTTATACAGGACCCGAAAAAAGTACTGGAAGGACATGATCCTCAGCTGGAAAAAAGTGTTGAAGAGGCTTTGAGATTATTAAAAACTCAGGAATTTATAATGAAGTCAGAACCCGCGCCGCCAACCAGATGGATGCGTCCACCCGGGTACGAGAAAAGCGATAATTAAAAATTACAGTATGACCTTTATGGCCTTGTCTGAATTGAGGTTAAAGGAACATTCTTTAAAACTCGGAGGCCCGAAGGTTTTCATCCGGGAGTTCGAAAAGCCTACGGGCTCTTTGGGGATTCCCAGCCAATTGGTATCTAGGATATTATTTCCATTTTCATCGTGGAAAACAGCAAGGGCGTATTCCCCGCTGGGTAGATTGCTGATCTTTAGCCAAGTTTGACCTGTAGTAGCTACCGCACTATCAGAAATATAGACTTCTTCAAATTTTAGAAAACCTTCGGCGTGGTTGTAGATAGCAATATTTATTTTGCCTTTGGAGGACTGTACCCCCTCTACTTCGATGGTAAGTTCGTTTTGAGCCATGACCAAACAGGGCAGCAAGAGGAGTATATATTTCAAATATTTTATCATAAAACCTTTTTCTCTATCCTTAACTGCTTATGGCTATCAAAAGTATTTTAAAATCACTAATTTTTTCTTTTTAAAATGATAAAGCTTTTTTAAAATTTAAGCCAGCACTTTTTTTATTGGGCTGAAAACTCCCGGAGAAGATTTTCGTAAAAGCTTACAGTTTCAAGAGAATCTTTAAAATTAAAGAAGATCAAGGATGAATCTTTTTGTTGCAGCCTGATCTTGGGATTCTCCAAATTGTCAACATACACTCTGATCCCCTCCATTCCCTGAAGAGTATCTCTGAATACTCCTTTTTCTATCGTCCAGGCAGAAAAGCCGCTATTTCTTTCCATCTCCGGAATTCTGGGAACTAAACTTAGATTTCTAATGTCATCGTAGCGAATCTCCGAATAGTAAAAACCTGTTATCAGTGTAAATCCCCCTTCCTCCTGTCTCGTCCATGTTTTAGAATGCAAAATAAAGGCTGCCAGGCATACCACAATTGTAAATAAAATGATGGTATTCCAAAACCAATGTCTTTTGCGAGGAGCCATTTAATCTTTTTTATTTGAAGTACGGTATTTATTGAGCCACGCCAGGGTGTGAGCTACCTTGGTGATCAGATTACTGGGTTTGTTGGCTATTCCGTGACTAGCACCTGGAATTTCTACAAGAACGGTCTCAATTTTTCTCAATTTAAGGGCGTGGTACAATTGCTTGGCCTCACTGGGGGGAGTCCGCAGATCATCCATCCCTACCAATACCATGGTTGGGGTTTCTACCTTGCCGACCAAGGAAAGGGGAGAGAATTTCCAGTAGCCCTCAAAATTTTCCCAGGGTTGCCCGGGATAACGAGAATTCGCATAACCGAAATAATTATCTGCAACGAGCGTCTTACTGATCCAGTTCATTACCGGCTTTGCTACCACTGCCGCCTCAAATCTGTTGTTTTTCCCAATGATCCACGCGGTCATTATTCCCCCGGCACTTCCTCCGGTAACAAAGAGCTGATCTTCATGGGCAATTCCCTTTTCGATACAAAAATTAACCCCGTCCATTACATCGTCATAGTCCTGCCCCGGGTAGTTATTGTAGAGCAGGTTTCCAAACTCCTCCCCGTAACTGGTACTCCCTCTGGCATTTGGATAAAAGACAATGTATCCATCTGAAGCGTAAAGCTGTATCTCGGCAGTAAACCTATCGCCGTAATTGGATATGGGCCCGCCGTGATTTTCAACAAGAAAGGGGTATTTTTTTCCCGGATCATAACCCGGAGGATAAACTACCCACCCTTGCAGATCCCTTTGGTCAAAAGACGATGTATACCAAACCTCTTCTACCCTGCCCAGTTCCCGATAATTGAGCAGTGGTCCATTGAGGTCCGTAATTTTAGTTGACGTTCCCCGTTTGGGATCGTATACGGCCAATTCAGCAGGGTATTCGGGTCTTGTCTGGGTAAATGCAATTGTCCCGTTGTCAGAGACACTGAAAGACCCACCGCCGTACGGTCTTCCGATAGAGGTTCCCCCGACGTTCCCAACCAGGTTCTTTACGCTACCGTTTTTAGACATATGGGCGATTTTTGTGTTGCCCTTATCGTCGTACATTATATAGAGCCCATTCCCTTTGGAATCCCATATGTAATCGTCCACATCCCGATCAAAATTTTGGGATATACTTCTCTTGTTATCCCCGTTGAAATCCATCATCTGTAACCGACTCAGCTGATAGGCCTGAACTTTGTCCTCGTAGCCGGAATAAGCGATGGTTTGCCCGTCCGGTGAAAGTGCAGGGTTGCGGTCGGGGCCTTTTCTAGTCGTGAGTTCCCTGATGGTTCCGTTCTCTACATTTACGGAATAGATCTCACTATTTCTGAAATCGTATTCCCAATCATCACTTCTGTTCGCGGAGAAAAAGAGTTCTTTTCCATCTGTAGACCAGTTAAGTGCTCCCCGGTGTTGATAATTTCCTTCCGTCAATTGCCTTGGAGATCCCCCATCAGCCGGTAGGACAAACAAATGATTAAAGCCGGGTTCAATATATCCCCTTCCGTCTGCTTCGTGATATACCCGGTCTGTAATTCTCGGTGAATCTGCCCATTTGGCGCCTTTTGGTTTCTGGGGCATCTTGGCAAGCACGGGTGGTTTTTCAGGGACATTCATGGAAAAGGCCAACAGATCACCATTGGGTGACCAGGTTAGGGAGGAAGGACTGGATGGCAGTTGTGAAATTCGGGCAAATTTACCCGATTCTAACCAGTAGATATAAATTTCTGATCCCTCATCGGTAGCACTGACAAAAGCAATCCGGTCACCATTGGGAGACCAAACAGGGCTGTATTCCGATACTTCCCGTGAAGTGAGTTTCTGATGTTTACTGCCATCAGTTCTGATCATCCAGAGGTTTCCCTCTGCCCGATCGGTCATGATATTAAAGCCCATTCTGCGATAAACAATCCAGTTTCCGCCAGGCGAAATCTGTGGATCAGAGACATATTGCAGATCGAAAACATCGAGGTATTCAAAGGGTATTTTCTGGGCATATCCTACTTTTATTAATAGGCTTATCAATAAGAAACACAGGATATTTACACTTTTTCTCATAGGGATAGAATTGACTGTTAAACTTAGTCAATAGGTGTCATTAAAGCAAGAAGGAGCACAATTGCGCAAATGGTCTTATTAAGGGCGGTATAATTCAACATCTCTGCACTGAAAAAAAATCAAAAATAGTATCTTTAGACTCGAGGCCAGGATCTTTAACGGGGTTTGGTCTTTCTAAACCAGCTTAAACCTAATTCCTGCCTTATTGATGTACACCATAGAAGACCTGTCTCAGGCCAAGAAAAGAAAAGACCTTATAGAAATTGCCCTGAATAAAGGGATGCCTGTAAATAAAGCCCTCCAGAATCTGAGATATGAGGAGGAGTTGCGATTGCTTCAAATCGAGATGGTGAATTTTCAGCGATGGGTCAAGAAAAATGGAATAAGAGTAGCGGTTATTTTTGAAGGTCGCGATGCTGCAGGAAAAGGAGGAGCCATCAAGAGATTTAAACAACACCTGAATCCCAGATCTACCCGGGTGGTCGCCCTGTCAAAACCCACTGATGTTGAAAAGGGGCAATGGTATTTCAGAAGATATATCAAGGAACTTCCTAACCCGGGAGAAATCGTCCTTTTTGACCGAAGCTGGTACAACCGTGCGGTGGTAGAACCCGTTATGGGATTCTGCAATCAACAGGAGTATAATCAGTTTATGGTACAAGTACCCGGATTTGAACATATGCTCTATGAAGATGGCGTAAAAATCATCAAATTCTGGTTTTCGATTTCTAAAAAAGAACAGAAGAAGCGTATGGATTCACGTCTTCTCAATCCGCTTAAAAAATGGAAATTCAGTCCTGTTGATCAAAAAGGACAGGAACTTTGGGACAAGTACACTTACTACAAGGAACATATGTTCGCCAAAACACATTCCACTTTCAGTCCGTGGATCATCGTTAAAGCAAACAGTAAAAAAACAGCTCGACTGGAGAGCATGAGATATGTCCTGTCCCAGTTCGATTACTCAGGTTCTCACAAATCCAAAACCACGATCCTTCCCGATCCCAACATTGTCCAGAGATACTTTAGGCAGATCGAACAAATTGATATATAAGTGATGAGAAAAGGAACTGCCGGTAAACTACATTTAAGTGAGGAAGATCTTCAATTACTTAATACACCCCTGGGTTTAAAATCTTTATTGGCCGACAAAAAACCAAATGTTGACAAAGCTTTGAGACTGGTGAAGAGTGAACTTAGATTTCACGAACTCCAGGCAGAGGTGATCAAATTGCAAAATTGGGTCATAGAAAAAAACAAAAAGGTAGTCGTTATTTTTGAAGGTCGGGATGCCGCCGGAAAAGGTGGTGCAATACGCAGGATTACAGAGCACATTAATCCCCGTCATTTCAGAATTGTGGCACTTCCGAAGCCTACCGTAGAAGAACAGGGACAATGGTATTTTCAGCGCTACGTCAATCAATTACCCAAGCCCGGAGAAATGGTTTTTTTCGATCGAAGCTGGTATAACAGGGCCGTTGTAGAACCCGTAAATGGATTTTGTACGAAATCGCAGTACCAAAGTTTTATGGAGCAGGTAAATAGCTTTGAAAACATGATCATGGATTCCGGAATCTACCTCATCAAGTTCTACTTTTCAATTACTAAAGAAGAACAAGCCAGGCGGTTTAAAGACATTCAATCAAGTCCGTTAAAACGCTGGAAGCTAACGCCCGTTGATCGCAAGGCGCAGGAATTGTGGGATACCTACACCGAATTTAAACTAAAGATGTTTGAACATACCGATCTTAAAACGTCGCCCTGGATAGTTGTTGAGGCCAATTCCAAAACAGAGGCCAGAATACAGGTCCTCGAATATATTATAGATACTATTCCCTACATACAAGCTGAAAAAAAAGGTGAAGAAGAAGATTAGGTAGAAAAGTACTAATCCCACTTTGCCCTCAGTCTGATTTCAGAAGATGAGGATAATTATGTACTGGAACAGCTTAGGGTGGAGAGTAAGCTAAGCTATGAAGGTTTTTCTGCTGTGGAATTCCCAGAATTTTAATTTGCTGCTAACCGAGTCCGACATCTAAGGCCATCATTATAATAAATCCACCGATAAAACCCATGGTAGCAATATCAGTGTATTTATCTAGTTGGGTCTCAGGAATCACCTCTTCAACTACAACAAAGATCATTGCCCCGGCAGCAAAAGAAAGCGCATAAGGTAAAATGGGTTGGAATGTAAGAACAGCCCATGCGCCGAGTACTGCGGCTAAGGGCTCTACGGCTGCAGAAGCCTGCCCGTAAGTAAAACTTTTTAACCTGCTCAGGCCCTGTCTGCGCAAAGGCATGGCTACAGCAAATCCTTCAGGGAAATTTTGCAAGCCAATCCCCAGGGCGAGGGCAACTGCCCCACCAATATTGGCTCCTTCAAAGCCCGCGGCAACCCCGCCAAATAAAACGCCTACGGCCAGACCTTCGGGGATATTGTGCAAGGTTATGGCGAGGGTGAGGAGCGTGGTCCTGTGCCAGGGAGTCTTGATCCCTTCCGATTCCTTGAAATTAATATGGATATGGGGTAGTATTTTATCAAGGCCATAAATAAAGGCAGCCCCTAACAAAAATCCGACTGCAGCGGGAACGACTTTTTGAAATCCTTCACCCGGACTCATCTCTATTCCGGGAGCGAGCAAACTCCAGAAACTTGCTGCCACCATTACACCACCGGTGAAACCCAGCATGCCATCTAGTACTGCCCTGTTCATCGTTTTAAAGAGAAAGACAAGAGCTGCCCCAAGAGCAGTTAGGCCCCAGGTGAACAAGGTGGCATAAAATGCGGCCAAAATGGGATTAATTGATTCGAAATAAGAAATTATCTGTTCCATATCTACTTATGTAACGATTAAATTAGAAGCAATCACATGGGAAAGATGAAGTTTACGTTCGCCTATTTGGACGTGAACCGAGTTGTCAAAATCCTCCTTATCCAGGATCTTGATTTCATCTCCCAGAGCAATTTGATTTCTATCCAGATACCTCAGAAATGAGGAGGAGGAATCCTTTACCCCAATGCAGACGCAGCTACTGTGAGTCTCTAAACTGCTCAGTAGTTTCGATTGCCGCTGAGCCAGATCCCCGTTTTTATCCGGGATGGGATCTCCATGAGGGTCAACCTTAGGAAAAGACAGAAACCGATCCAGTTCATCTATCAGCTTCTCACTTTGGATATGTTCGAGTTGCTCTGCAATCTCATGCACTTCATCCCAGTTAAAACTTAGTTTTTCAACTAGAAAAGTTTCCCAAAGACGATGTTTTCTGATTACAGACAGGGCCTTTTGCCTTCCTTCTTCAGTGAGTGATACCCCTTGATATCTCTTGTAATTCAACAGCTCCCTTTCCGCCAGTTTTTTTACCATATCGGTTACGGACGACGGCTTGGTCCGCATTTCATCTGCAATAGCGTTAGTGGAGATCATTCCGGTGGAGGTTTTCCCCAGATGATAAATGGCCTTCAGGTAATTTTCTTCAGATTGGGTCATTTCTTTTGTGCTGAAACAAAAATACATTTTTATTTGTAAAAACATATTTTTAGATTTGTCTAAAATTTAATTTACTTTAATGCAATGTCAAATGGTAAAGAATTTCCTCTTTCTGGCGATCGCCTTTCTCTGCGTTTGGTTTTCCGGCCACGCACAGACAGGGAGTATTTCCGGTAAGGTCACCTCAGACGGTGAAGCTGTGCCCTTTGTCAACATTAGGATCAGAAGTTCAAACATGGGTACTTCCAGCCTGGAAGATGGCTCCTATATATTGGACAAGCTGAGCGGAGGAACTTATGTGATTCTTGCTTCCGCCGTTGGATATGTTACCTATAAAACTGAAGTAAGTTTATCCGAAAATGAGGACATCACCCTCAATATTGCGCTTTTTCCTTCAGTAGAAAATCTGGATGATATTGTTGTCAGTGGCACTTTGAAACCCGTTCGGCGCCTTGCCAGTCCGGTCCCCGTGGAGGTATATTCCCCTGCATTCCTTCAAAAAATCCAACTCCCAATGTTTTTGAAGCCCTGGCAAATGTCAACGGAGTAAGACCCCAGGTGAACTGCAATGTCTGCAATACAGGGGATATCCATATCAACGGCCTGGAAGGTCCTTACACCCTTGTTCTTATCGATGGTATGCCTATCGTGAGCGGATTGGGTACAGTTTATGGCCTTTCGGGTATTCCAAATTCTCTGATCTCCCAGGTTGAGATCGTTAAGGGTCCGGCCTCTTCCCTCTACGGGAGTGAGGCTGTTGGCGGACTTATAAATATCATCACAAAACACCCTCCTGAAGCCCCGGAACTGGAAGCTGATGGGTATCTAACCGGCTGGGGAGAATACAATCTCGATGTGGGGTCTAAAATTGCATTTGGGGATAAAACCACCCTTTTACTGGGGTTAAACTACTTTAATTACGACACTCCTATTGACAATAACAACGACAATTTTACGGATGTCACCCTGCAAAATCGAGTCTCTGTTTTTCAGAAATGGAATTTTCAGCGATCTGGTCAGCGCCTTTTGTCCCTTGCAGGAAGATACCTGTATGAAGATCGTTGGGGAGGAGAAATGCAATGGACCCCGGAATTCAGGGGAGGTGACCAGATCTATGGCGAGAGCATATATACTAGTCGGTGGGAATTACTGGGTAAGTACCAGCTCCCTATGGACGAACCCATGATGCTGACATTTTCGTATACGAATCACAATCAGAATTCGGTATACGGCACAACAACTTACCTGGCTGATCAACGCATTGGATTTGGACAACTTACCTGGGGACCTACACTAAAATCTCATGATCTTCTCCTCGGCCTCGCTTTGCGATATAATTACTACGACGACAATACGCCTGCCACAGCAAATGCAGGCCTCAACGCTCCTGATGAAGTATGGATCCCCAGCATTTTTGCCCAGGATGAAATCAGTCTGGGGGAAAATCACTCATTACTCCTGGGCTCGAGGCTCGACCTGGATAAACGTCATGGGGCCATCTTTACTCCAAGGCTTGCTTACAGATGGAAGATGAGTGAAACTGATATGTTCAGACTGAATACCGGTACCGGGTTCAGGGTGGTCAATTTATTCACCGAAGATCACGCAGCCTTAACCGGGGCAAGGGAAGTGGTAATCAGGGAGGCACTGGATCCCGAGCGATCATTTAATGCGAATCTCAACTACTCGAAAAAAATATACAGCTTTAACGGTGTCTATTTAAATCTGGATACCTCTCTCTTTTATACCTACTTTACCAACAGGATCATCCCAGACTACGAGACGAATACAGACCAGATTATCTATGATAATCTCGATGGAAATTCCATCTCAAAGGGAATAAGCGCAAATATTGACCTGGCCCTTCCATCGGGCTTAAAACTCCTGTTGGGTGGAACCCTGATGGAAGTGACCAGCACAGAAGACGGGGTAAAATCGAGACAAATCCTTACGGAACAATTTACCGGTACCTGGAGTGTCTCCTATACTATCAGGCCATGGAATTTATCCCTGGATTATACGGGAAACTTATACGGCCCTATGCGTCTTCCCTTGTTAGGCGATCTGGATCCGCGCAGCGAATTTTCACCCACCTGGAGCATCCAGAATATACAGTTCACCTTTACAGGGATGAAGGGTTTTGAGATCTACGGCGGAATAAAGAATTTATTAGACTGGACCCCAAACCAGGGAGTCCCTTTTATAATCGCCCGGGCAAATGATCCTTTTGACAAGAATGTAACCTATGATGCCAACGGACAAGTAGCAGCAACTCCCGACAATCCGTATGCGCTGACTTTCGATCCCACATACGTCTATGGCCCTAACCAGGGAATCCGTGCCTTCGCCGGCCTGAGATACCGTTTATAAGCCGAAATTCCATAAGGATAATAGCATTATTTGTACCTTAGGGCCACTTCAGTAATCTATGACAGAATACGACTTCATCATCATTGGAGCCGGGGCAGCCGGCCTCATGCTAGCAGATGGATTGGGAAAAGACCCCGCCTTTAGAAATAAATCAATTCTGCTTTTAGACAAAGACGATAAAAGCCGTAATGATCGTACCTGGTGTATTTGGGAAAAAGGTATTGGTCCTTTCGATCAGTTGATACACAAAGAATGGAAGCAAATTTATTTTGGCGGGAAAAAGTTTAAGAAGTCGCTGAACATTGCCCCGTATTCCTATAAAATGATTAGGGGAGTCGATTTTTATTCCCACTTTAAAGACCGACTGGGATCCTATTCGAATATCTCTTTTGTTCAGGCTACGGTATCGGATATAAATGAACATTCAGATGGAAAAGTTGTTATCAAGACCAGCGTAGGGGATTACAGTACAGTCCAGGTTTTTAACAGTTGGTTTTCTTATGGCAATATCAGGTCTAATGCAAAGTATCCTGTACTTCAACAACATTTTATAGGCTGGTTTGTAAAATCCGAGGAACCCGTTTTTACTCCTGGCCAGGCTACTTTTATGGACTTTTCAATTGAACAAAAAGGGAATACACGCTTTATGTATGTCCTGCCTTTTAGCGAGAAGGAAGCCCTGGTAGAATACACCCTGTTCTCATCTCAATTGTTGGAAGACAAAGAGTATGAAGAGGCTATTCAAGACTATATGCTGAGTGAGTTCAATTGTTCTGATTACAGGATATTGGAAAAAGAAAAAGGCAGTATCCCAATGACTTGCTATGACTTTTCACAACACAACTCTAAAAGTGTTTTTCATATAGGTACAGCAGGTGGCTGGAGCAAACCCAGTACGGGTTACACCTTTAACAATACCTCAAAAAAGACTGAGGAACTGATAGCATATCTAAAAACCGGGAATTCTTTAGAGAAGTTTCACAAGAAAGATCGCTTTTGGTACTATGACCTGCTTCTTCTGAATATACTTTACAGGGATAACGAACTGGGGCATCGCATATTTGAGTCCCTGTTTAAACATAGGAAACCCCAGCTCATCTTTAAGTTCCTTGATGAGGAAACAAAGTGGTACGAAGACATTTATATTATGATGGCGCCCAACCCCATACCATTTATTAAGTCGCTTGTGCGGCATTTGTACTGGGCCATCACCGCAAAAAAGAAATGGTGGTAATTTTAGACTTTTCTACCCATCAGATCCCGGCCAAAAGTGAGTAAGACCTCTTTCTTTTCCTGACTAATATCCAGGGTGTTTAAGCAATCGAATGCCTTGTTGGTGTAGTATGCAATTGCTTCTTTAGTTTCTTTTGAAGCGCCTGATTGATCGTAGATCTCAATTACCCGTTTGATCTTTTTTTCTGTTCGTTTGGGTTGAATGGAGAAAAGGTCTTTCAATTCACGTACCTGTTGCAGATCGCCTTGCTCCAGCGCCTTTAGGTAGAGGTAGGTTTTTTTATTCTCAATAATATCCCCTCCAACTTGTTTTCCGAAAACTTTGGGGTCTCCAAAAACATCCAGATAATCGTCCTGTAATTGAAAAGCAATCCCCAGGTACAATCCAAAACTATAGATCTTATCCTGGTCTGCTATTGAGGCCCCGGCGGTAATCGCACCCATTTTCATAGCCGCACCCACGAGTACGGCCGTTTTAAATTTGATCATTTTTAAATACTGAGAGACACTCACTTCTTCCTGAGATTCAAAATCAATATCGTACTGTTGTCCTTCACAAACCTCCATAGCCGTCTTGCTAAAAAGGGTTGTTAAGTCTTTAAACACCTTCGGCGGATAGGACTCTAAAAATCGATAGGCTTCTATTAGCATGGCATCTCCGGATAGTATGCCGGTATTGAGATCCCATTTTTTATGTACTGTTGTTTTGCCCCTGCGGAGCGGAGCCGCATCCATTATATCGTCGTGAATCAAGGAGAAATTATGGAAATACTCTACGGCCATTGCTGCTTTAAATGCCTCCCTGGGGTCCCCCCAAAAAGATCTGCAGAAAGTAAAGTAAGGACAGGTCTCAGGCGTTTCCCTCCTAGTTTTAGTATGTAAAACATCGGATCGTATAGAGACCTGGGGTCGCGATTCCCCATCCCCAAACTGAGGTATTCCTCAAATTGATCCCTGTAGAATGCCACAGATTGCATAGTCAATTTTTTTCAAAAATAGGAGAAATCAGAACACCCTTGTCTCCCTGGCCGTGAAAAACTAAATTAAATCTACATCGTGAAGCCAGTGTTAAATTATTGTAAAACTTTGGAAACTTTTATTGTTTTTAAAGTTTCCAAAATTATATTTGCCCTCGAAATGAGAGAAAAAATATTACATAAGGCCACTGACCTGTTTCTTAACCTGGGTTTTAAAAGCGTTACCATGGACGACCTGGCCAATGAAATGGGTATATCCAAAAAGACTATTTATTCTCATTTTGACAATAAGACCAAATTGGTTGAAGCGTGTACACTTGAACTCTTCAATAATATTTCACAAGGGATCGACACCATCTGCAGTTTACAGAAAAACCCCATTGAAGAACTCTATGAGATCAAGAAATTCGCAATGCGACATCTTAAGGACGAAAAAGCATCGCCTCAATACCAACTGCAAAAATACTATCCTAAAATTCACAACACCCTTAGGATGAAACAATTTAGCCTGATGCAGAGTTGTGTCGTAGACAACATTAAAAGGGGAATAGCGATGGGTATTTACATCCCAACCCTAAACGTAGATTTTATTGCGAGAATTTATTTCTCAGGGGTTACCAGTATTAAAGATCACACCCTTTTCCCCGAGGACGAATTTCCCAAAACCCAGCTTATGGACGACTATCTGGAATACCACCTAAGGGGAATAGTCACCTCTAAGGGAAGACAAATTTTAAATGACATTATTCACTCAAATCAAAAATAAATGAAACTATCTCGTTTATTTATAATGCTGATATTCATATCCCAGACGGGATATTCCCAGGATGAGCCCAAAGCTTTTACTCTTGATGAGGCAATTGCATATGCCCTGGAGAACAATTACAGTGCACTTAATGCTGAACGCGACATTATTGATGCCCAAAAGCAAAAATGGGAAACCATAGCCTCTGGCTTACCACAAATCACCGGGGATGTCAGCTATCAGAACTTTTTAAAACAGCCTGTTTCCCTTATCCCTGCAGAATTTTTTGGAGGAGAACCCGGAGAATTTCAGCCCATCGTTTTTGGGCTTCCCCAACAAGCGACAGCTACAGCTACGGTAAGACAACAGATATTTGACGGATCCTACATTGTTGGTGTACAGGCCACCAAGGCCTTCCTAAGTTATAGCCAGAACAACAAGGAAAAAACCAGACAAGATGTAAGGAAAGCAGTGGTTGAGGCCTATGGAAATGTTCTTTTGGCCAATGAGTCAGTAAGTATCCTTCGTAAAAACCTGAAAGCCCTGGACGATAATTTATTCGAAACACAAAAGTTGTACGAAAACGGATTGGCAGAAGAGGAAAGTGTGGAACAACTGCAAATTACTTCCAGTACCGTTGAAAGTCAGCTAAACAACGCTATACGACTTGAGGCCATAACCCTGCAAATGCTGAATCTGATCATGGGGCTTCCGCTCGATACGCCAACCGAATTAAAAGAAGGTCTGAGCGACCTGGCCAGAGAGTATGTTGACCCCACTGTACTCGATGCTCCGTTCTCCATGGAAAACAATGTGGATTATAAGCTTGTCAACAATCTTAACGAACAGCGTTATTTCGAGCTCAAACTAGCCAAAAGCAGGGCTTTGCCAACGCTGAACGCCTTTGTGAACTACGGTTCTACGGCCTTTAGTGAATCCTTCACCTTTTTTGATAGTGATCAACAATGGTTCGACTCGTCAATTCTAGGTTTCGACCTCAGTATACCTATCTTCAGTTCTTTGCGAAGAAGTGCCAGTACCCAAAGAGCAAAAATTGCTCTTGAAAAAGCGAAGACCCAGCTCGAAGAAACCGAGGAAAGAATCAGACTGCAGCTCGAGAAGGCTAAGAGTGATTACCAACTGGCCGTTGAACAATACAACACCACTCAGGAAAATTTAAATCTGGCCGAAAGAATCGAGAAAAAAAATCAAATCAAATACCAGGAGGGGATCGCCAGCAGTTTTGAACTGAGGCAGGCCCAAACCCAACTCTATAGTGCGCAGCAGGAATATCTACAGTCGATGGTAGATGTCATTAATGCCAAAACCGAATTAGAAGTTATCGCAAACAATTAAGAACAGACTATAAATCCATATATCAAAATGAAAACTAGTATTCCAATCCTCACTCTTTTTATACTACTCCTGTCATGCGGGGAGGGTCAGAATGAATCTCTCGACGCACTCATCAGCAATGGAGATTTGGAGCAGATCAGATCGAAAAAATTGAGCCTTAGCGAGGAGTTGAAAAAGCTGAATGAACAGGTGAGTACCCTGGACTCAGTGATTGCAGTCCTCGATGCAGACAGCAGGTTACCCCTGGTGAACACTTTTGAGGTCAACCCCCAAAATTTTGAACATTATCTGGAATTGCAGGGAAATGTGGCGACTAAGCAAAACGTCTTGATTTACCCTGAGATGGCCGGAAGTCTTGAAAGGGTCTTTGTCACCGAAGGTGACAAGGTCACTAAAGGCCAAATACTAGGAAGGATTGACGATGGCGGAATGGCCAGTCAACTACAGCAATTAAAGGCACAGGCGGCCTTAGCCGAGACTACTTACGAACGTCAGAAAAGACTTTGGGAGCAAAATATCGGTTCTGAAATTCAATATTTGCAGGCAAAAACCTCCTACGAGGCCATTACAAATAACGTAGAGCAAGTGGAACGGCAATTGGGCAAATCTGCCCTTAGAGCTCCATTTAGCGGGATCATTGATGACGTGATCAAAGATCAGGGAACAGTGGTTTCCCCCGGGCCCGGTTCTGAGGTTTTCAGAATTGTGAACCTCAGTAATATGTACATCACCGTAGATGTGCCTGAAACTTACGTAGGCAGTATTTCAGAAGGAACCAAAGCGCAGGTTTATTTCCCAGTCTTAGGAGATTCTGTTCAGACCAAAATTAGACAGGCCGGGAATTTTATAAATCCCAACAACCGATCCTTTAGTGTTGAAATCCCCGTTTCAAATGCAAAAGGAAGGATTAAACCTAATTTAAGTGCCCGTGTGATGATCAATGATTACAGCAATGCCTATGCATTACTAGTACCTCAGAGTGTTATCTCTGAAAATGCAGAAGGAGACCAGTATGTCTTTATAGCAGATAATCTTGATTCAGAAATGAAGGGGACGGCTAAAAAAAGAGTGGTTACCACAGGGAAAACTCAGGGCCGATATGTAGAGATCCTGAACGGATTGCAGCAAGGTGATCTGATTATCCAGGAGGGGCGAGGAGTGTA
Organism: Muriicola soli; assembly: GCF_004139715.1. Taxonomy (GTDB): domain Bacteria; phylum Bacteroidota; class Bacteroidia; order Flavobacteriales; family Flavobacteriaceae; genus Muriicola; species Muriicola soli. The sequence continues at coordinate 27,548 of NZ_CP035544.1, read as the reverse complement.
AAAGACAATCAGGGAGTACAAATAATTAAGTAGGTCGCAATGAGCAGACAACAAAAAAATGCCGATAAGGAATTCAGGTTATCTTCCTGGGCCATTGACAATCCATCTGTGGTCTATGTGATGATCGCAATCTTTCTCTATTTAGGGTATACTTCCTATATGGAACTGCCGAGGGAAGATTTTCCTGAAGTAGTAGAGACCAAGGTTTATATCAGTACTCCTTATCCCGGAAATACGGCGGAGGATGTGGAGCGATTGATCACTGATCCCCTTGAAGACCGAATAAAAAATGTGAGCAACCTTGTTGAACTCACTTCAACTTCTCAGGAGGATTACAGTATCATTACTGCCGAATTTGACGAGGATATTACGGTTGAAGAAGCCAAACAAAAGGTAAAGGACGAGGTGGATGTTGAAAAAGCCAGCGAAGATTGGCCATTATTCAATGGAGCTAAGGTAGAGCCCAATATTTTTGATCTCAACCTCGCTGAACAAATTCCTATCATAAATATCAACTTCACAGGAGACTATCCGGTTGAAAAACTCAAGGAGTATGCAGAATATCTCGAGGAAAAGATAGAAGACCTGCCTCAGGTAAAAGAAGTTGATATCCGCGGAGCACAAGAAAAGGAAGTTGAAGTCGCTGTAGATGTCTATAAAATGATGGCATCCAAAGTGAGTTTCCAGGATGTTCTTCAGGCGATTTCAAATGGAAATATGACGATGTCTGCCGGTAATCTAAAGACCATCAATCAAAGGCGAACAATTCGAATTTTGGGAGAAATAGAGGAGCCTGATGAGCTTAACAACTTTGTGGTTAAATCTGAGAACGGAGCTATTTATCTTAAGGACATCGCAAAGGTGACCTTTGATGAAAAGGACAAGACTACCTATGCACGTGAATTCGGTGACAATGTGGTTATGCTTGATGTTAAAAAGAGATCAGGACGAAATACTATAGAGGCCATCAACGATATTAAGCAATTGGTGAAAGAGGCAGAAGAAAACTATTATCCAAAGAATCTGACCCTTACCCTTGCCAACGATTCCTCAGGCAGGACCCTAGGACAGGTAGACGACCTGGTTAATAACATCATATTCGGGATTATTCTCGTTGTAACGGTACTGATGTTCTTTTTGGGCTTTAGAAATGCCTTGTTTGTCGGTTTTGCGATTCCAATGTCCATGTTTATGTCATTTGTGATATTATCATCCCTCGGATTTACACTGAATACCATGATACTGTTCGGGCTTATTATGGGTCTTGGGATGTTGGTGGATAACGGGGTTGTAGTGGTTGAGAATGTCTACCGCCTTATGGAACAGGAAGGGATGTCGAGGATCGAGGCTGCCAAAAAGGGAATCGGAGAGATTGCATTTCCGATCATAATATCTACCCTTACCACGGTTGCCGCATTCGTCCCACTTGGCTTATGGCCGGGTATCTTCGGACAGTTTATGATCTATTTCCCCATTACTCTTTCTGTTGTTTTGGGATCTTCCCTCTTCGTGGCCATTTTTATGAATTCCATGCTGGTTTCGCGCTTTATGGAAGTTGGCGACAAAGAACTATCCCGAAAGCAACTGATCAAAACAACTTCTATCCTTACGGGCTTCGGTCTGTTTATCCTGATCTTCGGTGGAAGTATGAGAGGTTTGGGAAGTGTAATGATTTTGACGGCTATCTTATTCTGGGCCTATAAATACGGAATTAAAAAATGGTCCAACAAATTTCAGAGGACCGCTCTTGTTCGTTTTGAAAACTTTTACGAGCGGCAGATCAAATTCTCCCTCAGAGGTAAAAATGTATACTGGTTCGCCGGGATTACCGTGCTATTACTTATCAGTACTATTATGTTGTTTGGCCTTTCTCTCGGCAGCGGGCGTACAAAGGTCGAATTCTTTCCGGATAATACCCCCAATGAAGTAAATGTATACATTGAATATCCGCAAGGAACGGCAATAGAAAAGACCAATGAATTAACCAAAGACATTGAAAAACGCGTCTATGCCATCGCGAACAAGCCTAAATACACTGATGGCGACTATAATTTTCTCTTATCTTCAGGTGTTTCACAGGTAGGTGAAGGTGCGGGAAATCCGTATACTGACGGTGGCTCTTCTGCCGAAATGCCCCATCGGGGGAAAATTACCCTCTCCATGCGGGAATTTAAATATCGCAATGGGATAGATTCCGAGGGGCTTCGTAAGGACATACAGGACAATCTTATCGGGATTTATCCCGGGGTATCCATTTCTGTAGAAAAGGATGCCGTTGGCCCTCCATCAGGGTATCCTATCAACATTGAACTGGAAGGAAAAGATTATGACGTATTGATCAACACTGCTGAGAACATTCGAAATTTCATCAATAGAAAGAACATTGCCGGAATCGAAGAGCTGAAGATCGATGTCAATAAGGGCAAGCCTTCCATGAATGTGCAGGTAGACCGTGAAAAGGCAGGGGAACTCGGTGTTAGTGTTGGGCAGGTAGGACAACAGTTACGGCGTTCTCTCTTTGGGGAAAAAGCCGGAGTGTACAAGCTAGACGGAGAGGATTACGACATCAACGTGCGTTTTAAAGAAGACCTGAGATATGACAAGAGTGCCCTCTTTAATCAGAATATCATCTTCAGGGATCAGGCTACAGGTCAGATCAGGGAAATCCCTGTATCTGCAGTGGCAAGTCAAAAAAATACCTCTTCTTTTAGCGCCATCAAACACCGTGATAATAAGCGGGTTGTTACGGTCTATTCCGGACTAAAACCCGGTTTCTCAGATGCCGGAGCCATAGTTGCGGAAATTCAAAAAGAAATGGAGAATTTTGAGGACTTGCCTGCTGATGTCCAATTAGATTTTACAGGGCAGATCGAAGAACAAAATAAGCAAATGCAATTTCTTGTAGGAGCTTTCTTTACAGGTCTGGGCCTTATTATGCTCATCCTTATTTTCCAGTTCGGAGGAATATCCAAACCGGCCATTATTATGACGGCTATTTTCTTGAGTTTTATCGGAGTTTTTGGAGGATTGATGCTAACGGGATGGCCTTTCGTAATTATGATGACCATGATGGGTATAATTGCTCTCGCGGGAATTGTTGTAAACAACGGTGTAGTCTTGTTAGACTATACCCAAATTTTAATCGACCGGAAAAAAGTAAAGCTGGGAATCGATGAATATAATCTGTTACCACTGGAAGATGTAACCGAGGCCATCGTAAAAGGCGGGAAAGCCAGGCTTAGGCCGGTAATCCTTACAGCAGTAACTACTGTTTTAGGCCTTATACCACTTGCGGTGGGATTAAACATCGACTTCTTCTCCTTGTTTTCTACCGGTGATCCCAGGATCTACGTGGGAGGTGACAATGTTATCTTTTGGGGACCTTTGGCATGGACGGTAATCTTTGGTCTTATCATAGCTACCTTCTTAACCCTGATCATTGTCCCGGTATTGTTTAATATCACCTATCGAATCAAATTGTTTTTCCGTAAAGACAAGGTTGTGAATCTCAATAAAATAGAGACCGATGTTGCAGCCTGATCAAAAAAAAAGGCCGCCCATCTGGGCGGCCTTTACATTTCTAATAAACTTAATCATTTTCCGATAAGGGTACCGGTAAAGTATTGAATATTTGATCTCCTGCTCTGTCAATGGGCAGCGTATTGGAAAGGTTATACCTTCTCAAATCAAACATCCTGTGATTTTCACACCAGAGAGAATAGCGTCTCTGATTCAACATCTCTGTAGTTAGTGCCTCTGCAGTCAATGCTCCGGAATACACGGGCAAAGAAGCAGAATTTCTGATCACATTTATAGCATCTTCTGCCTCAAAAAGATCATTTGCCAAAATATTAGCCTCGGCATATACCAGGACCAATTCCTCATTCCGCAACATATCGATAGGAGATATATTTGAGGCGTACAAAGCCGTTTGAAAATCCCCTGACAATCCGTCCTGGGTTGTAGGATTGGCCCGTATCAGCGTTTTGTTGTCTACACGGGTGTCTCCTGCTTCAGCTTCGGCAATAAACGAAGGATGCACAATGATCTGGTCTCCGTTGTTATCCGGGATCTTAAAGAGTCCGTTGGTAAAGTCCCCACTATCCAGACTATAAACGTGCTTGGGCCCGATAGTCAGATCGCCTGCGAGATCAAAATAGGAATTTGAAAGTGCAGTCAAAGCTGCATTTCCGTCTCCGGCATATACAGCGGCAACAGCAGCAACAGCTCTGTTGAATTCTGCAAAGCCACTAGGAGTATCAAAGCCAGAGAAACCGGCAAGGGGGAACGCAAATTCTGCCCCTGCCCCATTGAGATCAGTTAAAGCTTCATCCAGCAAGGATCTCACAGCCGTCAGTGCCGCATCAAATTCCAAAATAGGTCCTAGGTTGTCCGGATCGGCCACGTCTATCCGTGCGCGGTTATAAGATTTTAAAACCTCGATCAGCTCAAAGGCGATTATGGTCTTAGCATAACCTCTGTATCCCGCTTTTTGAGTATCGGTCACCTGTTCTGTGTTCTCTACAGACTCTAAAAGAATGTTAGCATTCTTGATAGAAACGTACCGGCCTCCCCATGGAGCCGTTGAATAAAAAGAGTTATTGTCTAGTGAAATCCCATTCGCACCGAGTAAATCCTGTGTGTTCCTGGGATCTGCATCAAAGAGGTACAACTCCCTTGCCATGGTTCCGGAACCCGTTGTTTGTATCGCCAGCGAATTACGCATAGCTGATTCAACTCCTACAACCAGATTATTCAGCTGATTCTGTGAAGCGTCGGTCAGGACCCCGGCCAGACTAGGTCTGTTAGGATCAACTTGTTCATCAAAAGAACAAGCGGTGATTACAGCACCAAAGAGTATCAAAAGTGCTAAACCTCCTATTGCTTTATATTTCTGTATAATTTTCATTGCTATTTTTTTAGAAGTTAACATTTAAGTGAAAGTAAAACTGCTTGGTACTTGGGAATGGTGTAACCTCTATCCCTGAAGACAAGCCGGCACCTCCATTTGTGGAAGTTTCCGGATCGTAGCTACTGTAATCTGTTATGGTGAAAATGTTTCTACCCGATACTCCCAGCTTTATTCCTGTTACGGCATCCCCGAAAAAGCTCAGTGCGCTAGCGGGAAGTCTGTAATAAACAGCCGCTTCTCTAAGCCTCAAATATCCTGCAGGCTCAACAAATCTCACCGCAGCAATTGGTGAACCATTTCGAGCTATTCCTTCAGGGGTATCAAGGTCTGGTGAGGTACCTCCCAGATCCGTAAGCAGTCTGGACAAGTTGAGGTTATCCCCACCTTTTTTCCATTGTAGCAGGAAGGATACGTCAAACTGTTTGGCAATGGTAAAGTTGTTGAAAAAGCCCATCTGAAAGTCGGGTTCAACATTTCCAATTTGTGTAGGCACTCCATTTACATTACCAGCCAACTGAGTAACCGGCTTTCCTTCTTCAATGTAGAATGTCCCGAGACCCAGGCCAAAACCAGCTCCGGGCTGAGGAAATGCAGGAACGTCTAACCTTGTCACCTCAGATCGGTTAAACCACCAGTTGATATTTGAACTCCAGAAGAAATTCTCATTCTGAACAGGGTTAACCGTAATACCTACTTCTACCCCTTCGTTCTTAAGATCAGCAAGATTGGTTGTTTCCGAACCAAAGCCTGTGGAAGTGGGCAGTACCCTACTTAACAGAAGGTCACTTACAACCCTGTTGTAATAGGAAACTTCCAAATTCACTTTATTAAAGAGTCCGGCGTCAAAACCTACCTCAAATTCTGAGGAAGTTTCTGGTTCTATATCCGGATCGCCTTTTAATGCAGAAATAGAAGAACCTCCTATGCCACCAACTGAAACCTGATTTAGCCCTGTGAATGCAGAACCAAAGGCTCCTGAAGATCCTGTTTCACCATACGCTGCTCTAATTTTTAGCCTTTGGAAAACTCCATCCGACCAGAAATCAAAATTATGCAGGTTCACAGCCAGCGATGCCTTTGGAAAACCGTAGAACTTGTTGGGATCTCCGTTGAGAGTCGACTTGTCAAACCTATACCCTAAGGTACCGATCAACTGGTCCTGGTAATTTCCTTCAACCTGAGCAAAATATCCAAATTCCTTAACCGTGGAAGTGGTTTGGGTGATAGCCTGAGCTGAACCCTGACTTAAGTTGGTCTGACCGGGAATCAATTGTGTTGACTGATTAAAGATCAGATCTGCTTGTTGTTCCAGGTAGGAGATACCTGCCTGGGAAGTTAGTGCGAGATCGCCTCCCATCGCATTGCGATTCCAAACCGCAATACCCTGATAGTTGAAGTTGGTAAAGTTATTCTTTCCTACTCCGATAAATCCGTTCTGATTTCCCCTTTGTGCCTGGTGTGTTTCGGGCACGTATACAAAGGTCTCATTGGCGAGGAAGTCTGCCCCTCCGTTAAAGATCAGTTTTACAGAGTCATCACCAGTATTTAAAACATTTGTGGTGAGTTTGATTCCCTGAATAAAACGGTTATTCTTATCCTCATTTATCGCTTGGTCCCTGACAAAAATGGGATTTCCCGAATAGTTCGGGTTATCAGGGTAAACTCCGGTATCATCAGGAAATAAATTGATCCAAGGCCTGGTAAAAGCCAGGGTGTACCCGTAACTAAGACCTCCTTCGTTTTCATTACCTGTAAAACTCCTGCTTGAACTACTCCTCACATAATTAGAAGAAGCAGAAAAGCTAAAAGTATTTGAAATTGTATGGTCAACATTAGCTCTCAGAGAAAAACGATTGAAGCCGGTATTCTTGATGATCCCTTCTTCGTCCCTGTAAGAAGCCCCTACATAGAACTTGGTTTTTTCATCACCCCCACTCGCACTTATTCGAGTATCGGTAATTAATCCGGTTTCACCGTAGATAATGTCTTCGTAGTCAAAAAGACCTCCGTTAGCAATGGCCTGGTTGTACAAAGTGACCTCAGCAGCACCGAATGTATCTTCAACACTTTGGGCCGTCCATGGTCTGAGTCCCAGTTTATTTATAATGGTATTGAACCCGGTGTCCTGACTGAATTTTACCTCAGTCTTGCCCTGGCTACCCCTTTTGGTCGTAATAATAACAACCCCGGCGTTCGCCCGTGTACCGTAAATGGCGGCCGCAGAGGCACCTTTCAATACTTCAATGTTCTGAATGTCATTCGGATCCAAATCGGCAATTCGGTTGGCCGAGTTTTCCTCATTTCCCCGGTTAGCCCCTGAGGCGAACCGCAGTCCGGAAGGAATTTCAGCATTGTTTACATAGACTCCGTCCACAATATAAAGGGGCTGGTTGTTTCCATTTATGGAAGAGATCCCCCTTAATCGCAAAGCAAAACCACCTCCGGGAGCTCCCGATGAGGAGGTAATATTTACCCCTGTCAGTTTACCGTAAAGTGCTCCGTCCAGGGTAGTTTGTGCTGTAGTCCCCACGAGTTCTTGGTTAGACACTGTAGCCACAGCATTGGCAAGGTTACTTCTTTTAATGGAAGTTCCTAGACCTGTAACTACCACCTCGTCCAAACCGGTCGCCGATTCGTTTAAGGTCACATTCAAGGTTGTAGGCCCTTCTACTGTCAATTCCTTCGTCTCGTAACCAAGCGATGAGAAAACCAGGGTAGTAGGAAAGCTATCTACGCTGATCGAATAGTTCCCGTCGAAGTCAGAAATAGCTCCCTGAGAAGTACCTTTAACTACGACATTTACCCCCGCAAGAGGGTCTCCGTAATTGGAATCTGTAATATTCCCGCTTACCGTTCCCTGGGAAAACCCTAATAAGGGCAGGGCCAGAAACAGCCAGAGGAATGTCTTTCCAAGTGATTTTTGTTTCATGTTAATTAAGTTTTGAGTTAGATTATTGATATTCCAAGGTAAGGAAGTTATTATAATTACAAAATCTATAGTTCTTTTTCTTTTGCAATAAGGGGCTAAAATAAAGGCATAAATTGGGGGTTCAACGCATTACTTCTTACATTTGCCGCAGTTAAAATTCAGTTTATCAATGTATAGAACTCATACTTGCGGAGAGTTAGGAGAAAAGGATGTTAAGTCGGATGTTGTCCTCAGCGGATGGGTACAAAAAGTCCGCGACAAAGGGTTTGTGGTTTGGGTAGATTTACGAGATCGTTACGGGATTACCCAATTGGTTTTTGACGAAGAAAGAACTCCAGCCGAATTACTGGCTGAGGCAAGGAAACTCGGTCGCGAATTTGTGATTCAAATCGAGGGAGAGGTCATTGAAAGAGCGTCTAAAAATCCTCAACTTCAGACCGGAGATATTGAAATCCTCGTCAAAAAATTAAAGGTATTAAATCAGGCATTAGTCCCACCTTTTACCATTGAAGATGAAACCGATGGAGGAACAGACCTGCGCATGAAATACCGTTACCTCGATATTCGCCGAAGACCTGTAAAAGACAATCTTATCTTTCGCAGTAAGGTAACCATGGAGGTCAGAAAATACCTTTCTGAACAAGGGTTTATTGAGGTGGAGACCCCATATCTGATCAAATCAACTCCGGAAGGAGCGCGAGATTTTGTGGTTCCAAGCAGAATGAATCCGGGACAATTCTACGCCTTGCCCCAGTCCCCCCAGACTTTTAAACAGCTTCTGATGGTTGGCGGACTGGATAAATATTTTCAGATCGTAAAATGCTTCAGGGATGAGGATCTCAGAGCCGACAGACAGCCTGAGTTTACCCAAATTGATTGCGAGATGGCCTTTGTGGAACAAGAAGATGTTCTGAATGCTTTTGAAGGCCTAACCCGGCATTTGCTCAAAGAAATAGCCGGAGTGGAAGTGGATACCTTTCCAAGGATAACCTATGACGAGGCGATGAAGACGTATGGCAATGATAAACCCGATATCCGATTCGGGATGCAATTTGCAGAATTGAATCCGATTGCTCAAAACAAGGAATTTCAGGTATTCAATTCGGCCGAATTGGTCGTGGGTATTGCTGTTCCGGGAGGTGCTTCGTATTCCAGAAAAGAGATAGACGGCATAATCGAATGGCTTAAAAGGCCTCAGATTGGAGCCAAAGGGATGGTCTATGTAAAGTGCAATGAAGACGGTAGCTATAAGTCTTCTGTCGATAAATTTTACGATCAGGAAGACCTTCAGAAATGGGCGGTGGCCACGGGAGCCGAAAAGGGAGATCTTATTTGTGTTCTTTCCGGCGACACAGATGTTACCCGTACCCAGCTCAGTGCCCTTCGCATGGAAATGGCAGAACAACTAGGCCTGCGGAATCCTTCCGAATTTGCCCCCTTATGGGTGGTCGATTTCCCTCTCCTGGAAAAGGATGAGGAAACGGGAGACTATCACGCCATGCATCACCCATTTACTTCTCCAAAACCGGGTCAGCTGGAGTTGCTTGATACAGATCCCGATGCCGTTAGGGCAAATGCCTATGACCTGGTCCTTAACGGCAACGAAATTGGAGGAGGATCCATCAGGATACACGATAAAAATGTTCAAAGCGTGATGTTCCGGCATTTGGGATTCTCTGAAGAGGAAGCGAAGGCCCAGTTTGGATTTCTAATGGATGCTTTTCAATACGGTGCTCCTCCCCATGGAGGTATTGCTTTTGGGCTCGACCGCCTGGTGGCCATTTTAGGAGGTCAGGAAACCATAAGGGATTTTATCGCCTTTCCTAAAAACAACAGCGGAAGGGACGTGATGATAGATGCTCCGGCTGCTATTGATGAAGTACAACTCGAGGAGCTGAATCTGCGCCTCAGAGAAAAGTAAATTCAGGAAGCGGTAAGGTGGGAGGCGAAGTTTGCTTTTAATCTTTGATGGATGTGTTTTTCAATGTTCTAAATCTGATCTATAAGCCATATCATGCAGAAACAGATTAAAGTCCTGTTTGCCCGATTTTACCGCTGGAGGTATAAAATATCTCCAACAAGACCTTTGTCCATATCATGAGTGTTGCCGTTGGCCTCTTAGCCGGACTAGCTGCTGTAACCCTTAAGAATACCACTTACTTTATCGAATCGCTTGTTGAAGAAGGAATCTCATTCACAAGCACCCAACTCTATTTCATCAGCCCTATTATCGGCCTAACCCTGGTGTATCTCTACGTAAAATACGTACACCGGGAAAAGCTTGAACACGCTATTTCTTCTATCCTGCTCGCCATGTCCAAGAAGAAAGGCCTTATCAGTATCAAGAAGATATATACCCCACTTATCACTGCCCCGCTTACGGTCGGGTTTGGTGGGTCGGTCGGACTATTAGGCCCTGCGGTTGCATCGGGTTCTGCCCTGAGTTCAAACCTATCCCGTTTACTGCATATCAATGCAAAGACCCGTTCTTTACTAATAGCCTGTGCTTCAGCCGGAGCAATAGCTTCTATTTTTCAATCTCCTATTGCTGCCATTATCTTTGCCGTTGAGGTGTTTAGCCTCGACCTTACCATGCTCTCGCTCCTGCCCTTGCTCTTCGCTTCAATTTCGGGCGTACTCACCTCCTATTTCTTCCTGGGGATGAAACCTTATTTAATTTCAACGTCACAGAAAAATTTGAGATCCGGGACACCTTTTTTTATATCCTTTTAGGTGTGGGAACGGCCTTTGCTTCCATTTACTTCACCAGGATGTATTTTGGAATACTGCAGATTTTCAAACGCTTTAAAAGCCCTAAATACAAATTGTTGGTTGGGGGAATTGCCATAGGGGTTATGCTCTATTTTATCCCGCCTTTATACGGGGAAGGATTTGGGTTTATCAATCACTTACTGGATGGAAATTCCCTTGAGGCCCTTGGTAAAACTCCTTTTGATGAGTATACTTCCAATATTTGGGTGGTCATCGCCCTGTTGTTCGGAATCACAATATTTAAAGCAGTGGCAATGACCACGACTTTTGCTGCAGGAGGGGCAGGAGGAATTTTTATCCCCACCATGGTCATGGGAAGTGCCTTGGGCAATGTGGTAGCCAAGGTGATCAATAACATTGGAATTGGGTTTACGGTTAGTGAAAGTAACTTTACACTAATTGGAATGGCCGGCTTGATTGCCGGGGTTTTACACGCCCCGCTAACGGCTATATTTCTTATAGCCGAGATCACCGGGGGATACGAACTCTTTGTACCGCTGATGATTACCTCGGCGATCTCTTTCCTCATCACAAAAAATACCCTTGATCATTCTATTTATACCCGGGAATTGGCAAAGGCCGGAGCATTAATTACCCATGATAAAGATCAAACCGTCCTCACCCTTATGCACCTGGACGACGTTGTGGAAAAAGGATTTAAAACCGTAAATCAGGATATGACCCTGGGACAAATGCTGCATCAATCGGTAGCAAAATCGACCCGGAATATATTCCCGGTGGTCAACAAAGAAGGGGTGTTAACGGGGATCGTCCTGCTCGATGATGTTCGGGATTTTATGTTTGATACCAGCCTGTACGACAAATTATTGGTTGAGACATTGATGCATAAGGCCCCTGAACATATTTTTTATGAAACTGATACTATGCAAACCGTAATGCAAAAATTCCAGGATAGCAGTGCTTGGAATCTACCGGTGATCAAGGATGGGAAATATTACGGTTTTGTTTCAAAATCTAAGTTGTTAACGGCTTACAGGCGCAAATTGATCAATTTTACAAAATAAGAAGATGTTAAAAAATAAATATGTCATAACGGCTATAGTCTTGCTGTCACTGGGAGCAATTATCTACGGTTTTACCATTGTAGGGGAACAGCCCGCTGTGGGGAACAAATATATAGGCTTTGGAACCGTTGGTTTATTCCTGATCGCCATGCCTCTCTTCCTTCTGAAGGAAAGCAAGGGAAAGAATGTAAAGGACTATATGCTCAATGAAGAGAACATCAGAAAAATGCGGGATATTGAGGGAAAAAAGTCTAAAAAAGACTAATTCGAGCCCAAATTATGGTCGTTCCATTACGGCTTCTGCTCAAAATTCCATATTTTAGTATTACACCTAATTTATTTAATATTAATCGGATGAATGGAACAGTAAAATTTTTCAATGAATCTAAAGGTTACGGATTCATTACCAACGACGAAACCGGAAAGGATATCTTCGTTCATGCCACCGCCCTAAACGGTGTAGAATTGAATGAAGGAGACAAAGTAGAATACGAGGAAGAAGAAGGGAGAAAAGGAATGGTTGCCGCCCAGGTTCAGGTGGTAAACTGATATATTTTATTTTGATTAAAAACAGAGCACCCGTATAGAGCGGGTGTTTTTTTTGGGATTAATTGAGATTTCGCTTCTGTATAAAAAATCGCTTTAGCAAGGCCTCCGCCTCATTCCCGAGCACTCCTGCGGTAACCATGGTCTTTGGATGTAAAATACCCCCAGAAACAGTAAACCCCCTTTTGGGATCAGCTGCCCCGTAAACAATTCTGGGAATCTGACTCCAATGCAATGCCCCTGCGCACATCAGGCAAGGTTCGAGCGTAACGTACAAGGTGCAATCGTACAAATATTTTCCCCCGAGAAAATTGGAGGCTGCCGTTATTGCCAGCATTTCGGCATGGGCGGTAACATCGTTTAATTTTTCTGTCTGATTATGCGCCCTGGCGATGATCCTTCCCTGCACGGCAATGACTGCACCCACAGGCACTTCTCCTTCTTCAGCAGCCAACTCGGCTTCCTGAAGGGCTTTTTTCATAAAATAGGTATCGTCCAGTATAAGTTCCACAGCGTCAAAAATACAATTTTCATCCAATCATCATCCTTCTTCAAATACGAATTAATGTACCTTTGTCCCTTCCATGAAACTCTTAGACACCATACAATATCCCAAAGACCTGCGGGACTTATCCGAGGAGCAGTTACCACAACTGACCCGGGAACTCAGGGAATTTATTATCGATATTGTCGCAGCCAAAGAAGGTCACCTGGGCGCTAGCCTGGGGGTAGTTGAACTTACTATTGCCCTTCACTATGTTTTCAACACGCCTGATGACAAATTGATATGGGATGTAGGACATCAGGCTTACGGTCATAAGATCCTTACGGGGCGGAAATCGCGTTTTAATACTAATCGCCAACTGGGCGGACTCAGTGGCTTTCCAAAAAGGGATGAAAGCGAATTTGACGCCTTTGGCACAGGCCACAGCTCTACTTCTGTATCGGCCATCGTGGGTATGGCCCTGGCCGCTCAACTCAAGGGGGATCTGGACAGGCAGCACATAGCCGTAATTGGCGACGCCTCCATCGCGAGCGGAATGGCATTTGAAGGCCTGAACCATTTGGGGGTAATGGACGCAAACGTACTTATTATTCTCAATGACAATGCTATTGGCATCGACCCAAGTGTTGGGGCTTTAAAAAAATATCTTACCAACGTAAAAAAAGGCACGGCTAAAGAAGAAAACCTCTTTGAAAGCCTGAATTTCACCTATGAAGGTCCGGTTGATGGCCACGATCTCGACGCAGTTATCAAGGTCCTTCGCAAAATGAAAAAGAGTAAAGGGCCCCGCCTGCTCCACCTGATCACCACCAAGGGAAAAGGGCTGAAAAAAGCAGAGGAAAACCAGATTGTTTACCACGCTCCTGGGAAGTTTGACAGGAATACGGGGGAACTCGCCAAACCACCTGAAGCAGCCCAGGCGCCAAAATATCAGGATGTCTTTGGCCATAGCCTGGTTGAACTCGCAGAAAAAAACAACAATATAGTCGGAATTACCCCGGCTATGCCAACAGGCAGCTCCCTGAAATACATGATGGAAGCATTTCCCGAACGCGCTTTTGATGTGGGGATCGCTGAGCAACATGCGGTAACCATGGCGGCGGGGATGGCCGCAGAAGGACTGGTCCCTTTTTGTGCCATTTATTCTACCTTTCTTCAGCGAGCTTATGACCAGCTTATTCACGATGTGGCCTTGCAAAACCTGCCCGTTGTTTTTTGTATCGACAGGGCCGGATTGGTAGGTCAGGACGGAGCCACACATCACGGAGCTTACGATCTGGCTTTTCTGCGCTGTATTCCCAATATGCTCATTTTTGCTCCCATGAACGAAATGGAGCTGCGAAATATCATGTTCACTGCTCAACAAGGTCTGAACCAGCCGATTGCCATAAGGTATCCCAGGGGAAGAGGTACCAGCCTGTCTTGGCGCTCCCCTTTTGAATTGATTCCGATCCCGTCCTCGAGAAAATTAGTGGAGGGGTCTTCCATTGCTGTTTTATCTGTAGGTCATCCGGGAAACATAGTGACGGAAGTTTTGACCAGGCTAGGCCACCCCAAAGAGATCGGTCATTTTGATATGCGCTTTGTAAAACCTTTGGACGAGCAACAACTGCATCATATATTTGCCCGGTACAAATCAGTAGTGACCCTGGAAGACGGATGTCTCACGGGTGGATTTGGCAGCGCTGTACTGGAGTTTGCAAATGAGCACGGGTATTCACAATCAATTAAACGTCTAGGGCTTCCCGACAGCTTTATTGAACAGGGAACGGTAGAGGAATTACAGGAGCTGACCCAAATTGACGAGGAAGCTATCACGCTATGCCTAATTAAATTGTTGCATGAAGTACGCTAAGCTGTTTACTTTATTTTTCTTCCTCACGGTGCTTCAACAAAAGGTGTTAGCCCAGGATACCATCCCGCCCTCTCAGGAGCCCGATACCACGGTTATAGATACTATTGTGATCAGATCTTTTCAGGAAAAAATCAGGTATATCCCCAGGGGTGTAAATCTAACCAACCCGGTCATTACCTTTAAAAAAACAAAACCCCGTACCCGAAAGTTCAACAGATTTAAGATCCCGTCCTTCTGGGAAGTGGAAAACAATCTGGGCCTCAACCTTTCTGAAGTAGCTTTTGTCAATTGGAATGCAGGGGGTGATAACGCTTTTTCAGCCCTGGCGAATGCGAAATTCGTCCGCAATTACAAGTTCAGATATGTACAATGGAATAACGACCTGGTGCTTCGATACGGGGTAAATGTACAAGAAGGTCAAAAACTGCGAAAGACTGAAGATGCAATACGCTTCTCCTCCAGTTTTGGTTATCGTAGGGATACCTTAACCAGTTGGTATTATTCCGCCAAAGTAAAATTTAATACCCAATTCTCTAACGGTTACAAATACCCGGACCGTGATAATCCGATCTCCAGGTTTATGGCTCCGGGATATCTCTTTGTCGGTGGTGGTATTTCTTACATCCCTGAAGGGAAGAATTTCAATCTCTACCTCTCGCCCTTGACGCAAAAAGCCACATTCGTACTAGACCAGGCGCTTGCAGACGATGGCGCTTTTGGAGTGCAAAAGGCCGTACGGGATTCAACAGGAGCTATAATCCAGGCAGGTGAAAACAAATTTATAGAATTGGGGATTTCGGTGACCAACGAGTGGAAAACTCCAGTCCTGGACAACGTCACCCTAGACCACCGATTAAGCCTTTATACAGATTACCTGAGATCTTTTGGGAATGTGGATATTGACTGGGAACTCAACTTTGAATTTACGGTCAATGAATTCATCAAAGCCAACTTTGGTACCCAAATCATCTACGACGATGACATTCGTTTTAATCCCACAATTGCCGATGATGGTTCCGTTATTGATCCCGGGGTCCCCCGGATCCAATTCAGGCAATTGCTGGCCATCGGACTCAGTTACAATTTCTAAAGCTGTTTCCCGGTGATCTTGTTGTGAATATGAACAGCGCTACTGTCTGAAAGGCTGGCCACATAACAGGAACACTGCAACAAAATAGAATATACAGAGCCTGAAGTATCCCTGAATCGCTCCGGTAAAGTGGTAAGTATCAGCTTGTCATAATTGGTAGCCTTCCCTTCCTTTGTTCTCACCAGCGCACCTGAATAGGCTTGAAGGATATCAGAAATAATCCTGTATCCGGCGATCTCTTTTTCGATCACCTCCTTGGAACGATAGACGCGTTCTGCGCTGAGGGATAAAATATCCTCCACTTGCGCTTTATATTGACTTTTATCTAACAATCCGGTTCCAAACGATCCTTCTAATAGCTCTGATTCATGTTCCATAAAGACACGTGTAGCGTCCTGGATAAGCGTATTGATCGCAAGCGCGCGCAGGTAACTGAGACGGTCTTCCATATGAGCTAGCCGGTGGTATTTTTTAGTGTCTATCCTGTCTTTTACCAGTTTGATAAGGTATTCCAGTGCGTAGTCTTCGGATATTAATCCCAGGTTGATTCCGTCTTCAAAGTCGATGATCGTGTAACAAATATCATCTGCTGCTTCCACCAGATAGGTCAGGGGGTGCCTTGAATAACATCCGGGATGTTTTCTTTTGAGAAGGCCTAATTCCCCAACTACCTCCTTAAAAAATTCAGTATCCGCCTGGAAGCAACCAAACTTCTTATCTGCAATATGGTCTGATGGCTTTTTGGGCAAAGACTCCTTGGGATATTTTAAAAAGGCCCCAAGAGTGGCGTAACTTAGGCGTAATCCCCCTTCAACGCCTTCCCGGGATTCATTTAGAATTTTGAATCCGTTGGCATTACCTTCAAAATCGATGAGGTCCTGATATTCCGCAGAGCTTAATTCTTTCTGATATTTTAATCCTTCGCCGCTTTTAAAAAACTCCCCTATGGCTTTTTCCCCGCTATGCCCGAAGGGCGGGTTGCCAATATCGTGTGCCAGTGCTGCGGCAGCTACTATGGCACCAAAATCATTGAACTGATATCCCAGTGATTCGTTTAAGTCCGGATATTTGGAAAGGAGTTGTTTCCCCGCAACACGCCCCAGACTTCTCCCCACCACAGACACTTCTAGACTATGAGTAAGACGCGTATGTACAAAATCGGTCTTGGACAATGGGATGACCTGTGTCTTGTCCTGAAGGCTACGAAATGCAGCAGAAAAAATAATGCGATCATAGTCTACTTCAAAGCCCAGTCGGGTTTCATCCTGATCTTTTCTATTTCGCTTGTCAAGGTCTCCGAAACGCCGTAAAGAAAGGAGTTGTTCCCAGTTCATCATATAAAATTTTCCGCAAGATACTACTTTCATCTGTCCCATTACTTAGGATAAATTACCGGTCGTAACATTTACTTAATCTGCTAACATTAATGTAACCTTTACTAAATAAATGTTTAACTCAGGAATAACATGGCCTTTACCCACTCCCCCGTTCTTTGCACCGTGATTTGAAAAAAAGTTCAATGAAACAATTATATATAGCTTTCATTCTTCTATACACAGGATCTGTACTTGCTCAGAGTACCGGTAGCATTGTTGGAAAACTTAGCGATAAGGAAATGAGCAATGAACCCCTGGCATTTGCCAATGTCATTCTTAAAGGCACCTTAAAAGGTACCACATCCGACTTTGACGGGCTGTATGAAATCACTAATGTTAGCCCGGGAACTTATACCATCGTCTTTACATTTCTGGGTTATGAAACCCTTGAAATTCCTGACGTGGTTGTAGATGCCGGGAAGGTGACCGAAATTAATGCAGCCCTTGGAGCGGGGAGCGTTTCTTTGAATGAAGTTGTGATCACTACCTCAGTTGCTAAAGACTCTGAAGTAGCTTTGTTATTAGATCAGAAGAAAGCCATTCAAATAAAAGAATCTATTAGTGCTGAAGCACTTACCCGCAAGGGCATAGATGATGCCGCAGCAGCTGTAGCGCAAATATCCGGTATTTCAAAGCAACAAGGGTCTAGTGACGTCTATGTACGTGGATTAGGAGATCGATACCAAAATACAACGATGAACGGGCTTTCATTACCTTCCACGGACGTGAACAAAAAAAATATTGACCTCGATCTTTTCTCTTCCAGTATTATCGAGAACATAGCCGTTAGTAAAGCATATACACCATTTTTTTACGGAGACTTTGCCGCAGGTAATGTCAACATAGATTCTAAAGAATACACCGGAAATGGATTTCTCAATGTTTCATTAGGCAGCGGTGTCAACTCTAATGCAGCAGGAACCGAATTTGTAACAAGTGAAGGCACCAGTTTTTTTGGATTTTACAACAGATACGATAATGATCCTTTTGCGATTATTCTATCCCATGGAGTTGATCCTGAAGCAGCGCCGGACCCAACGAATATTTCCGGCACTATTGAAGGTGGATATTCCTTAAACATCAATGAAGAATCTCGATTGAGTTTTTTTGGAATGGCAAGTTTCAGTAATGGCTACGAGTTTTTAGAAGGTCCCGCTCTGGATTTTACCAATGATATAAAAGTGCGTTTCCCCCTGGTAAACGAGTATGCTTATAGTACGACGACAACAGCTATGGGAAATATTACCTACAGGATAGATAAAGATCACAAGCTAAAGTTCACCTCCCTTTTTGTGAACAGCGCCAGAGATGCGGTAGGTTATTACGGGATAGGCGGAAATGGTTTTAACCGCGATGGTTTTAGTAATAATGGGGATGGGGGTTACTTTCAATTAAATGTGCAGTTTAATCAGGATATGATCTTTGTAAATCAGTTGAACGGTGCCCATACATTCAATGATGATTGGAGTCTTGATTGGGGAATAGGTTTTAACAAAGTGTTCTCTGATGAACCGGACAGAAAGCGTATCTCTTTGGAAGATTATCAATTTGCCTTGGATGATGACCCTTCTACCAACCCCATTTTTTACGACAATATTGCCTTTGATAATCAACGATTCTTTCAGAGTATCGAAGATGACGAATTGAGTAGTTACATCACCCTCAACAAAAAAGTCTCAGAGGAGGTCACATTCAACTTTGGTTACAACGGAAGGCGCAAAGAACGCAGGTTCAATAACTGGAGATATGGCTATCAGATCGTTGATAAAAATGCGAATCCTGTAACAGACGTGAATAACTTAGATGACTTCTTTAATGTATCCAACATTAATATTCCTTCCGGAAGTGGCCTATGGGATCTCTTTATTGTTCGGAATCCCCAGGGATTAGATATTGGTTTACAGAACCGACCGCAGATTTATGAAAACACCTATAAAGGTAATCTGGATGTTCATGCAGCCTATGTCACAGCAGAGTTAAATCTGAGCGATAAATGGCTTTTAATCCCAGGTTTCCGTATTGAAGCCTATCAACAGGGAATTGTATACGATGTGATTAATCCTGTCCCAACAGATCCCGGATTCAGACAGGCATATGAGAATATTTATCTTCCCAGTTTAAACGTCAAATACGCCTTAAACGAGGACGCCAACTTACGATTTTCATTCTCTAAAACTGCCTCTTTTCCCGAATTTAAAGAGTCTGCCAATTTCGTCTATGAAGGTGTTACTCAGCGGGTTGGGGGTAACCCGGATCTTCTTGGAAAGCCAGATGGTACAGGTCCTATTTTTTCTGAGATATATAATTACGACCTGAAATACGAATGGTTTCCAAATCGAGGAGAACTCATCTCAGTGGCTGCATTTGCCAAGACCATAAATGATCCTGTGAACAGGGTGGTTGCCACAGATGCCACAGGAAACCAACGTTACTTCAGAACAGGTGATCAAGCTAAGGTATATGGCGTTGAAGTAGAGTTAAGAAAGAACATCATCAATGATTCTGATGAGAATGCAGTCTTGTCCTTCGGAGCAAATGCAGCTTATACACATACAGAGCAAGACCTAAAAACAGTTTCCACAACGGATGGATTTACCTTCGGTACTTCCTTCGCAGACAGAACTACAGAAGAACTGGAAGGTGCTTCACCATTTATTCTGAATGCAGATATAAATTTTAGTCCGGGATTTGAAAACTATAAACCTGTAGCAACATTAGCATACTCTTATTTCTCAGATCGGATTTATGCCATAGGTAGTGGGAATCTGGGTAATATGGTTGAAAAAGCTGTCCCAACCCTAAACTTTGTTTGGACAAATTCATTTGGAGAGCATTTTGAAGCCAATCTCAGTGCACAAAATTTACTGGATCCTGATATTTCTTTAATTCGTGAGAATACCGGGGTAGAAGATACCAACCCTCTTGTGCAGGGCTTTGTCAAAGACGGTGACGTTACTTTGAGGGAGTTTAAAAGAGGGATCAATGTGGGCCTGACTCTTAAATATAAATTCTAATTCTTATTTAAACTTAAAACAATGAAAAACAGATTATTTCTCTTTGGTATTGTTGCTTCCCTGCTTATTGCCTGCGAAAGTGATGATACTGCCGATATTATTATCAACGATAATAGTGTCATTAACAATACCACAAATAACAATGGAGGCAATGGAGAGCCTGGTTCTTCCACTGTAAATTTAAGTGGTGTTTACACAGAGGATCTCAACCTGGATCCTGCAAATGATTATGTGGTTACCGGACCCGTATTAATGGCCCCGGGAACTACTATGACAATTCCTGCAGGAATGACTGTTAGAGCACAACCTGTAGGGGTAAACGCTTATATCGCCATTCAGCAGGGAGCTCAGATCAACGCTGTTGGCACGGCTTCTGAGCCTATTGTGTTTACTTCCAATGCCGGAAGTCCCTCATCAGGAGATTGGGGTGGATTGGTAATTTGCGGTTTTGCACCCATCAACTCTACAGCAAATGGATCCACTGATACTTCTACCTCAGAAGTGGGTGGGCTTTCATACGGAGGCAACATGCCGGCAGATAATTCTGGTTCTCTTCAATACGTGCGAATAGAGTATGCCGGCGGAGCCATTGATGGAAATGCCGAATTAAATGGTCTTTCTATGTATGCCGTAGGAAGTGGTACTGTGGTAGATTATGTGCAGATCTTTGAAGGATCCGATGACGGGATAGAGTTCTTTGGTGGAACCGTTAATGCAAGCCATATTGCAATAATAAATACAGAAGACGATTCTATCGACTGGACAGAAGGCTTTACCGGAACGCTAACCGATATTTATGTGCAACATGGAGTTTCTCATGACAAAGCCTTTGAATGTGATGGTTATAATACCGACTTTAGCAATGAGGCAGGCTACTTTTCTGCCCCTGTAGTATCTAATGTTACTATCGTTGGCGCCAATGATGGTAGCGAAGCTGTACGTTTGCGTGCCGGAACTCAGGGAAATTTTACAAACTTGGTATTAACTGATTTTGATGAAGCCTTTGATCTCGATGGAGATACAGGAGACAATCCTACCGGGCAGGGGGTTATTGATGGCCTATTAAGTGTCACAGATGTAACTTTTAACAACGTTACCACCAATCTTAAGAACGATACCGGCTACGCATTTACTGAAGGTGATTTTATCAGCGGAGTCGGAAACGGAAACGGAACGGATGTGGTTTCCTGGGGAGCCGGCTGGACAGTAGGTATTAACTAATTGAGATGTTTAATAATCATAAATAGCAAAGAAAGCCCCGTTTAACAGGGCTTTCTTTGCTCTAATAATTACTAAATATTAATCTCAGGATAACATTGTTTTTACATTCCTGGCTTTCCTTTGTGGTTGTATTCAGAAAAATAATGAAAAAAGCAATTCTACTCTGCTTCGTCCTCTTTACCATATGCCTCTCTGCACAAAAGAACGGGAGTATAGCAGGAAACATATTAGACAATGAGCTTCATAACGAGCCCCTTGTATTTGCACATATTGAATTGGAAAATACTCCATTTCAAACTCAAACTAATTTTAGGGGATATTTTGAAATTGAAGGGATAACACCCGGCACATATACCTTAATAGTTCGTTATCCCGGTTATGAATCCCTCGAATTACCTTTAATTGTGTCACAGGGTCAGGCAACCCAAATCCAACATGAACTCTCTGCTATTAGGATCAATATCAACGAGTTAGTCTCAGAAGAAACATCGAGAGAGGCCTCGGGAATAAAGACTTCCCCCAATTCCAGGCGAACGCGTAAATAACAAGATAAAAAGGCTGAAGAATAAAACATCCCGCATTTAGCGGGATGTTTTTTAATAATTAAAATTTGAAGAACAATTAGTGATTGTCGGCCAAGCGCGTTTTGTTTTTTACACCATCGATACTAGCAATAGCATTTTTACTGTATTCTACTTCTTTGACGGAATTGCCTAACCAAAAATACCACTTACCTGTTCTTTGGCCATTTACATAAGAGCCCTTTGAGATTTTTTCACCCCGATCATTAAAACTTACCCACTCCCCGTGTAATTGACCCTCCAAATTAAAAGTGCCTTCCTGACTAATCAGGCCATTATCATGATATTCTTTTACTTCTATGAGGTTTGTCTCCTCGTTTAGTTTCAGTTCCCGGTCTTTCTGACTGTACACGATGGAAGTCATTGCGCATATGGTCAATAATAGAATTATTTTTTTCATGATCTTAATCTATAACTACACTTAAAGGTAATTCGAAATTAACTTTAATTCAACTTTAAGCTAACATTTATTTTACATTTAAAACGTAACCTATTGACTATTATTTTGTTAATAACAGTGTTGTGAAATACTATTAATGATAATTTAAACTTTGAATTACAATTATATCATACTTATGTATGTTCTTTGAAGAGTAATTAATTACACTCATTAGTTATTTCATATGTACGTTTAGTTTTTGTCGACTGAGTTATATGAGTACTAATAACTGCCTTTGGCCAAGGCAGTTTTTTTATAATCTTAGGTTAACCTTCAGTTAACATCCAAGCCGTTTATTTGCCTTCGACAAAAACTAATACGATTATGAAGGCTAAACTACTTTTTATAGGTTCTCTCCTCTTTTTTATATCTTCTGTACATGCCCAGGATGGCAATGCTCCGGCCTTTGGAAAGGGTCTTTTTAATTTGGTTGGAAAAGACAGTTCATTTACGATGAAAATTGGTGCTCGTATGCAGATCCTTGCCATCTCAGAAGGGCAGGATGGTTCAGATGGCTTCCTGTCAGATAATGAAACGAATTTCTTAATTAGACGGGCACGTTTAAAATTTGACGGCTATGCCTATTCTCCAAAACTTAAATATAAAATAGAGTTAGGCCTGTCTAACCGCGATATTTCAGGAGTATCAGAATTTACCCGCAATACTCCGCGATATATTCTGGATGCCGTTGTTATGTGGAATTTTTATGAAAATTTTGAACTTTGGTTTGGACAGACAAAATTGCCGGGGAATATCGAAAGGGTAATTTCTTCCGGAAATTTGCAGCAGGTTGACCGGTCTTTGGTAAACAGTAGATTTAATATAGATCGGGATATGGGCTTTCAGCTAAGGCATCATTTCGATTTAACAGATAGATTTGTTGTAAGGGAGAAAATAGCTTTTTCTCAGGGGGAAGGACGTAATATTACCGACGGTAATCTGGGTGGTTACCAATATACAGGACGTTTAGAATTTCTTCCCTTTGGTGAATTCCAAAGCAAGGGCGATTATAGCGGGAGTGACCTCAAGCGCGAAGATAAACCGAAGTTGATGTTCGCTGTAAATTACGATATCAATCAGGATGCCGTAAAAACCAGAAGTAACCTAGGTTCTTATATGATAAATGATACCGGCCTGTACGAGACTACTATCAATACTTTTTTCTTTGACGGTATGTTTAAATACAATGGATTTTCCTTTATGTGGGAATATGCCAACAGAGACGCCAATGACCCAATTGCCAAAAACTCAGACGGTACAGCAACCGGCGATGTGGTGTGGGTTGGAGACGGTATCAACTTACAAAGTGGATATTTGTTTCGGAATAACTTAGAGGTTTCAGGGAGGTATACCACCATAAATTTAGACGAAGGAATTACCGGAAGAAGCCCAGAAACGCAATACACTTTGGGATTATCTAAGTATATTGTCGGTCATAAACTGAAGGTGCAGACAGATCTAAGTTATCTTTCTATAGATAATAGGACAAATGAAATAATGTTCAGATTACAACTTGATGTTCATTTCTAAAAATAGAAATAACGATTACATAACACTGCTAATAAGCACACTTTAGATATTTACATCCTTATTTTTAAGACAAAATGGAAAATATTTACTTTATAATGATCATTGCTCTGGCCGCCCTGGCTGTAGCGGATCTGGTTGTCGGAGTCAGTAATGATGCCGTGAATTTTCTCAACTCTGCCATTGGTTCTAAGGCCATTTCTTTCAGGACCATAATGATAGTTGCCAGTCTTGGTATTGCATTTGGCGCTATATTTTCCAGTGGGATGATGGAGGTAGCCCGAAAGGGAATTTTCAATCCCGGCGAGTTCTATTTCGATGAGATCATGTTCATTTTTATGGCTGTGATGATTACAGACATACTTCTTCTCGATTTTTTTAATACCCTGGGGATGCCCACCTCAACTACCGTCTCCATCGTATTTGAACTACTGGGAGCAGCTGTGGCCATGTCCATTTTAAAAATTGGAGCTGACGGGGGTGATTTTAGTGATATCATTACTTATATCAATACCTCAAAAGCACTTCAGATCATTTCGGGCATCCTGCTTTCCGTGGTAGTTGCATTTTCTATTGGGGCTATTGTACAATGGATTTCCCGTATTCTCCTATCCTATAATTTTGAAAGAAAAGCTAAATGGGTCGGTGCTGTATTTGGCGGAATTGCCTTATCTGCAATCACCTATTTCATTTTTATGAAAGGTATTAAAGGCACCCCCTTTGCCGGAGAAACCTATGATTTAATTGGAGGAATGACTATTAGCAATTTCTTAGAAAGCCAGGTACTTGCCATTGTGGCTATAAGTTTGGTCTTCTGGTCATTATTATCTTATTTGCTGATAGTTTCATTCAATACGAATATCTACAAGCTGATCATCGGAGTTGGAACTTTTGCATTAGCTCTGGCCTTCGCAGGCAACGACCTTGTTAACTTTATAGGTGTACCCATTGCGGCCTATCAGTCTTATGAAGCATGGACGGCTTCAGGCGTGCCAGCAAGTGAATTCAGCATGAATGTCCTGGCTACAAAAGTACCAACGCCAACGGTATTACTGTTTTTATCCGGAATGGTAATGGTAGTCACGCTATGGTTTTCCAAAAAGGCCAGATATGTAGCCGATACTGAAATCAATTTGGCAAGACAAAGTGATACCAAAGAACGCTTTGAGCCAAATTACATCTCAAGAATGTTGGTTCGATTCACTATTATGGTATCAGAGTATACAGCCACTGTGCTCCCTAAATCTTTACTGGATAAGGTTGATTCCCGTTTTAAAAAACCGGCAATTGCCCTTCCATCCGGAAAGGTACACGAACTTCCGGCCTTTGATATGGTCAGGGCTGCTGTTAACTTAATGGTGGCAGGTATCCTTATTTCTATTGCCACTTCCTATAAACTGCCCCTCTCCACAACCTATGTTACTTTTATGGTAGCCATGGGTACGTCTTTGGCAGACCGGGCCTGGGGAAGCGAAAGTGCTGTATATCGGGTTGCAGGAGTACTAAATGTTATAGGGGGCTGGTTCTTAACGGCTATTATCGCTTTTGTGGCATCCGGGATTATTTTGGCATTGATCAGTTTTGGAAAAGGGGCTGCCATAGGTATTTTATTATTTGTTGCCATCCTTTTACTGGCGAGAAATTATATCTCTTACAATAGGAAATCCAAGGAAATCCTGGCGGAAGACAGGCTGATAAAAACCGAGAGCAAGTCTATTCAGGGCGTTATCGTAGAGAGTTCCAAGAACATTTCTAATGCGATGAAAAGGAGCAGCAAATTATACCGGATTAGCATAGATGGTCTTGCGAAACAGGATCTCGAACGACTGAAAAAGAATAAGAGTAACGTCGTCAAACTTTCATCAGAAATTGACGATCTGCGGAACCATTTATTTTATTTTATCAAGAATCTGGACGATTCAAGTGTTGAGGCCAGTAATTTTTATATCAACATATTGAGTTATTTAACCGATATCTCTCAATCCCTGGAATTCATTACCAAGATCAGTCATAAGCATGTGAATAACAATCACAAGAAATTGAAGTTTAATCAGGTTAAAGAGTTAACGGAAATCAATAGTGAACTCGAAACCTTGTTCAATAGCACCAAGCAAGCTTTTGACAATGAGTCTTACGAAGAAATTGGACAGATACTCCAAAATAAGCAACGCTTGTATGATCTGGTCAAAGAAAAAATCGAAAAACAAATCACAAGAACAAGATCAGAAGAATCGAGTCCTAAAAACACCACCCTTTATTTCTCTTTGCTTTTAGAAACCAAGGATTTGATAGAGGCTACCATGAAACTATTGGAGTTGTATTATTCCAATTATGACGATTCGGTGGAACCTGCGAAAATAGAAGAATAGAGATCAAAGGTTTCTTTCACTTTTCATCCTATAAGGAAAGCCTTTGATGTTTCGGAGGATTAATCCCCGGCTTCTGATTAAATTTCTATGCGACCTCTATTAGCGATTCCTTTTGTTCGTTAACAGGAGCAAACAGGGTATCACTTCGGCAATACAACAATTCGGCCACCGTGATCAGGTTGTTGAGTACATCCCGGACGTTGTCATTGTCGTTGACCAGAGAAGAAGCCATGTCAGTAGTGATAAGGTTCTTGCGAATCAAATGATCAATTTGAACATTGTGTTCCGAAAGTTTCTTGTTGGTTTTTTTTCTGAGTACTATTAAATTCTTTTGCAGCTCCTCAGTGTCATCAGTAGGGATATTGTAAATCACCCTTAGGACCTGAACTGCTAGTTTTCTGTAGAGGTCGTATTCTTTTTTTATATGCTTGTTTTCCGAGACAAAGTATATACTCACGTTTCTGTTTAATTCCTTTACATCCCTCAAAACCTCCACCATTTTCCTGTTGGCAACTTTGATTTCCAAAATTCTGTTATTCTGAACCTTAGTTAGTTTTAAGGTGCTTTGGGCATTAGTAGCATATCGGATAATTTCTCCGTAGATATTCTTAACCTTACTTAAATACAATGCCCTTACATCTGTCTTGAAATCCTCTATAGATTTTTTTACTACTTTTTTTGCTTTTAATTCGGATTTAATGTCTTCTCTGTGAATATTTAAAGCATGGGTTACGATTTCAAAGATGGTATTTTGAAACAGGTATTTTGACTCTTTGAGTAGGGAGGCAATTGCTGTTTCAGGGAATTGTAACATTTTCTGATTTAAAAATTTCGGCTCATCTATTTCCCTTTCAACTTCTATTTTCTCGGGAACAGACCACACGACAATCCTTGATATTGGTGTTATAAACCAAACCAGTAAAAAGGTGTTCAATACATTGAAAAATGTATGGAACAAGGAGATAGCCACAGGGATTGCCGCAGCGTTTACATAAGGCGATTCACTACCTATTTGTTGCGCAACCCAGCTTATCAGATTTAAAAAAGGATAAAACAAAATCAGCATCCACAAAACGCCCAACAGATTAAAAATCAAATGGGCTCTGGCCGTCCTTTTCGCATGGAAATTAGCAACAATTGCCGCCAGATTGGCCGTTATGGTGGTTCCGATGTTTTCCCCTAAAACCATAGCGGCTGCCAAGTCAAAAGGTATCCAGCCCTCCGCAGTCATCAACAATGTCAGGGCCATGGTAGCACTGGAAGACTGAACCACAATAGTAAGTACTGTCCCAATGAGTAAGAACAAGAGTACAGAGCTAAATCCAAGTTCTGTATAGTCATTGAGAAACTCAAGTATCCCGGGATTCTGATTGATGTCGGGCATGTT